>NZ_JBOFXD010000030.1:0-5546 GCF_051653945.1 Cetobacterium sp.
AACTACTTTATATGATTTTAATTGGAATGATTGTAGGAACTTTTTTAGATAGTTTATCTAACGGAATTCAAATGATAATGGATCCAAATGAATTTCTAGTTTTACAAAGTAGCCTATTTGCAAGTTACAGTCGAGTTAATACAACACTACTTTCAATAGCCTATGTCATTGTTGCCCTTATATTTTTCTGGTTAAGAAAGGATATGAGAACTTTAGATGTTATGAGCTTAGGGTACAGCCAATCTATCAATCTAGGATTAGATTATAAAAGACTTTTAAGAAAAAATCTGACAATAGTTGGACTGTTAGTTTCTATATCTACAGCTTTAGTTGGACCAGTTGTATTTTTAGGACTTTTAACAGTTAATATTTCAAAAGAGTTATTAAAAACTTATAAACACAAGTATTTAGTTGTGGCTTCTATTTTTATGAGTATTCTATCTCTAATTATAGGACAGCTAATTGTAGAAAAAATATTTAATAATAGTTTCCCTGTAGGAACAGTTATCAACTTTGTTGGTGGAATGTATCTACTATGGATTTTATTAAAAGAGAGGAGAATAGGATAAAATGATTGAGATAAAAAATGTAAATAAATCATATAGATCAAAATTTGTTGTGGAAAATGTTACAACAGATATTCCTGAGGGAAAGATAACTTGTATAATAGGACCAAATGGAGCTGGTAAAAGTACTTTATTAAATATGATCAGCCGTTTAACTCCGTTAGATTCTGGTGAAATAAAAATAGATGGAAAAGCTATTGGTGAGTGGAATAAAGCTGAACTAGCTAAAACAATCGCTACGCTAAAACAGGAGAATACTACAAATGTAAGACTTACAGTATATGAGTTAATATCATTTGGAAGGTTCCCTCACAGTGGTGGAAGACTAAATAAAGAAGATAAAAAAATTATTGAAGAAGCTATTGAATATATGAATCTTGGAGAGTTTAAAGATAAGTATTTAGATGAGCTAAGTGGTGGACAAAGACAAAGAGCTTATATAGCTATGACCATTGCTCAAAATACAAAATATATATTTCTTGATGAGCCACTAAATAATTTAGATATGAAAAGTTCTGTAGCTATGATGAAAATTTTACATAAACTTGTAAAAGATTTTAATAAAACAATAGTTATAGTTATGCATGATATAAACTTTACATCTGTTTACTCAGATTATATATTAGCAATGAAAAATGGAAAATTAAAACATATGGATAAGACGCAAAATGTAGTTGTTAAAGAGAGATTGGAAAAACTTTATGAGATGCCATTCCATATTGAAGAGATTAATAAAAAAAATATATGTGTGTACTTCTAGGAGGAGAAAATGAAAAAAATATTAGGTTTACTAGCTCTAGTTACAGCAATATGTGTAGGTATATTTTTCTACCTAACATCTGGTGCTGAAGAGGTAACAGCTGGAGAGAAGATAACTATAAATCATGTAATGGGAACAACTGAGGTTGTTAAAAATCCAAAGAGAGTTATCGTATTTGACTATGGAATTGTTGAAATGTTAGACACTACAGGTGTTGAAATCATAGGATTACCAAAAGAAAGTCTACCAAAGTTTTTAGAAAAATATAGTGATGAAAAATATATCAATCTTGGTGGACTAAAAGATCCTAACTTAGAAAAAATTTATGAGATGAAACCAGATTTAATCATTATCTCTGGAAGACAGGAACCATTCTACGAGCAACTATCAAAAATAGCTCCAACAGTTGGATTAACAACAACTGGAGATGACTATTTAGAAACTCTTAAAACTAACATTAAAACTATTGGAGAGATTTTCTCAAAAGAGAGTGAGTTGACAAAAGAGTTGGATGCAATCAAAAATAACTTAAACGAAATCAAAGAAAATGTAAGTAATAAAAATCTAAATGCTGTGGTTGTTCTATCAAACAATGGAAAGCTGTCAATATACGGATTAAAATCAAGATTTGGAATAATCTTTGACCACTTTGGTTTTAAACCAGTTGATGAAGTTGCTGTTTCAACTCACGGAAGCAAAATAAACTTTGAATATCTATTAGAAAAAGATTCTGATTATATCTTTGTTGTAGATAGAAATGCTGTAAACGGTGGGGATGTATCAGCTAACAAAGCTTTTGATAATGACATTATCAAAGCAACGAAAGCTTATAAAAATGGAAACATTATTTTCTTAGATGCAGAAACTTGGTATAATGCAACTGGTGGAATAAAAACTACACAGAAAATGGCTGACGAAGTTAAGGCTGGATTAAAGTAAATAGTAAAAAAATGCAGTGGAATTATAGTCTATTCACTGCATTTTTATTTTAACCTATCTAAAATTTTCTAAATAATCATACGCAACTTGCGCAAGAGCCTTAGAACTAACCTCTAAATGTTTATCATCCCACTTTAATCTTGGGTGATGTAAAAGTGTTTCTATCTCCTCTTGACCATCTTTCGTTCCAATGAAAAAGAAATTACTAGGTACTTCATTTGATATATAAGAAAAATCTTCTGATCCCATAAGAGGTTCACTCATTAAAATCACATTTTCCTCTCCTACTACACTTGCTAAAGATTCTTTAGTTAAATCAAATATACTCGAATCATTTTTCAAAGTTGGATACATTCTTTCAATACCAAAATTATAAGTAGCACCATATGCAGTGCAAAGTCCACTTAAAATACTATCCATTCTCTCTAAAATCTCTGCTGTAAGATTTTCATCAAAAGTTCTAATTGTCCCTTTTATAGTTAACTTATCAGGAATTACATTTCCAGCCTCACCAGCTTTAATACTACAGCAAGATAGAACTGCTGGTTGCAGTGTTGATATATTTCTACTTATAATATTTTGAAAATTTATAACTGCTTGACATCCTATTATGACAGGATCTACCGTTTTTTCAGGGGTTGACCCGTGACCACCAATACCACAAATTTCTATATCAAAACCTGTTGGATGAGCCATTAAATTTCCATCTTTAAACAAAATTTTTCCAGCAGGATAGTTTGGCCATATATGACATGCATAAGCAGCATCCACTTTTGGATTTTCAAGTATACCCTCATCAACCATAGGTTTAGCTCCCCCTGGTCCCTCTTCAGCTGGTTGAAAAACCAGTTTTATGTTACCTGATAATTCATCTTTTATATCATTTAAAATCATAGCAGCTCCTAAAAGTCCAGCCACATGTCCATCATGACCACATGCATGCATAGCTCCAGGAATTAAAGATTTATACTCACACTCCGTTTCCTCGTTAATTGGAAGTGCATCCATATCCGCTCTAAGTAAAACTGTCTTCCCTGGATTTTTTCCTTCAATTAAAGCAACTACACCTGTTTTAGCAACTTCACTCTTATATGGAATTCCCAAAGAATCTAGCTCTCTTTTGATAACTTGAGCAGTTTTAAACTCCTGAAATCCAAGTTCAGGATATTGATGTAGTTCTCTTCTTATTGCTCTCACTTTTTCTAAGTTTTTTTTAGCAAGAGCATGTATTCTCTTTTTCATTTCTACCTCCAACGTAACTTTATATTCCTAAAGAAAATTCAAACATTACAAACACAATTAAAAGGGATATACTTCCTAATAAAGTTGCAAGAGCATATGGAATCATGTTTGCAACAAGAGTCCCTATTCCAAAATTTTTATCGTATTTTTTACAAACTGCTAAAATTAGTGGTAAATATGGAAACAGTGGAGATATCATGTTTGTAGATGAGTCTCCTATTCTGTAAGCTATCTGTGTCAAAGATGGATCATAATCTAGTAACATAAACATCGGAATAAAAATAGGGGATAGTATCGCCCATTTAGCCGACGCACTTCCTATAAATAGATTTATAAATCCTACTAAGAATATAAACATAATCATTAGCGGAATCCCAGAAAGTGATGTTTGACTAAGTTTTTCAGCTCCCTTTATGGCTAAAACAATACCTAAATTACTTTTTCCAAAGAGATTAAGAAATTGTGCAGCTACAAAAACTATAAATATATAGCCACCCATCTCTCCTAAACTTTGTCCTACCATTTTTACAATATCTTTATCATTTTTAATTTTCCCTGTTACTTTTCCAAATACTACTCCTGGAATCATAAAAGCAAGCATCATAATTATAATAAGCCCACCCATAAATGGAGATTTAACAGATACTAGTGATCCTGTAGAATCTCTTAAAAAAGCCGACTTCCCAATAGTTAAAGACAAAACGAATAAAAAATATATTATTAAAGAATACCCTGCATATTTTAGTCCCTTTTTTTCTAAATCTCCAATTTTATCGTCATCATCTTCACTTAAACTTTCATCAAACGGAAATCTTGGTTCTATAAATTTTTTTGTAACTAAAGTTATTATAACCATTTGTAAACAAGCATTTAGCATATTAAAAAATATTGTCATTGCTGGACTTCTCATAAAAGATGGATCTAATGTCTGAGCTGCAGGAATTGTAAATGATGTTATTAATATATCATTTAAACTTACAAATAATCCTGAACAAAATCCTATGGCTGCTCCTGCATATGCCAAAAGTATTCCTATAATTGGATTTTTATTAAGTTTTAAAAATATTAAAGCCGCTAACGGGGGTAAAACAACAAACCCAGCATCTCCAATTCCAGTAAAAATTAATCCCATAATAACAACTGCGTAGTAAACTACACCTTTTGGAACTTTTATCATTACACTATTTAAAAGAGTTTCTAATAATCCACTTTTATCAGCAACACCAATTCCAATCATGGCAACTAAAACAACTCCAAGAGGCGGGTAAGTTTGAAATACATTTATCATTTCAACCAAAATCTGTTTTAAATTTTCTTTACTTAATAGGTTGTTAACAACGATTGATTCTTTAGTTATTGGATGGAGAGCTGTAACGTTAAATATATTGCAAAAATAAGAAATTACTAAAATTGAAAAACATAATATGACAAAAATTGTAACAGAGTCTGGAAGCTTATTTCCTACTCTTTCAAATAAATCTAAAATTTTATTGGCTATACCTGAGGATTCTTTTTCTAAAACAATCGTTTCATTTCTAACTTTACTCATACAACCTCCATTAATATCAATTATTTTGTCTTGTAAGTTATTTATATACCTTTAAATTTTTTCAATGTCAATACTTATTTTTTAATAAAAAATAGCAGTTCACATTCTTTTGCGAACTACTATTTTTATAAATTTTAATATTTATTTTTTATCCAAATTGGACTTCCCCAAGCTTGATGATCATCTTTTTGTGTAACTCTTACATAATAGAAGTCTTCTTTTTTTCCAACCTCTCTAATAAAAACAAAATCACACGCTCTATTAATAGATTCCTTTTCTATTATAACTTTATTATTACAAAGTACCTCAACTTTTAACTCATCTGTTCCTAAAACACTTACACTAAATCCAACTTCTTTACCTTTTTCTTTTTCGATAATTTGACCCATCTCATAATTATCAGCTTTAAAAGATAATAGTATCCCAGCCCCAGATGTTCCATAAGCAAAACGATTATATAAATTATCCCAAACAGTTTCATTGGCTAATC
>NZ_JBOFXD010000031.1:0-25968 GCF_051653945.1 Cetobacterium sp.
GCTTATGGAGAAACATATAAGTTTCCATTTAATATAACAAGATGTTCAAATAACTATGGGCCATATCACTTCCCAGAGAAGTTAATTCCGCTAATTATTAAAAATATTTTAGCTGGAAAGAAACTTCCTGTTTATGGAAAGGGAGATAACGTTAGAGACTGGTTATACGTAATGGATCACTGTAAAGGTATCGATATGGTAATATCTAATGCTAAGGCACATGAAATCTATAATATTGGTGGATTTAATGAGGAGCAAAATATCAACATAGTAAAACTTACTATAGATACAATAGCTAGAATCATGAGAGAGGAGCCAAAATATCAGGCGGTTTTAAGCACGGATTTAGCTAACATCAATTATGACTTAATAACTTATGTGCAAGATAGATTGGGGCATGATGCAAGATATGCCATTGATCCAACTAAGATAGTAACAGAACTTGGATGGTATCCTGAAACACCATTTACAGAGGGGATAGAAAAAACTATTAGATGGTATCTAGATAATCAAGGATGGGTAGAGGAAGTGGCCTCTGGAGATTATCAGTAGCTTTTCTTTTCTCTAGTCAAATGATATGAAATTTTGTTATACTATAATGAGTTGTAGAATTGAGTTTAGTAGGAGGGCAACTGATGTTAAAAAGCTTTAAAGTGAAAAATTTTAAAAATTTTAAAGATGAGATAGAGATAGATTTTTCAAATGTAAATTTAGAATATAATTTTAATGAAAATATAATAAAAAATAATATAGTAAATAAAGCAGCTATTTATGGTAAAAACGCAACTGGTAAGAGTAATTTAGGGTTGGCATTATTTGATATAGTTAAGAACTTAACAGATAAAGAGATTCAAACAGGTCTATATAAAAATTATTTATCAGCAGGAACAAGTCAGGATTATGCAGAATTTACATATATTTTTCAAATAGGAAGTAGTATAGTAGAGTATAATTATAAAAAAAGTGACTATAATACAATATTGGATGAAGAGTTAAAAATAAATGATAGAGTAATAATAAAATATGATAGAAGAGAAAAGGAAGAACCTATTTTTAATTTATTGGAAGCTAAAAATTTAAATAAAAAAATAGGACAAAATAAAATAGCAGTGGTCAAATATGTTAGAAATAATGTACTATTAGCAAGTAATTCAATATTATCTAGATTTTTTAAATTTGTAGATAATATGTTGTTTTTTAAAAGTGTTGAAGGGAATTTGTACTTAGGATATACTAATGGAATAGAAACTTTGGATAAAGTTTTAATAGAGAGTAATCAATTGGAAAGTTTAGAAAATTTTTTTAACGAAGCTGGGATAGATTGCAAATTAGCCGTTATAAATAATGGCAGTGAAAAATTAATAGCTTTTGAATTTGATAATGATAAAAAAATACCGTTTAAAGAAATTGCTTCTTCAGGAACGAAAGATTTACTACTATTATTTTTTTGGGTTCAGAGATTTAAGGAGTTATCTTTTGTCTATATAGATGAATTTGATGCACATTATCATTTTGAATTGGCTCGTTTTGTTTTTAAAAAAATTATAGAAATTGAAAGTGTTCAAGCGATAGTTACAACACATACTACATCTTTAATAAATAATAGAATTTTAAGACCAGATTGTTATTTTAAAATAGAAAATAATAAAATAAAATCCTTAGAAGATTGGTCAGATAGATCTTTACAAAAAGCACATGATATAGAGAAAATCTATAGAAATGGTGGATTTGATGAGTAAAATATTATTTATAGTAGAAGGAGAAGTTACAGAACACCAAGTTATATGTAGTTTAAATAAAGTTATTTTAAAAGAAATAAGGGCTAAAGAGATTGTATCATATAAAACGAACATTTATAAACTGTATGAAAGAATGTCTTCAGATAAAGATTTGAAAATAGTAGAAATTTTAAATGACAAAGAAGGACTGGATTTAAATCCTGATGACTATATTGCGATTTATTTATTTTTTGATTATGATGGACACGATTCTTTAGCAGACGATAAAAAAATAATAGAAATGTTAAAATATTTTAATAATGAAACAATAGAAGGAAAATTATATATAAATTATCCGATGATAGAGAGTTTAAAACATATAAAAACTTTAGATGGAGATGATTTAAAAGATGCAACTTATGAGATAAAAAAAGGAAGTTCATACAAGGATGTTGTTGCAAAAGATGGAGCTTCGAGATATCAGAATATAACAGTGTATACATTTGAAATATGGCAAGATATTATAAAATGTCATTTGAAGAAATTAAATTATATATTAAATGGAAAATTTGAGGTTCAAGAGCAGAAAGATTTACTAAATATTAATCAAGAGAAAATTTTTGCAATTCAAAAAGAAAAATATATAGAAGGAAATTCAGAAGTTGCAGTATTAAGCTCAATTCCGATATTTGTGGGAGAATATATTAAAAATAAGTTTTACAGTTCATTTTTAAAATGATGGTAATAGAATAAGGTTTTAGATATGAAATACAGAAGATACAGTTATTAACGAGCAGGAAAGGCACCCTGCACACTTGGGAAACTAAGTAAACAGATATGCTGGATATGCTGCCCATCTGATAACTGTATTAATTTACAAGGTGAGGTAGGATAAAATATCCTACCTCATTTATTTTAGGAAGTTTAAGTAAAGATTGGGGCATGATGCAAGATATGCCATTGATCCAACTAAGATAGTAACAGAACTTGGATGGTATCCTGAAACACCATTTACAGAGGGAATAGAAAAAACTATTAGATGGTATTTGGATAATCAAGGGTGGGTAGAGGAAGTGACCTCAGGAGATTATCAGTAATTTTTTAATTTGCAATTTTTCAAAAAAAAGCTTAAAATATAAAAAAGAATATTTTATTCCAATTTTCAATTTTTAGAAAGGAAGTGTAATATGGAATCAGTTACTAGATTAAAATCTATAAGTATAAAAAATATAAAAAATGTAAAAAATGGCTCTATAGAATTGCCTCAATCGATAGATGAAAGTGGATATGTTAAGCAATCAGATATAATAGGTATTTATGGACAAAATGGATCTGGAAAGACAGCAGTAGTTGAATCTTTAAATATATTAAAAATTTTGATTTCTGGAGAAAGGTTACCTAAAGATACAATAAACTTAATATCAGCAGATGCTGTAAGCGCAGACTTAGAGTATGAGTTTTACGCATTTATTAAAGATAAATTAAGTTCAATAAAATATAAGGTTACTTTAGAAAAATCAACTGTAAAAGATGATGATAGTGATGTATTAAAACATGATTTTAGAGTAATAGATGAAGAGATTTATTCTTTGGATTTACCTAGAGAAAAAGGTAAAAGATATAAGGTGTTAGGAGCTTTTTTCAGTACAAAGGAAATTTCACCTAAAAATTTAAAAGATTATCTTATTTCTGATGAAGATACAAGAGTAGAGTTTAGAGTTTTAGAAAATAGATTGCAAAGTGAAAGAAGGAGTTTAATTTTCTCAAAATTTTTTTTAGATAAACTACCAAAAGATAATTTTAAAGAACTAACTGATGTTTTAGAAGCTATGAGATATTACGGAGCTATGAACTTAACTGTTGTAGAAAATAGAGATTCAGGAGTGATTAATGCAAACTTTCTTATTCCATTAAGTTTTAGACATAGTAATAATGATAAAGTATCTCATGGAAAGATAGGATTATATTTAAATCAGCCTAATGAGGTTCTACTAGATGAGTACAATCTCATTCAAAATGTTTTAGAGCAAATGAATATAGTTTTAAGTAAAATAATTCCTGGATTAACAGTTACTACTAAAGAACTTTCAAGGTCGTTTAATGAGAAATCATCACAGATGGTAAAATTTCAATTGTTTTCTAAAAATGGAGATGTAGAAATTCCATTAAGATATGAGTCTGATGGAATTAAAAAAATAATTTCAATACTAAGCTCATTTACTGTCGTTTATAATAATTCTGATTATTGCTTGGTAGTTGATGAACTAGATGCTGGAATATTTGAATATCTTTTAGGTGAAATATTGGAAATTGTTTCTAAATATGGAAAAGGACAGCTTATTTTTACTTCTCATAATCTAAGACCTTTAGAAGTACTTAATAAAGATAACTTAGTTTTTACAACAACTGATAAAGAAAATAATTATACAAAACTTTCAAATATAAAAGTTACAAATAATATCAGAAATGTATATATGAAAAATGTAATGCTTGGAAGTAGTAATAAAAAGGATGAGTTGTATAATGAAACTGATAGCTATGAAATAAAAAAAGCTTTTAAAAAAGCTGGAAGTGGTAAATAATGGCTAGAAAAAAAGTTGTGATAGTAATAGTAGATATGGATGGTGCATATATTAATGAAGATGCAATAAAGCAATCATCTGAAATACAGGAGTTTAAATACACTGAAACCTATATATTAGCTCCACGTATAGAAAAAGTAGTAGAACGTAATGAAAGAAAGGCTAAAAATTTAAATGTTCTGTCTTGTCTTAATAGGATTAACGTTTCTTTAGACTATTCTCTCTATTATTTTTCATGTAATCAAGAGCATGTTCTTCATAATTTAATTGGTGTTCCAGATAATCAAAAAAAATTTTTTGCAGAAAAGTTTAATGATCAATATGAAGATAATTTTGATGAGTTCAAAGATTTTATTAGAAGTGAAGAGTTTGCTGTAAAAGGTAGTTATTTAGAGACGTGGGAATTTATAAAAAAAGACAATAACTCGTTAAAAAGATTTTCTAACATCCATCTTCTTTTAAAAGAGGAAAATCTCTAGAGAAAATCTCTACTCTTATTATGTTTTCATCTAAAAGTAACAACGACCATTTAGAAATTTTAATAAAAAAATTTGCTTTAAATTTTTTTGTGTGATATTATGTGTCTAATAAAAAATACAAAGGTAGAGGTTGCAGAGGACAAGAGTAAGTTGGTGGAGCTAGACAAAGCTTTGAAGTCAGTTGAAAGGGGAATTTGCCGAAATAAAAATCCGTCAAAATTTTTATTGGGGATATAGAAAATATCTATATAACTGTCATTAGATATCTAATGTTGTGCTATCCAAAGTTGTAAAACAATTTTCTTATATATAATATAGTGAAATTTTACAAAAACTACCATTAATTTTTTTTTGGTAGTTTTTTTTATTAGAAAAATATAAAATATATGAAAAGTTGTAAAAAAATGAAAAAAGTGAGGGGTTGAATATGAGTTATTTAAGTAGGGTAAATGATGTTTTTAGTTTTTTAAATCCAATAACAGATTTTCTGTGGGAGTTTCCAAGAAACATTGAATTTTATAAGAATCTTCCAATAATAGGGGAGTTTTCACTGGCTATTTTATTGCTGATAGGGTGTGGATTATATTTCACATTGAAACTAAATTTTGTACAGGTTAAGTATTTTAAAAGAGGAGTAGATATTCTGAAAAGAAAAAATGAAACTAAAATTGGAATATCTCCAATGGCATCTTTTTTACTGAGTAGTGCCACAAGAATAGGGCCAGGAAACATAATGGGAGTAACAGGTGCTGTTTTAGCAGGAGGACCTGGAGCACTATTTTGGATGTGGGTCAGTGCATTCTTTGGAATGGCAACGTGTTTTGTAGAGGCTACACTTTCTCAAATTTTTAAAGAAAAAAATGAAGATGACTATGTGGGGGGGATAGCTTACTACGGTAGAAGACTACTAAATAACAGTAAGTTAGCTGGATTTGTAATAGCAGTGGCGTATATTTTCTATGCACTATTTACACTCCCATCTCAAGTGTTTCATATGTTCACAGCATTTGGATCAGTAGCTAGTCAAATCACAGGAAATGTTTATGCTAGAACAGATATCCTATACATAGTAATAGGTTTAAGTATAATTTTAATTACAACAATAATTATTTTTGGAGGAATTAGAAGAGTTGCACTGGCTACAGATTTTATAGTTCCAATAATGGCAGTGACATATTTTATAATAGCACTGTTTTTAATAGTGATAAACATAGATAAAATACCATACTTCTTTACAGCTGTGTTTAAAGGAGCCTTTAGTCCAGAAGCTATTTTTGGAGGAGCTATGGGAATTGCGTTGCAACAAGGTATAAAAAGAGGTCTTATGTCTAACGAAGCTGGGCAGGGAACTGTTACCATGGCAGCGGCAGCAGCAGATGCAAAGCACCCAGTGGAACAAGGGTTTATTCAATCTTTTGGAGTTTTCGTAGATACTTTTGTAATTTGTACAATCTCTGGATTCCTAGTTATAATTGCTAACCTTTGGAACTTAGATGGTTTTGATTTTATGGCTTTAAGAAGCGATAAGCTAGGTTATTTTATAACATCACTAAAAGTATTATCTCCTACAATGTTAGAGAAACCTATTCAGTTTTTAGTTGCTCTATGTTATGGAATGTTTGCTTTCTCAACGATTTTAGGAATGATAGCCTTTGTAGAAGTATCAGCAACAGAGATATCAAGAAACAGGGTGTTTTTAAATATTATGAAACTAATCTCTTCACTGGTTTTCATCCCTTTTGGAGTGGCATGTGTTTGGTCAGGAGCGGAGTTAGATAATATTTGGATAATAAGTGATTTAACAAATATAATGATGGTATATATAAACGTGCCTTTAATTATAATGGGATTTAAGTATACACAGATAGCTTTAAAAGATTATGAAGAAAAAGGAGACTAAATATGAAATACTTAGGAACTATGAAAGATATTAACGGAGTTTTAGAAATTGGTGGAGTTTTAGTTACACAGTTACAAAAAGAGTATGGAACACCGCTGTATATATATGATTTAGAGCTTATGGAGAGGAAGATAAAGGCTTTAAAAGAGGGATTTCATAGTGAGAAGTTTAAAACGACTATTGTTTATGCATCAAAGGCTTATCTGTCAAAAGCAATGGTTCAAGTAGTAGATAGAATGGGATTGCATATAGATGCAGTTTCAGCAGGGGAGCTACAAACAATTTTATCCACTAAAATTAATTCTAAAAAGGTTCATATGCATGGAAACAATAAATCTATAGAAGAGTTAGAGATGTGTGTAGGCAGTGAAATAGGAAGCATAATTTTAGACAATAGATTTGAAGCAAAAAAAGTTGCTGAAGTTTGTAAAAGATTGGGGAAAAAAATAGATGTGATGCTAAGACTGAACATAGGAATAGATGCTCACACTCATGAGTATATAAAAACAGCAAAACACACTTCAAAATTTGGAGAGTCTATTTTCGATAGGGATATAGTGGAGATTGTAAGAGATATAGTGGAAAAAGAGGAGCTAAATTTTTTAGGATTTCATTGTCATATAGGGTCACAGATATTTGATGAACTAGCATTTGGTGAGGGGATAGACACTATGGTTAAGTTCACAAAAGAGATATCAGAAAAGCTGAATATAAAAATACCTGAGATAAATCTTGGTGGAGGGTTTGGAGTTAGATATACAGAAGAGGATACAGATGTAGATCTGAAAAAGTTGATGAAAAAAATTATAAAATCTTTAGAGGAAACTTTAGAGGCTGAAAACTTTAGTGTTGAAAAGGTGTCAATAGAGCCAGGGCGTTCTATAGTTGCTCAAGCTGGAAGTACTCTTTATACAGTGGGAGGAAAGAAGAAAACCTTTGGTGGAGAGAAGTATGTCTTTATAGATGGAGGAATGACAGACAATATAAGGCCAGCTCTTTATAGTGCTAAGTATGAAAGTGTTGTAGCTAATAGGTTAAATGAGGAGAAGAGGGAGACCATCTCTTTAGCTGGAAAGTGTTGCGAGTCTGGGGATGTAATTATAAAGGATACAAAGTTAGGGAAGTGTGACGAGGGGGATTTAGTTCTTGTTAGTTGTACAGGGGCTTATGGACACTCAATGAGTAGTAACTACAATAAAGCTTTAAAACCAGCTGTAGTTTTTGTAAAAAATGGGAAAAGCTACCTAGTTTCTAAAAGGGAAACTTATGAGGATTTAATGAGAAATGATCTGATTTTAGAGGAGATATAAAAGGTTTAATAAACAAAAAGTCAATAACATATAATTAATTCGGCATTATCGTAATATATTTAGTAAATCATAAGCTCTGTAAATTTTATCTGCTTAAAAAAGTTGAATAGAATAGCTAAAATAATTATTTACAATTTTATATTATATAGTATAATATAAGTAAACATAGGTGGTCTAGCACCTTAAAAACTCAAAATATTAGCTGAACATAAGAGTTAGCACCGTTGGTAGGCAACAGAAAAACCTAAAACATTAGCTGAACATAAGAGTCAGTACCGTTGGTGAGCAACAGAAAAACTAGATAAAATAAAAGCCACTATAACTTTTTGTTTATAGTGGCTTTTATTTTGAGTAGGGGGAACTAAAATGGATAAAAAAATAGCTTTAAAAAAAATGAAAATAGCGATTATAAATTATGAAACATATTTAAAAAATCACGAATATCTAATTATTTATAATGAGAATAATAACTATCAGTTAAGAAAAATTATTTTTAAAAAAGAAAATTTTCATCATTTAACAGGGGTTAAATTAAATATAAAAAAGTCTGCTTTTTATGATAGATTATTAAATTCTAAGTTAAGTTTAAATGATTTTGACTTTGATCCAAATGGAACAACTCGTCTAAAACTAGATATTATAGAAAAATATCATACTTTATTTTTTACACCATGTAATATAGGTTATTATGATGCAAATAACTATGTGAATATAAAGCTATCAACAAGTAAGATTATTGGGAAACAAAATATAAGTTTAGGATTAAGAAAAGAGAAAAATTACTATAATCCAAACTCTTTATTAAAACAACAAATGGGAGTGATAACTCACAAAGCATATCCTGTAATATGTATACTAAAAAAAACTTTTGACTCTAAAGAGTATGAGTATAGTTATCTGCATAAAGATTATGAAAAGGTGTTTATAGAAGATGAGTTAAAAAAGTTAGAAATGGACTTAATTATAAAATAAAGACTTGAACTCTTTTTAATTTGCCTAGCTTTTTTCATGTGGTATAATTAAGAAAAATAATGTACTAAGTGGGGAAATGATGTAAAATAAACTTTTGTATTTTAGACTCTCACTAATTTTAAGCTTTTATTATAAGGTGTATATTTATGAGTAAAAAAATTGTTAAAATAAAAATAATATAAAAAATTAAAAGTTATAAGTTGGAGGAAAAATGGGGAAAATAATAGAGATAGAAAAATTGAATCTAGGTCGATATAGTGAAGTAATATTAAAAGAAGAAGAGAACTACTTATTTAAAGATGAATATAAAAAAATTGAAAAAATTTTTCAAGAGTTATTGGAGAGTAAAAATAATAAAGACACTAATATTAACAATATAATAAGTATAATAGGGGATAGAGGAGCAGGAAAAAGTTCTTTTATGAAAAGTTTCTTGAAAAAAGTAGAAAAAGAAAAAAATGTTGAAATTTTATCAACTATAGATCCATCTAAATTTATAAAAGGGACAGAAACTTTAGAATTGATTGTAGGTTATATATTTAAAGAGTTTAAAAATAAATTGAATGACAGAAACTTTGAAAATGAAGATAATGAAAAAAGAGATTTGTTATCTAAGTTTTCCGAAATTCATAAAGGAATAAAATATATAAAAGGAAAAAATGAAGATTCTGGAAATAGTTTGGATGAGCTTTTAGAAATTTCAGAAGCTATAAATTTAGATGAAAATATAAAAAAATTAATAGAAAAATATTTGAAATTTATAAAAAAAGAAAAGTTAGTAATATCAATAGATGATTTAGATTTAAATACACAACATGTTTACCAAACTATTGAATATTTAAGAAAGTATTTAATGGGAGAGCAAGTTATTATTTTATTAGCAGTAAAATATGAGCAGCTAGAGGGTGCAATAAAAGAGAGTTTTTATAAAGAATATAGCGGAATTAAAACTTTTTATCCAAATGGATTTTTAGAAAATGAAATAGATGATAGAGCATATAAATATTTATTAAAATTTTTACCATATGATAGAAGGGTTTATTTATCTTCACCATTTGAAGATAAATTAAGAAATGCTATTTTAGAAGAACGTGAGAATAAATTAATAATTAAAATAGAAGATGAAACAAAAGAAGAAATAAAAATAAATAAGATAAAAAAAATAAAAAAAATATTAGATGAAAAAAAAGAAATAACAGTTGAAAAAGAAAAAGAATTTTCTATTGAAAGATATATAAATTTAAAAATAAAAAAAATTTGTCCGGAAAATAGTAAAAGACATGAGCTTATTCCAAATAATTTAAGAGAGTTAATATTTTTTGTTTTAAGTATTTCTAAAATATCTGAAACAGAGGATGAAAAAAAATTAGAGGAGTTTAAAAGATTCTTTTTTGAGTATTGGATATCAGAAAAATTAAACTATGAAGAAAAATCTATATTAAAACAAATGGATAAAGAACAAGCATTATCTGATAAAAACAGAGTTATTTATACTTATTTAGAAAACTTAATATATAATGGACAAAAAAAAGAGAGTGAGATTTTAGATATAATAAGAATTGGTGATGTTAGATCATTGATGAGTATTTTAAAAAGAAAAAAGCAACATTTAGATTTGATATTTGCATTAGAAGTGTTATATAACTATATTTTTAAAACTGAAATAAGCGAAAGTGATAAAGGATTTTTTGTAAGAGAGATTGATACTCTAGAGGATAGTTATAGGTATGATGTAAATATTTATAGTTATTCATTGTTAAATAAGGTTTTAGAAGATGATAAAGAAAATGAAACTTTAAAAAAATTATTAGAACCTTTTAAAACAATTGTTGATGATAACGGATACTTATATAAGAATAGAAAAATAAACTCTTTAACTAAAGAAAAAGAAAATATATATGAAAGAGTTAAATTATCAAATGTTTTAATAGATGAAAATTTAATAATAGATGATTTATTAAAAAAAGAAGAGAGAATAAAAACTAAAAAAACTCTTGTTGAAAAGTTGAAAGAATTAAAAAAAATAACGGTTGAAGATAACGATAAATTAGAAGAGAAAATAGATGATTTGTTCGATTTATTGAAGAATATGTATGAGTTAAGAAAGGGTTCTGAAAATGAGGAGGGATTAAATGAAGACTTTAAAAAGTATAAAGAGGATATAATAAAAAAAATAATAGATAATAAAAATTATAAAAATAAAGATTTAATAAATAATATTTTATTTACATTAAAAACAGAGAGAGAAAATAGAAAATACCAAAATCCATTGGAATATTTTTTAAAAGGAGCTTTTTCTGAAGAGCTAGATGAAAAAGTTATGAAAGAGAATGATAAAGATATATTTTTAGGTGTTATAGGTGAGTTTTATAAAAGAGATATTTTAAAAGAACAACTAGGTATTGAGGGTGACTTAAAAAATTTAGATGGAGTAAAAGATACAAAACAATTAATAAATATGGAAAAAATAATTGATAGACTAGATGAAAAAGGAAGTTTTGTAGAGTTATTACAATTAAATGATTTAACAGTAAATGAAGGATTTACAAAAGATGAATCAGATATAATAGAGAGATTTATAAAAAAGAATATTGAGTGGTATAAAGAAGCCATAAAGGCAGAGAGTGAATAATGAATAATATTAGAAAAAGTTTATTAGTTTTATTTCAAAATCAAAATCCTAATAAAATGTTAAAAAAACTTTTATCTAATGATTATATGTTAGATAAATCCTCAAAAATTTCATCGTTATTAGATAAAAATGATTTTATAACTCTTTTTCAATATGAAAATAATAGCTTGTATAATAAAGATGAAGTTCTAAATCTTTGTAATCTCTTAGAAAATAACTGGAATAGTAAAAAAAATATTCATAGTATAGTTATGAAATTTGCAAAAGATATTCTAGAGGAGAATGAAGGGAAACCTGTTTGTCAATTTGAAAATCTTTTACGATGGAGAGAGTTATCTTTTCAATTAGGTGAAGATTTATTTACAACTGCTTATTTTGCAGAAAAAGATTTTGAAAATAATTATAAAAGAAACTATTTTTCATGGCCTTCAATAATAAGTACAAATAACAATAGAATAAAAGAGATTTTAAAAAAAGGAACAGCTGAAAATCATTTTCATTTAAATGGATCATCCCCACATTTTCAGCTTTCTTGGATATCTTTAATGAATAATGTTAGCGGTAGGGAAAAAGAATTTGAAAAATTAAAGAAAAATAAAAGGTTATATCCAGTTATTCAATCTACATTTGATGAAAATGTTGAAAAAATTGATGTCCTTGTATTAAAGGCTGCAATTATAAGAATGTATTTATATGAAATATGTATTTTAACAAATGATAAAAAGAGAAAAGAACTAGGAGACTATTTAAAAGAAAGTGAGATATTTATATCAAAAACAGATCTTCAAAGTAAAATTGACGCTTTAAAATATATTTATGGAAAAAAATTGGATAAAGAGATTCCAGATTATATAATACCTAAAAATATAAATTCAATAAATTTTAATAATAATACAAAATATCATAATGGAAATATTTTATTATATGGAGAAAGATATTTTTTATACTCTGTTTTTAAACATATATTACAAGTACCAAAAGATAAAGTGATATCAGAGCTATTTTATATTTATTTATGTATAAAACAAAGCTTCCGAAATGAAATAATTCAAGTTAATAGAGTGGTAGGGTTTTCAAATTTTGCAGATTATCAAGATAGAAAGGAAGATTTTTTAAAAGAGGGAAGTATATATGAAAAAGCAGTTGTAAATTTAGCAATAAACTCCTCTCTTGTAGATCAAAATATTAAATTTTTAGAGACTAGAATAGCTCCAAAAAATACTAAAAAAGCTTATATAGATTCTTTAAAAAAGATCAAAATAAAAGCTGAAGATACAGCTATTTTTGATAGGTATTCTAAAGAAGAGAAACTTTTACAAAAGCTTGAAAAGAAAGAGGAGAGTAAAAATGAAAAAGGTGAATATTTTCATACAATTCATTTTATAAAAAAAGTAGAAAATAAAAGTAAAAATTATGAACTTCTTAATATGATAACACCTAGAAATTTTAAAGTAAGGGAAGATATTTTAGAGCAAGCGATAACATTAAATGATGTTAGAAAATCTACAGAGCCAATTGTAGGTAAGGTCTATGGAATAGATGCTGCAAATGTAGAGATAGGATGTAGGCCAGAAGTATTTGGACAAATTTTTAGATATTTAAAAAACTATAAACCTATTAATTTAGAAACAGAGTTAGGGTTGAATTTTTATAGAGAGATTGGAAAAACTTATCATGTTGGAGAAGATTTTTTAGATATAGTAGATGGATTAAGAGCTATAGACGAAAGTATATTATTTTTAAATCTATCTCACGGCGATAGATTGGGGCATGCATTAGCATTAGGAATAGATCCAGTAGAATATTACGAAACAAAAGAGGGGGTTGTTTTACTCCCTAAACAAATTTTACTTGATAATATAGCTTGGTTACTTTATAAAAAAAATGAATTAAACATTGAAATCTCTGTATGTTTAAATAATAAACTATTGTCTTTATTTAATAAATATTATAGGGAAATTTATATGCAAAAATCTAATTTAAACTTAGAAAATATATGTGTAAACTCATACATAGATTCTTGGAAACTTAGAGGAGATGCTCCCGAAATATATCTAGATGAAAATAACTTAGAAGAGATTGATACTATTAATATAGATATATTTGATAGGTTTAAGTTGAATAATTTAGAAGTTGTTCAAGACGCAAGAAAAAATATACTAGCTAAAAGATTATATAGAGAGTACCATTATAATTCAAATGTAAAGAATGAGGGAGATTTAGTTGTAGAATTTAAAATAGATTTTGATATTTTACAATTAATAAATAAACTTCAATTTAAAATGCAAGAAGAAATAGCAAGAAAAAATTTATCAGTAGAGACAAATCCTAGTTCAAATTATTTAATAAGTACTTTTGATAAATATGTGAAGCATCCAATTGTGAGATTTTATAATAATGGATTAGAAAGTAAAAAACAATGTAATCAGATGCATGTCTCTATAAATACTGATGATCAAGGTGTTTTTGCAACTTGTTTAGAAAATGAATATGCTTTAATGGCTCTTGCTCTTTTAAAAGAAAAAGATGAAAATTGTGAATATGTGTATAATCAAAATGCAGTATACAATTGGTTGGATAAAGTAAGAGAGATGGGATTAGAGCAATCTTTTATAAATCGATATAAGAGGTAATGAGAAAGAGGTTTAAAAAAAAATAAAGTTATGTTAGAATAAAAGTAAAAATATTAATTTCAGGAGGGAATATTTATGGAAAAAGTAAAAGAAACTAAAAGTTTTAAATTTAAAGTTTTAAGCGAAGATGATCTAATAAAAAGAGATAATTATACTGGTGGATGTTCTGGTGGAAGAAGTGATTGCTGTACTAGAGTTTGTACAAGAATAGGTGAAATAGCAACTGCAGAAGAATGGGGAAAATATTTAGAAATTAATGCAGGTGTAATACAATATTAAAAATCTAAGGTGTCTATTAATAGCCACCTTTTTTATATGAGGTGAAAATAATTACATGTTAGATAAGATTTTTAAGCTAAGAGAAGGTGTTGATGTTTATAAAATAGGAGAAGATATACTGTATTTTTATTTTATAAATAGTAGAGAGGGAATAAATATAGAAGTAAACCAAAATATAATTGATTTGATAAGAGGGTTTACAGGGAATTTATCATTAAGTGAGATATTAAAAATGTTAGAACAAGACTATGATAAAGAGTTGGAGGAGTTTTTAAATTTTTTAATAGATAGAAACATTCTTTATGTAATAAAAGAAGAAGAAAAAGTTATAGATGAAAATGATATTGAAAGATATTCAAGACAGTTAATATTTTTTCAAGAATTTTTTAGAGAAAATCCATATTTACTTCAAAAAAAATTAAAAGATCAAAAGTTTTTAATTTTTGGAGCAGGCGCAATTGGATCAGGAATAGCTATTGAATTAGCTATGATGGGCGTAGAAAATTTCATAATAGTCGATAAAGAAAAAATATCTCTCAAATCAAAGCAAAGACATTTTTATTTTAAAAGTAAAGATATAGGTCAATATAAAGTAGATTCTTTAAAGTTATATTTGCAAAATATAAATAGTAATATTAAAGTTGAAACATATCATGATACTATAAATTTTAATAGTGATTTATCAAAATATTTTTCACTAAAACCAAGTTTTATAATAAATACTTTGGATGAACCATATATAGGAGTAACAAGTTTAAAAATTGGAAGAGAGTGTTATAAAAAGAAATTACCATTATTTGTGGCAGGAGGGTTTGATGCTCATTTAATGAGTACAGGTGAGTTAATAATTCCCGATAAAACTCCTTGTGTTGATTGCTATATAAATCACTTTACAACGAATTTAAAAGATTGGAAACCAGAATATAATATAAAAATAGTAAATCAAAAAGAGCGATTATTTGAAGTTGGAGGTTTAGCTTCAATGTCTTTATTTTCAATTAGTTATGGTGTTATTGAAATATTAAAATATCTTTTAGGAAAAGATGAATATTTAGGATTAGGAAGAGGAGAGCTTTTGTTTGAAGATTTAGAGATAAAATATATAAAGGTTGAAAAAAATAGGAAATGTTTAGTATGTGGTGATATAAATGATATATAAATTGAGACCATCGATAGCAGTAGTTGAATTAGAAAATAGAATAGAATTCTTTTTGACTAATATTAGAAAATCTATTTCTCTAGAGGGATTAACAGAAGTAAAAGAATTTTTATTTAAGTTTGATGGAAAAAAAGAATTAGAAGAAATTTTAGAAAATGAAAATTTAGATGAAAGAAGTAGAGATGAAGCAAAATACTTAATAGAATATTTAAATGAAAAGAACGTTCTTTTAAAAATAGATGAAAATTATAAAGCAACATATAAAGAATACCCTAGAGTTTATAATTTGCTCGAAGATTATTTTAACTCGGTTTCTGAGGTAAATAAAGCTTTTGAAAGAGTGAAGACTTCAAGAGTGATGATTATAGGATTGGGAGCTGTTGGAACTTGGGTCGCTCATAATTTAGTAATGTCTGGTGTAGAAAATTTAATTTTAGTAGATTTTGATAGAGTGGAATTAAGTAATCTTCATAGACAAGTTGGATTTTTTTCAGAGGATATAGGAAGATATAAAATAGATGCTTTATCAGACAGATTACTTGAATTTAATGAAAATTTAAAAATTAGTAAAATCAAAGATAGGTTAGATCCTGAGTTTTTTAAAAGAATAGATTTTACTAAAATTGATTTAATAATTAATTGTGCAGATTATCCAAGTGTAGATAAAACATCTATAATAGTTGGAGAATATTGTATGAAAAACAATATAAATCATTTAATAGGTGGAGGGTATAACTTACATCTATCTTTAATAGGCCAAGTTGTAATACCAGGAAAAACAGCATGTGTGAAGTGTTTTGAAAAAAGTTTAGAAGAATTAAATAAAATAGATACAAAAAATATAAAAAAATTGGAAAATAAAGATAGAAAAGTAGGAAGTTTTCCCCCACTAACATCATTATCAGCATCAATAACATCAAATGAAGCTTTTAAGTGTTTAGCAGGAATAAGTGAGCTAGTTATGAATGATAATAGAAGCGAATTTTTAATAAAAGATATGAATTTTAGAAACATAAAAATGACAAGAAGAAAGGATTGTGATTGGTGTGGAGAAGAAGGAGAGTTTTATAGAATATAATGGTATAAAGACAAATAATTTAAAAAATATAGATATAAAAATAAAAAAAAATACATTGATATCAATTGCTGGACCAAGTGGATCTGGAAAAAGTTCATTAGCGTATACTACAATTTACAATATTTCTAGATTTGAAGAAGCTAAGTTAAAAAATGATGATAGTATTGAAAAAACATATAGAATAAAAGATTATAAAAATATTGTTCCAGCAGTGGATTTAAAACAAATTAATTTAAATAATAACCCAAGATCTACAATAGCGACATTTTTAAATTTGGATTCAGAGTTTAAGAAAATTTATGGAAAAGAAAATAAAGTTTCTCCAGCAATTTTTACATTTAATATGCCAAATTCTGCTTGTGAAATCTGTAAAGGTTTAGGATTTGTATACTCGCTAGATCAAGATAAAATAGTAGATGAAGAGAAAAGTATAAAAGAGGGAGCCTTCATCCCTTGGAGAAAATCAACTTTAGGGTATGAAGAGAAGTTACTTATAAAATTTGCAGAAGATAATATGATACCATTGGATGTAAAAATATCTAAGCTACCACCAAAAGAAAAGAAACTTCTTTTATATTGTGAAAAAAGCGAGAAGAAATACAGAGTTTCATATAAAGCTTATGGAAAACCTAGAAATAAAGAGTTTTATTATGTGGGAATTATAACTCAGCAAGATGAGTTAAAAGCTTCTAATAAAGCATCGGGCTTACAAAAAATAAAAAAATATACAGAAATAAAAGAGTGTCCGGTATGTAGGGGGCAAAGATTTAATAAAAATATACTGTCATATAAATTTTTAGGGAAAAGTATAGGTGAACTATATAGTATGGAAATATCTAAATTATATGAATTTCTAAAAAGACAAAACAAGGATGAAGATATAAATTTTATTTTGATTTTATTAAAGGAAATTATTGATTCTAATTTAGGATATTTAAATTTGAATAGAAGTATCCCTACTTTATCGGGAGGAGAACTTCAAAGAATAAGATTGGTCAATATTTTAAGCTCACAAATTTCGAATATGTTATATGTAATAGATGAACCAAGTGCAAAGTTACATGTGACAGAATATGAAAATTTATATAAAAGTCTCATAAAAATAAAAAATAGAGAAAATACATTATTATTAGTAGAACATAATCCATATTTTTTAGAAAAATCAGATGAAGTTATATATATAGGTCCAAAAGCTGGTAAAAATGGTGGAGAAAAAATAACAAAAGAAGAATATGAATTAAAAGATAGAAAAAAATTGGAAGCTGAAGTTTATACAAAATCTCAAAATAAAACTGAAAAAATTTTTGAAATAAAAAATATAACTAAAAATAATTTGGAAAATATAAGTATAAAAATTCCTTCTAAATCATTAATTGGAGTTTATGGAGTTTCAGGTTCAGGAAAAAGTACTTTGTGCAAAGAGATGGCAAAAAAAATAGAAAATAGTATTTATATAGATCAAAAGCCAATAAGAGGGACAACAGTATCTACAATTGGAAGTTATAGTGGAACTTTATTTGAAGATATAAGAAAAGAGATTGCACAAAATTTAAAATTAGTAAATCCAAATATATTTAATTTTAATTCAGATGAAGGAAAGTGTAAAAATTGTGCTGGAAAAGGAAAGATAAAATTTCAATATGATTTTGGAAAAGAGATCGAGGTTTTATGTCCAAGTTGTAGAGGGAAAAGATATTCTGAAAATATACTAAAAGATAAAAAATATCAATATAAGAAGTATAATATATATGAAATATTGAATTTGAGTATAGATGAATTAATTACTAAAAATATATTTGAATCACCAAAAATAAATAATAAATTAAATTTATTAAATCAATTAGGGTTAGGACATTTAAATTTATTTAGAACGACGGACACTTTGTCAGGAGGAGAATCTCAAAGAGTAAAACTATCAGATGCTCTTGGAAAAAATATTAAAGATAAAATACTTTTTTTTGATGAACCTTTAAGTGGGCTTTCATTTAAAGATAGTATTAATATTTTAAAGATTTTTAAACTATTAACATCTAAAGGTGCAACAGTAGTATTTATAGAGCATAATGTTATGGGAATAAAAGCATGTGATTACATAGTAGAGGTTGGCCCTGGAAAAGGAAAAGATGGGGGTAAAATAATTTTTCAAGATTCACTGGAGAAATTTATGGAGTCAGATAATTACAAAAAATATAAAAAATTTAGTTCACATAAAAGCTTATAAAAATTATGAGGTTAGATATTAATTTATCTATCCTCTTTTTTTATAAATTTTTGAAAGAAAGATTATATGATATAATAGAAAATAAAGGAAAAAATTGGAGGGCACAATTGGATTTTTTAAAGAGATTAGAAAATGAGGTTGGATACACAATTTATAGTCGAGGAAAGGACTATTATAATAGAGGAAGGGCTGGCAACTTTAAACTTTATGGAGTAGATGAGGAGTATTACGGAGAGGGAGTTCGTAATCTTGCAGGATTAGTAAAGGGAAGCAACTACTTAAACTATAAAACTGAAGTTATTTTTAGTAAAGATGAAGTTTTAGACTTTAATTGTAGTTGTATGTATTTTAGAGAGAATGTAAAACCTTGTAAACACATTGTATCTGTTGCTATGGCAGCGTATAATCTAGTTTTAAAAAAAGAGAGTATAGAAAGAACCAAGCCAGATGTTCATTTAGATTTTTTAAAAAACCCAATGGGCGAGAAAAAAAATCTAATATTTTTAAAAATCACCCCTAAAATTGAAAATATAAGGGGATATATAGATTTTAAACTGGATATAGAGATTGTAACTAAAGAGAAAAACTATAAGTTGACCAATAAGCTTTCTAAGTTTTTGAGAGCTTATGGGACAACATCCTTTGACTTTGGAAAATCTTATGAGTACAATCCTACAACAGATTACTTTCAAGGGTGGGAGAGAAAGTTTTTAGATTTCCTAAAAGAGTATGAGGGGATTCTTGAAAAAAGCTATTATGGAGAGTTTAATCTTTCAACTATTTTAAGTAATAAATTTAGTTTTGATAGACTTATAGATATTTTAGTAGAGGGAGATCAGATAGTTTTAAAAAATGGAACTCTGAAGGAGATTCTAGAGATAGATATTAAAAATTCAGGTAGTGATATTGAACTAGCTTTTAAAAATATATCTAGTTTTATTCAAAGAGGAGAGAGAACTCTTCTTCATTTGGATAATGGAACTCCAATATTTTATAGAGTTTCAAGTGAGGATATAGAGATCTATAAAAAAATTCGTCAAAAAACTAGCAGAAGCGAAACTATGGTAATTAGTGAAAGTAATCTTCCTGTAGTTATAAACTCTATTCAAAAAGTGGCTAAGTTAGAACTATCGGAAAATATAAGGGAAAAGGTTTATACTCCTAAAAAGATAGAGGATAAAATCTATATAGACTCATATAATACCTACGGATTAAAGGTTTATACTAAGAGATTCTATGATGGAATATATGAGGGGGACTTAGATGGAACAATAATTTTAAGTGACCAACTTGAAGGATATTCGTTATATAAAGATGTTTTAAAAGATTATAAAAATAACTTTGAAAGTGGAGCCTATCATATTACAAATGTTGAGAGTATATATAAGTTTGTAGTTGAGGGAATACCTGAGTTAGAGAGATACTATGAGATGTATTACTCTGAGGAGTTTAAAAATAAAAGTTATACCACAGCTAGTTACCGTGTAGAAACAAAAGTTACT
The DNA here is from genome assembly GCF_051653945.1 of Cetobacterium sp. Classification (GTDB taxonomy): domain Bacteria; phylum Fusobacteriota; class Fusobacteriia; order Fusobacteriales; family Fusobacteriaceae; genus Cetobacterium_A. The sequence goes on from NZ_JBOFXD010000031.1 coordinate 20,466, forward strand.
GATATTTTAGATATAAGTTTTAATATAGATGGAATAGATAAAGATGAGGTAGTTAGATTTTTAACTGCAGTTCGTGAAAAGAAAAAATACTATCTTTTAAAAAATGGTGGAATTATTGATATAGGAGATAGTTCAGAGCTAGATGATTTAAACGATCTTTTAGATATTTCAGAGGCCAGTAAAAAAGAGATTGAGGCTGGAGTTATTTCAAGAGCTAAAAACTATAGCTACTTTTTAAGTTCAACTTTAAAAAGAATAAAAAATCTACTTTTAGATAAAAACTTTGAAGAGATGGAAAATAATCTAAAATCTATTACAAGTGAGGAGGAGGAAACTTTTATAAAAAAGAGTTTTCCTATTTTAAGAGACTATCAGCTATATGGAGTTCAGTGGTTGAATACTCTTAAAAAACTTGGACTTGGAGGTATCTTAGCTGATGATATGGGACTTGGAAAAACACTACAAACTATAGTGTATTTAGCTATGGAGAAAAGAGAGTTACCAAGTATAGTTATAGCTCCTAAATCGCTAGTGTATAACTGGAAAAGTGAGTTTGAAAGATTTGCTCCTGAAGTAACAGTTAAGATGTGTGTAGGAGTTAAGTTGGAGAGAAAGGAAGTTATTGAAAGTCTAAAAAGTGGAGAGGTTCTAATAACAACCTATGGTCTTTTGAAAAACGATTTAGAGTTCTATAAACAGATGGAGTTTGGAGAGGGGTTTGCAAATATAATTATAGATGAAGCTCAGAATATAAAAAATATTTTAGGAAAAACTTCAAATGCTATAAAAGAGATAAAGGGTGAAACTAAGATAGCTCTTACAGGTACTCCTATTGAAAATAACATACTTGAACTTTGGAGTATATTTGATTTTGCTTTTCCAGGTTATCTTGGAAAACATACAACATTTAAAAAGAGATATTTAGATAATCTAAAAAGTTTAAAAAGTGTTGTGGGGCCATTTATATTAAGACGTACAAAAGGGGAGGTTCTAAAGGAACTTCCAGATAAAATTGAGCAGGATGTTGTTGTTGAGTTAGGTGAAAAACAAAGAAAGCTATACTTAGGGTATTTGGAAAAGTATAAAAGAGAGGTTGAAGCTGTTGGCAGTGATGCTATAAAGATACTATCTTGTTTAACAAGGCTTCGTCAACTGTGTAACCATCCAAAGCTATTTATTGAGGACTATAAAGGGGAGAGTGCAAAACTAGATGCTCTTTTAGAACTTCTTCAAGAGGCTAAAAGTGGAGGACATAGAGTGTTACTGTTCTCTCAATTTACAGAGATGTTGGGTATAATAAAAAGTCATTTAAAGGATGAATTTAATATTTTATACTTAGATGGAAAAACTAAGGTGGAGGAGCGTTTAAACTTAGTTCAAAGATTTAATAGTGGAGAGGGAGATGTATTTATAATCTCTCTTAAGGCAGGAGGAAGTGGACTAAATTTAACAGGAGCAGATACAGTTATACATTTTGATCCTTGGTGGAACCCATCTGTGGAGAATCAAGCTACAGATAGAGCTCATAGAATGGGACAAAAAAATGTGGTAAATGTATTTAGACTTATAACTAAAGGGACTATCGAGGAGAAGATAAATCTTATAAAAGATGAGAAATCTAAAGTTATTAGTGAAGTTTTAGATGGAGAGAAACGAGAGCTTCTAAAAATGAATAGGGATGAGCTGTTAAAGCTATTTTAATCTATTAAAAGAAAAAAAGTAAAGTGCAGTTTTTGCACTTTACTTTTTTACTATAAAGATAATATTAATTGTAAACTTTTTTAAAGTATTTTAAAATTGCCTCTTTTGTAATCTCTTCGTTTTGTGTTGTGTCTAACCAAGGGTCTTCTTCATGTGTAAGAGAAACCAATTTGTTTGGACTAAACTCTCCGTAACTTTCTAATACCTTAAAGATAATTTCTTCAAGACCTTCTGTAAGAGAGATATTTTCCTCTTTTGATATATTGCATCTATCATAAATTTTATATTTATGGTAGACATCTTCTATGACAGGTCCATATGTCCAATTTACAATTTTTTCAAGAAAAGCTGGTTTATTATAAAATCTTAAAGAGACTCCTTGAATAAAGTAAAGAATTTTTTGTAAAAATAGAGGCGTAATTTCCAGTTGGAGCTCATCACAAATCCACAGAAGTTTTTTAACAACATCAAAGACACAGACTGTTTCAAAACTTTTCTTTTCAGTGTATAAGGGAGTATTTTTTAAAATTCTATGATTTTCTAATAACTCCAAATTAGTTAATCTTTCATATAAAAGTTTATAAGTTTCTTCTGAAATTTTATCCCAATTTATTTCAAGTAATTTTTTCATATTTTTAACATCTTTAGATAGTGTAATAATGGAATCATTAGCCTCAGTTTGTAGCATACCATTTTCATATCTATGAATGGTAACCTTTCCCAATCCCAAAATTAAAGAATAATCACTTTGGTTTAACCCGTATTTTTCACGAATAGCAACGATATCCTTTGTTGAGTTCATTTTTTTTTCAGATCTATATATATCATAAAGTGTTGTAGTATTTTCAATTTCGATATTTCTATCATATATCTCTTCATTTGTTTCAGTATTAACTTTAACTTTTTCATTAAAAGTTATAAATAGATCTCTAACTTTAACTTTTTTCTCTCTAACTAAAACAATAATTTTTTTATCCATAAAATCCTCCTTAAAATTACATAAATATAGAATTAACGTTCAGCTTCATGAAAAGATAAGCATATAGCTAAATCACCGTTATCTAATTTTAATTTTATATAAATCTTATACATTTCATAATGAGTGATAAACTCCCAAATATCATCATTTGGAAATTTATGATCAGATGATGGGCCTCTATAATAATCATTAACTTGTAGTTCACTAATAATTTCTTCAACGTTAAAAATACTTAATCCCATTTCATATATACTTGTCATATTTTTATCTCTAGGAATTAATTTTAATTTTCCTTCATTTGTACGCCTAGCACACTCATTTAAGAAATTTTCAATATCAGGTTTTAATAATTCAAAGAAACTTTCATTTTGCATAAATCACTCCTGAATTTTATCAATTGATAATTTTAATTACAAGATTGTATCATGTTTTCTTTTTTTTATCAATTGATAATTTTAATTAATGATTGCTTACTTTGCTATAGATAGAACTAAAAAAGCTAGGTATAAATTACCTAGCTTAAATCATTTAAAGAGGATGGATTAAGACTATCTCTGTATTTTTTAGCAAGGAAAAGACCAAATAATAAACTAGCTAAAACATCACTTAGCCAGTGATATGATAGATAAACTCTAGAAATAGCAACTAGTATTGGAATAATTGACCAAAATATTTTTATATGAATATTTTTATTCGTCATTGCCAAGTAAAAGAATCCACAAGAAGCTACCATAGTGTGTCCTGATGGGAATGACATATAATCTCCGTTGTAAGGAACTCTCTTTTGTAGAACATCTGTTATAAAATAAAAACCAAAGTTATTCCACTCTTGGTAAGGTCGACTTCTCATAAAAATAGTTTTTAAAATAGTAGAGATTAAAAAACCAAAGATTATTATAACGACTGTACTTAAAATTAAAGTTTGAAGTTTTGTATTCTTCTTATACCCAAAGTATAAAAATGTAGGAAGAGCTACTAAAGCTAAGTAATTGGGTTCGCCTAAGTGAGTGATTCCTTTAAAAATATATGTTAAAGTGTTATTTAATGCAGGATAGTTAGCTAGTAATCCTTGAGGATATTGATTAGATACAGTAAAAGCGATTTTTTGATCTAAGAAATTTATCACAAAAAGTAGAAATATAACAAAAACTATAAAAAGTATAGATTGCATCCTTTCGATTCTTAAGTTTAACTTGATAAGATCTCTTCTTTTTAATAAAATATAGATGATTAAACAGATTAAAAGTATTGTACCTATACCTATCATTGTGCCCCCCTAAAAAAATTGATTTTCCATATTTATAACACTCCTTAAAATACAAGAAAAACTGCATATTTCCTTTGTTATTTTATAGAGAATATATGTAAAAAAACTTTAAAAAGTATGACTAGTATACATTTCTACAGAATGCTGATATAATATATAAAAACATTGATAGGAGAGAAAAGGATGAGACTACAAGGGGTAAGTAAAGATTCTAAAGAAAATACTAGACAGTATATATATAGAGTTCTAAGAGAGAATATTATGAGTTTAAATTTAAAGCCAGGAGAATCAATTGGGGAGATAGAACTGAGCAAAATATTAAATGTGAGTAGAACACCACTTAGAGAAGCTATTGTTCAACTAGTAGAGGAGAAGTTACTTCAGGTTTTTCCTCAAAAAGGATCATTTGTTTCTAAGATAGATTATAACTTAGTAGAGGAAGCTATATTTGTTAGGGAAACATGTGAAGATAGGATCTTAAAAATGGCTATTTACGATAAAAATGTAGATGACTTAGTGATGAAGTTAGAAAAAAATATAGAGTATCAAAAAATAATTTTAAACTTCGAAGGGGATCTACATGAGTTTTTCACTTTAGATAATGAATTTCATTATATCCTATTTGATCACTACAATAAAAAGAATAGTTGGAAAGCTATAAAAAGATTATCAACTCACTATGATAGACTTAGACTTTTAGATGCTTTAGAAAAAACTAATATTGAAGCGACACTAAATCAACATATAAAAATCGTAGAGTTAATAAAAAATAAAGATGAAAAGAATGTAGACACACTAATTGAAAAACATCTTTTAAATTATAAAGATGTAATTAAAAAATATGAGACAAAATATCCAGAATATTTTTGTAGTAAATAAAAAAAATTAAAAGAAAAAGTATTCCAATGAAAATTATTTTTGACATCACGTATGGTACACCCCCTTTCTAGAGGCTAAGTAAACCACCGTAATTAGTATAACACATTTACAAAAAATAGAAAAGAGCCAGCTTCCGACTTCTGGCTCTCACTATAATGTACCTTACGTGCATTAAATAATTTTCATTTGTAACTGAATTATACTCCTATTTTATACAAAAATCAAATAATATTTTCTTAAAAACTTTAGATAGTATGACTAGTATATATTTATACAAGATAGTAGACAGTACACACAGAGTTCTAAGAGATAATTTTAAAGTATTTTTGTAGTAAATAAAAAAAATATTATAGCAGAAGCACTTGAAGTATAGTTAAAAACACTGTATTTTGAGTGCTTTTTGTTTAAAATAGAACACTAATCTCTGGAAATAGAACAAAAAAAATTGTTGACAAATTGCAAAAGATTAGTTATCATACTTGCATACAACTAATACAAAAAGATTTGAAGGAGTTTCTATGAGAAAATTTATGGATTCAGATTTTTTATTAAAAAATGATGTAAGTAAAAAACTATATGAATATGCAGAGAAAATGCCAATATTCGATTATCACTGTCACCTTAATCCAAAGGAGATAGCTGAGAATAAAAGCTATGAAAATATAACACAGATTTGG
>NZ_JBOFXD010000032.1:0-96882 GCF_051653945.1 Cetobacterium sp.
CTTAGAAGCAAACCCTGTTTCTGAGGATAAAATAAAAGCATTTTTCAAAAGCAATCAAAATGCTGCTGAAAAAACAATTAAATTTATGGAGGAAGAATGAAAGAAAGATTAGAAGACACTCTATGGAAACACTTCTTCACAAATCCTAGAACTAATTATAATCCATACATGGTTAAATTAGTAGAATACCCTGATCACATTATCTATGATAGTGAAATTATGAATTCTTATAGAGGAAATTGGAACCAAAAAGCTTTTGGAAACAATAATCCTGTGTATCTTGAAATAGGATCTGGAAGTGGAAACTTTGCAGTTGGAATGGCTGCTAAATATCCTGAGAGAAATCACTTAGCTCTTGAAATAAGATTTAAAAGATTGGTTTTATCTGCAACTAAAGCTGTTAAAAGAAATCTTAATAATGTTGTTTTTTTAAGAAGACGTGGTGAAGATATTACAACGTTTATAGGAAATGAAGAGATTGAAGGACTTTATATTAATTTCCCTGATCCTTGGGAAGGAAATGAAAAAAATAGAATACTTCAACCTAAACTTTTTGAACTTCTTGATGTTATAATGAAAGTTGATGGAACATTATTCTTTAAAACAGATCATGACCAATACTATTCAGATGTTCTTGAATTTGCTAAAGACTTAAAAAATTATGAAGTAATTTATCACACACCTGATTTACATAACAGTCCTAAGGCTGCTGATAATATTAGAACAGAGTTTGAAGATTTATTTATATGTAAACATAACAAAAATATCAACTATATTGAAATAAAAAAAATCAAATAACGAAATAATACATGGAGGTATTTAAATGGCAGGATATGTTGTAGTTGGAACTCAATGGGGAGACGAAGGAAAAGGAAAGATAATTGACGTTCTTGGAGATAGAGCTGATTACGTTGTTAGATTCCAAGGTGGAAATAATGCTGGACACACAGTTGTTGTTAATGGAGAGAAGTTTATACTTCACCTATTACCATCTGGTATGTTACATGGACAAGGTAAATGTATCATCGGACCTGGAGTTGTTGTTGATCCTAAAGTTCTTTTAAAAGAGCTTGATACATTAGAAGCTAAAGGAGCTAAAGTTGATCACCTATTCATAAGTGATAGAGCTCATCTTATTATGCCTTACCACATTCAATTAGATATCTTAAAAGAGGAAAGAAGTGGAGATAACAAAATTGGAACTACAAAAAGAGGAATTGGACCTTGTTACTCTGATAAGTTCTCAAGAGTTGGAATTAGAGCTGTTGAATTATTAGATATGGAGCTATTTGCTAAAAAATTACAAATGAATTTAGAAGAAAAAAATGAACTTTTCACTAAAATTTATGATGCTCCAACTATGAAGTTTGAAGATATTTTTGAAGAGTACAAAGGATATGCTGAAAGATTAAAGCATAGAATTATTGATGCTACTCCTGAAATTAACAAAGCTTTAGATGATGATAAATTTGTTTTATTTGAAGGAGCTCAAGCTATGATGTTAGATATTAACTATGGAACATACCCATATGTTACTTCTTCATCTCCTACAAGTGGTGGAGTTACTACTGGTGTAGGAATTTCTCCTAGAAAAATTGATAAAATAATTGGAGTTATGAAAGCGTATACAACTAGAGTTGGAGAAGGACCTTTCGTTACTGAATTAAATAACGATTTAGGAGAAAAAATTAGACAGATTGGTGGAGAGTTTGGAGCTACAACTGGAAGACCAAGAAGATGTGGATGGCTAGACCTTGTTGTTGGTAAGTATGCTGTTGATATTAACGGATTAACTGACGTTGTAATAACAAAAATCGACGTTTTAAGTGGATTAGATTCTTTAAAAATCTGTACAGGATATGAAATAGATGGAAAAGTTTACACAACTGTACCTGCTGCTACAGAAAAATTAGCTTATGCTAAACCAATTTATGAAGAGTTACCTGGATGGACAGAGGATATCTCTAATATGAAAGATTACAACGAGTTACCTGAGAACTGTAAAAAATACCTTGCTAGAGTTGAAGAGTATTTAGGATGTCAAATAACTGTTGTTTCTGTTGGTCCTGACAGAAGTCAAAACATATTCTTAAAAGATATATAAGAAATTGATCCCCTAGTTTACTAGGGGATTAATTTTAGGAGGAGCTAAATGTTAGAAAAAATTCTTATCATAAATACTGGGGGCACTATTGGTATGGTCAACAGCGAGGAAAATAATCCTAATAGTCCTTTAAGACCTGCTAAAAATTGGTTTGAAGTAGCTAAAAATCATCCTATTTTAGAGAGATTTCCTGCTGATTACTGTCAAATTTCAACTTTAATTGATTCTTCAGATATGAATCCTGAAATTTGGATTGATATTGTTAGAATTATAGAAAAAAATTACTATGATTACAGAGGATTTGTAATTTTACATGGAACTGATACTATGGCTTTTACAGCTTCAGCTCTATCTTTTATGCTTAAAAATCTTGATAAACCTGTGGTTGTAACTGGATCTCAAGTTCCTTTAGTTACACCCAGAAGTGATGCACTTCAAAATTTAATTACATCCATTCAAATTGCAGGCAATAGGATTTACGGTGTTAAAAGTATACCTGAAGTTACAATTTGTTTTAGAGATGAGCTATTGAGAGGAAACCGAGCTAGAAAAATTGATGCTACAAATTATTTTGGGTTTGCTTCTCCAAATTATAGAGCTTTAGGAGAGATTGGATGTGAAATTAAAATTCATGACAAAAATATTTTAGATATGCCTAAAAATGAGTTTTATACAGATTCTTCTATCAACAGTAATATACTTATTGTTGAAATTTTTCCTGGAATGAATCCTCAATATATAAAAACACTTGTAGAATCTCATTCTGAAATAAAGGGAGTTATTTTAAAAACTTATGGAAATGGTAATGCTCCAACTACTGATAATTTTATTTCAACTTTAAAGTCTATTATTGATTCAGGAGTTGTTGTTGTTAATATTACCCAGTGTGCAACTGGTGCTGTTAAAATGGGATTATATGAAGCTAGTAGTGCATTAAAAAGCATTGGAGTAATTAGCGGTGGAGATATGACTCCAGAAGCAGCAATTACTAAGTTGATGTACTTATTAGGAAAAAATCTCTCTATTGAAGAGATTAAAATTTTTATGGAATCAGATTTATGTGGTGAAATAACTGTTTGAAGGAGTGCTATGAACAAAGAGCTTTGGAAAAATAATAAAAATGGTAAACTTTATGAAGTTTTGAATTACAATATATTAAATTGTACTAATGAACAAGATGGACAAAATATGTATCTATATAGAGTTTTTTCTGAACAAGTCTTAGATTCAGAAGGAAATGAGAGACTTTTTGTTAGATCTGAAGATGAATTTAAAATTAAATTTACAAAATACAGTTTATAATTAAAATAGAGAAGAGGCTGACCTTTTTAGTCAGCCTCCTTTTTTATTTATCAAATTTTATTGGTTTTATCCAATCACTGTTTTTTCCCATAGCATAATTATTTTCAAATTCGGCTTTAAACTCGTTAAATCTCTTCTCTTTTATAGCTGTTCTTGAATCTTTCATCAATTTTAATAGGAAATATAAATTATGATATGTTGCCAATCTTCCACCTAATATCTCTTGAGCTTTAAATAAGTGTCTTATATAACCTCTTGTGTAATTTCTACATACATAGCAATCACATCCCTCATCTAAAGGTCTAGTATCCTCAGAATATGACGCATTTTTTACAACAAGTCTTCCATATTTTGTAAATATCGTTCCATGTCTTCCAATTCTTGATGGCTGTACGCAATCCATCATATCTATCCCAGAAGCTACAGCCTCTAACATATCTAAAGGTTCTCCAACTCCCATCAAATATCTTGGCTTATCTTCAGGTAACTTCTCTACAATATAATCTAAAATTCTATACATATCCTGTCTAGGCTCTCCTACTGCTAAACCACCAACAGCATATCCAGAGAAATATTCATCCATTTCACTTAATTCAGATAAACTTTTATCTCTTAAATCCTCATAGATTCCACCTTGAACTATTGCAAATAGTCCTTGCTCATCAGGTCTTTTATGTGCTTCTACACATCTCTTTGCCCATCTTGTTGTTCTTTCAATAGATGGAATCAGATACTCTTTTGATGACATTCCTGGTGGACACTCGTCAAATAGCATAACAATATCTGAACCTAAATTATTTTGAATATTTATTGATTTCTCTGGAGAGATAAAGTGTTTAGACCCATCTAAGTGCGATCTAAAGTAAACTCCCTCTTCTTTTATATTTCTTAAATCTCCTAAACTAAATACTTGGAATCCACCACTATCTGTTAAAATAGGTTTTTTCCAGTTCATGAATTTATGTAGTCCTCCAAATTTAGCAACTAATTCATCTCCTGGTCTTAAATATAGGTGATATGTATTCCCTAAAATTATTTCTGATCCCATCTCTTCTAATTCTTCTGGAGTCATACCTTTTACTGTTGCTTGCGTTCCAACAGGCATAAACACTGGTGTTTCAATCTCTCCGTGAGGAGTTGTTATCTTTCCTATTCTAGCCTTTCCATCTTTATCATACAATTCATATGTTACTGGTAACTTTTTACTCATTTCTTTCTCCTATCTTTCTACTGACATTACATCTTTTATTTTTAATAGATGACTAACTAATTGTTTATATTCATCTTTGTTATTTAACTCAACTGTAACCTTTATAATGGCAATTGTATCCAATCCCTTTTTTATATTATGAGAGTTTAAAGATAAAACATTTATTTTATGATTTGAAATCATTGTAACAACATCCATAAGTATATTTTGTCTATCTATAGCTTTTATCGTAAATGCAAATGTATATTTACTTTTCTTTGAGGATGTCTCTAAAAGCCTCTCATCCCAATGAACATCTATAACCCTTGCAGGATCATGATTAACCATTGAAATATAGTTTGGACAATCTTTTCTATGAATAGCTATCCCTGTTAATTTTGTTACATACCCACCTATATCATCTCCAGGAAGAGGTGTACAACATCTTGCAAACCTTATAAGTGTATTTTCTGTTCCATCAATTACAATTCCTTGGTCATCTTTTTTAGCTGATTTTTTCTTTACAGGTTCTTTAATAAACTCCTCTAAATTGCTCTCTGTATAAGCTTTACTTTTTTCTTGTTCCAATCTTAATTTAGCTACAACTACATCAACTTTACTTTTTGTTTCTCCCATATGGAAATAGAAATCACTCATTGTTGGTATATTATGTTTCTCTAAATGTTTTTTTAAAGTTGGACTTTCTTCAAACTCTTTTAAAGTCATACCTAATTTGCCAACTTCTCTTTCAATCAGTTCTTTTCCAATTTTAATATTTTCATCAAACTTTTGATCTTTTAACCATTTCTTTATTTTACTTTTTGCACTTTGAGTAGCTACTATATCTAACCAATCATTTCCTGGTCCTCTGCCCGTTTTAGATGTTATAACTTCTACTCTATCCCCGTTATTTAATTTATAATCTAAAGGAACTATTTTTCCATTAACTTTCGCTCCTACACATTTTATTCCAATCTCTGTGTGAATATTAAAAGCAAAATCTATTGGTGTAGCACCTTGAGCCAATTCAACAACATCCCCTTTTGGAGAAAATACAAATACTGTTTCTTTTACAATATCCCCTGTTACTTCTCTAATAAACTCTTCAGTGTTTTCTGCTCCTTGATTTAACTCTACAATGTTTCTAAGCCATCCGTAAACTTGATCTTTTTTACTGATTTTTTTATTTTCTTTATAACTCCAATGAGCTGCAACTCCCTCTTCAGCTACTCTATCCATATCCTCTGTTCTAATTTGAATTTCAACAAATTTTCCTAAAGGTCCTACAATTGTTGTATGAATTGATTGATAGTTATTTGATTTAGGAACTGCAATATAATCTTTAAATCTTCCTGGAACGGGTCTATAATTACTATGAATAACTCCTAAAGCATTGTAACATTCTGCTTCAGTATCTAAAATTATTCTAATACCTATTAAATCATAAATACCGTCAAAATCTTTTCCTTTTTCAAACATTTTTTTATAGATACTATAAAAATGTTTAAATCTACCTTTTACCTTTGCATATATCTGTACTTCATTTAATAGACGAGTTATATTATTTACCATATCTTCTAAATATTTTTTTCTCTCGTCTTTTCTTTCATCAATTAATGTCTTAATCTCTTTATATTTTTCTGGCTCTAAGTAATGAAGAGACATATCTTCTAATTCCCATTTTATTTTAGCTATACCTAATCTATGAGCTAATGGAGCATAAATTGAAAGAGTTTCTTGAGCTATTCTTTTTTGTTTCTCTGGTGGCATAAATTTCAATGTTCTCATATTATGAAGCCTATCGGCTAATTTTATAATAATAACTCTTACATCTTTTGCCATAGCTATTATCATTTTTCTTATATTTTCATCCTGTTTTTTAGTACCATTAGGTAAATGATCTAATTTTGTAACACCGTCTACAAGATGGGCAACTTCATCACCAAAATTATATTTTATATCAGCAATAGTTATCAGTGTATCTTCAACTATATCATGAAGTATTCCTGCTATTATCCCCTCTGTATCCATTTTCATATCTATTAATATTTTTGTCACTTCTACAGGATGTATTATATAGCTGTCTCCTGATTTTCTGTATTGTCCTATATGGCATTCTTCTGCAAAAAAGAAAGCCATTCTAATCTTTTCTTTGTCCACTTTTAAACTGTGCTTATCTATTTCACTTTCTATTTCTTGCCAATATTTCATAATACACCTCTTTTTTAATAATCCTATACAAATAAGGCGACACAAGGTTGTGTCGCCTTAAAAGTTATTAATACTTCATTAAAGTTAATACTGGATAACCTTCTAATTTCTCTTTACCTTTTAAGTCTTCTAGTTCAATTAAAAATGCTAATCCTGCTACTACTCCACCTAACTCTTCTATCAATTTTACAGTAGCCTCTATAGTCCCTCCAGTTGCTAATAAATCATCAACTATTAACACTCTTTGTCCAGGTTTTACAGAATCTTTGTGCATACATAAAACATTTGAACCATACTCTAAATCATATGCATACTCAATTACTTCTCTTGGTAATTTTCCTGGTTTTCTAACTGGGGCAAATCCAACTCCTAATGCGTAAGACACTGGACATCCAAATATAAATCCTCTTGCCTCTGGACCTACAACTAAATCTATGTTGTGCTCTTTTGCAAACTCTACTACTTTATCTGTTGCATACTTATATGCTTCACCATTTCCCATTAGTGGAGTTATATCTCTAAATTTTATTCCTGGTTTTGGATAATCCTCTACTAATGCTACATATTTTTTTAAATCCATTTAATTCCTCCTAATATTACTCTTTAAAAATTTATCATAAATTATCTATACTAATTCAAAATTAAATTTAAAGCTTTTTTTTCTTTTACTTTATCTCCATTTTTATAGTATATGTTTATTAATTCCTCTACTATATCTTTATCAATTTCATTGTAAGCCAAATAATTTTTTAAAACTCTTTCTGAATAGTCATCCTTTTCTAATGATGAGCTATAGAAATTTGATAATTTTATTGTATTAATTTTATTATATCTAATTTTATCTTCAATTTTTAAATACGAATCTTTTTTCAAATTTTCTATTCTTTTTAAATTGTTTAAATAAGAATCAAAAAATAAACTGTTATTAAATATTTCATCATTTTCTACATACTCATAGTACTTTAAAGAGTTTAAATAATTCCCATTTAAAAATTCTATATATCCTAAAATAAAATAATCTTGGTCATTCATGAAATCTTTAGACACACTTTTTAAATACTTTGAACTTTTATTGTAATTTCTTTTTTCAAAATTTAAATAACCTAAATTTTTTAAAGTTAAATTATCTTTTGGATTAAGTGCTAAAGCACTATTTAAATCCTTTTCAGCTTGAATAGTATCTCCAAGTTGTCCTTCTATTATCGCTTTTTCTCTTAATGCCACACTATTTTTACTATTGATTTGTAATATCTCTTTATATGTTTCTAACGCTTCACTTTTTTTACCTAAAGAATATAAATTAGCTCCTTTAAGTAACAAATATTTCTCATTTTTTGTTTCAAGATTTTTTGTTGTCTTTACTACCTTATTATTGCTACAACCACTTAGCATAAAAACTAAAAAAAGATATTTCCACATTTAGTTCTCCTTTTTATTATTTGGTGGTAATATTACTCCTCCTGAAATTATAAGTTTTATTGCGTCGTCTACTTTTAAATCTAAAACTCTTACTTCTGATTTTTTTAAAACTATAAACATTCCTGAAGTAGGATTTGGTGATGTCGGTAAAAATACATTACACATCGCTTCCCCAGTTATTTCTTCAACAAGATGATTACTATCTGAAGTCATAAATCCTATACTATATATTCCACGTCTAGGATATTCAAACATTACAACTTTTTGATATGATTTTTGTCTATCTGCCGCAAATAAAGAGGTTATTTGAGTTATTGTGCTATAGATTTGGCTAAATAATGGGATTTTAACTAAAAGATTATTTACAAAAGATCCTATTTTTTTAAATAAAAATACTCTCATAGCTGTCCCTATAGCTATCAATAATAATATTAATGTAACAAAAGATAAAACGTTTATAAGTATCTGAGTGTACAGATGAAGGTTTTGCTCTTTTCCTAACCCAGTTTGCAAAACAAGTGTTCTTATTGCTACTGTTAAAAATGAATCTTGTAACAAATTTAAGAAAATTTGAAATATCCAGTTAAAAATATACACTGTAATAACTATAGGTAATATAGCAATTAATCCACTATAAAAACTGGCCTTTACTCTTTTCATTTTTTATTCTCCTCTTTGTATCTCTACCTTAGACACTCTCATCTTTTCAACTTCAACTACCACTAGCTTAACATCTTCAAAATCTACAACATCTCCTATTGCAGGAATTTTTCCAAGTTCGGACATAATTAATCCACCTAAGCTTTCATAATCCTCTGATATTGGTAAATCGATACTTAAATTTTTATTTATTGTCTCTATATCAAGCATTGCATCAACTTCATATCTATTATCATCAATCTCTTTTATACTTTCTTCCTCTTCATTATCAAACTCATCACGAATCTCTCCGACAATCTCTTCTAATAAATCTTCTATTGTTAAAACTCCTCCAATACCACCATATTCATCTAATACAATTGCAATGTGAACTTTTTTACTTTTAAATTCTTGTAAAATTTCTATAATAGATTTTGTCTCAGGAACATAGTAAGCTTCTCTTACTAACTCCTTAACTTGAGTATCTGTACTATGTGCTTTTAAATAATTTAAAACATCTTTAGTATATAAAACCCCTATAATATTATCAATAGTTTCTTCATAAACAGGTATTCTTGAGAATCCAGCTTCTATCATCTCTTCCCAAATATCATCTAAGGTTTTATTTCCTTCAACTGCAAACATCGAAGTTCTCGGCGTCATAATCTCTTTTGCATTAGTTTCACCTAATCCTACAATTGAGTGGATCATCTCTTTTTCTTCTTCCTCTATAATCCCTTCAGCTTCACCGACATTTACAAAAGATATTAAATCTTCCTCTGTAAACATTATATTTTCAGTTTTTACTTCAACACCTAAAATTCTACCAATTAATATCGATGTCCACATCAAGATTTTTACAATTGGTTTCATTAATATACCAAAATAATACATCGGACCAATTACTAGTTTTGAAAACCCTTTTGAATTATTTTTTGCCATTATTTTCGGTGTTATCTCTCCAAATATAAGAATTAAAACTGTCATAATACCTGTTACGATAGCTAAACTTCTAGGAGAATTTCCCATTATATTAATTGCTAAAACAGTTGCAATAGATGACCCTAAAATATTTACTATGTTATTTCCCAAAAGCATACCAGTTAAAATCTCATTTGGACTTTTTAACCACTTCTTCAATAAATGTGCTGTTTTCTTATTCGACTTCTCAATATCTTCTAAATCTGTTGTTTTAAAAGATGTTAATGCTGTTTCTGAGGCTGAAAAAAAACCAGATAGTAAAATCAATACAACTAATATAATAATATCACGATACGTGTCCAACTTTATAATACACCTTCCTTATTTTTTAAATTGAATGCTTATATATTCTACCATAATTCTCCATAAAAAACAACATACTGTGCTTTTTAAAACGCTACTTTAATAAAGAATAAAAAGGAAAGCTGTTAGCTTTCCTTATTTTACTAAAAATAATATATCTCCTTTTTTTACTACTTTTCCATTTTCTGCTCTCAAAGCAACAACAGTTCCTGCTACAGAAGATTTAACCTCGTTCATCATCTTCATAGCCTCCACTATACATACCGTATCTCCTACCTCTACTCTATCTCCAATTTTAACAAAGTCTTCTGAGTCAGGGGAAGGTGCTGAGTAGTATGTTCCAACCATTGGAGAAATTATCTCTTTTCCTTCTATAACTACTTCTTCCGAAGATTCTACCTCTTCAATTTCTATCTCTTTATTAGCTAAAGTAGGTTGTTCCACATACTTAATATTTGATGTCACTACCTCTTGTCTTAGTTCTTCTTTTTTCATAGTAAGCTTTGTTCCATTAATTTCTACACTAATTTCAGAAAGATTATGTTCCTCTATACTTTTAGCTAATTTCTTTACACTTTCTAAATCTAATTTCATTGTTCCTCCTTAATTACTCCCTATTACTCTTAATTCCTTTACAGAGTCTAAAGAACTTATTTTCTCTAACATCTCTTCAATTTTTCTAAGTAAATTTTCTGTTGTTTGTATCGATATTGTTACTCTACTCACACCATCTATTGCTATATTTTGAACAATTGTTAAAATATTCATCTGTTCCCCTGCAATAATATCTAAAACTCTTGCTAGAATTCCAGGTCTATCCATTAAAGATAAATGTATACTAAATACTTTTTCTTTTCCACCTTCGAAAAATGGTTTTATATAGTCTTTATATTTATAATATGTACTTCTACTTATTCCAACCCTCTTTATAGCTTCGTACTTTGAAATTCTTTCAGCTTGAACAATCTCATTTACCTTTATAACACTCTGAATTGAATTTGGTAGTATTCTCTTATCTACAATATAAAATTCTTTTTTATCCATTCTAAACTCTCCCCTATATTTTTTTTCCAATTTTAAATGCCTTTAACGTATTATTAAGTAACATGGCTATAGTCATGGGGCCTACTCCCCCTGGAACAGGTGTTATATATGATACTTTCTCTTTTACAGATTCAAAGTCCACATCCCCACAAATCTTATTATTTTCATCTCTGTTTATTCCAACATCTATTATAATAGCACCTGTCTTAATCATATCAGCTTTTAAGAAATTAGCTTTTCCTATAGCTACTATTACAACATCTGCATTTTTTGTTTTTTCTGCAAGATTTTTTGTTTTACTGTTGCAAACTGTTACTGTCGCTCCTTCATTTATTAAAAGTGCTGTCATTGGTTTTCCAACAATATTACTTCTTCCTATAACAACGATATCTTTTCCCTCTAAAGCTATCTCATACTCTTCAAATAATCTTAGTATACCTGCAGGAGTACATGAAATTAAGGCAGTTTCATCTCCTAAAACAACTTTTCCTAAATTTTCTGGCTTAAATCCATCTACATCTTTATTTATATCTATTGCTTCTATTACTTTTGGTGTATCTATATGATTAGGTAATGGTAATTGAACTAATATTCCATCAACTGTTTCATCACTATTTAATTCCTCTATTTTTTTTAAAAGCTCTTTTTCAGTTACATCTGCTGGCATAATAAAATTTTTTGATTCTATTCCAACTTCTGCACACTGTTTTATCTTAGAATTAACATAAATTTTAGATGCTAAGTTATCTCCTGCCTGTATTACTGCCAATCCTGGAACTATTCCTTTAACTTCTTTTATCTCAATTATCTCTCTTTTTATTAAATCTCTAACCTTTTGAGATACATATTTACCATCTAAAATTTTCATTACTATTCCGCCTTTTCCTTCCAGTAATTTAATTCTTGAAGCTTTCTATTCAAATCTATGTGCTCTATTACAACATCTTTTGGTACTTTTATTTCTAAGGAAGTCATATTTAATATAGCTTTTATTCCTGATTGGACAACTATATCTGTTACTTGCTGAGCTATAGATTTATTCTCTGTTATAATTGCCAAATCTATTTTTTTCTCAGATGCAATTTTTGGTATATCGCTCACACTACTTATTTTTATTCCCTTATACTCTTTCCCAATTCTACTTTTTGTAATATCAAAAATTCCCACAATATTAAATCTTGGTTTCTCTATGTCACCTTCTAGTAAAATAGCATTCCCTAACTTTCCAGCTCCAACAATAATTACATTATTTTGTTTATTTATTCCCAATATATCTTCAATCATTTCATAAAGACACTTTACATTATACCCTTTACCCCTTATACCTATACAAGAATCTAAATCCATTATAAAGTTTGAAAAATCTTTTCTAATTTGAGCAGCTGTTACTCCAAGTAAAACACCCATCTCTTCTGATGATATGTAATCATCTGGCGAAAATTTCTCCAAACATTTTAAATACATTGTTAACCTTTGTATAGTTTTTCTTGAAATTTTTTCTCTCTTTTCTGAAGTTTTCATTATTTAACATCTTCCCCCATTATTTTTATTTTAAAACCTCACCTATTTTAAATAGATTTCCATTTATACTATCTTTTCCCGATATATTCTTTTTATTTTCAGGCTTAATCTCAGTTAAAACTATGCTTCCTTCACTCACTTTTACAACAAATCCTTTTCCTTTAATCGAATCTACTATCTCACCATTTTCCCCTTCTTCATAAATTTTATCAAGTTTTTCAACTGCATAAACTTTTAAAATTTTATCATTGTGGTGTGTATACGCTGTTGGAAATGGATTCATTCCTCTTACAAAATTAAAAATTTCTTCCTCAGTTTTATTCCAATTAATTAAACAATCAGTTTTCTTATATGGCTTTACAAATGTTGCTAACTCATGATTTTGCTTTTCTCTATTTGCTATACCTTTTTCTATTAGGTCTACTGCTTCATTTAATTTTTCCGCTCCAATATCTTTTAATCTGTCATGAAGTGTTAAAAAAGTATCCTCTTCATAAATTGGAGTAGTTCCTTTTAAAATAATATCCCCTGCATCTAATTCTTCAGCAATATCCATAATAGTAACACCTGTCTCTTTTTCACCAGCTATTATTGCTGCATTAATTGGTGCTGCACCTCTAAATTTTGGAAGTAACGATGAATGTACATTTATTATTCCCAGTTTTGGAAAATCAATTATATTATTTGGTATTATTTTCCCATATGCTACTACAACAATTAAATCTGGATTTAACTCTTTTACCAACTCAAATGTCTCTTCTGTTCTCAATGAATTAGGTTGATAAACTGGTATATTATTTTCAATTCCATACTCTTTAACTGGTGTATACTTTATTTTCTTTCCTCTAGTGTTAGGTTTATCCACCTTTGTAAATATCCCAACTATATCATGCTTTTTTCTTAATATATCTAATGATGGAACTGCAAACTCTGGCGTTCCCATAAATAAAATTCTCATTTTGCCTCCTATTTCTTTAAATTACTTAAGTATTGAAGAGCCATTTTATACCCTTCAGAACCGAATCCAGTAATTTTTCCTATGCATATATCCGATATTACAGATTTATGTCTAAACTCCTCTCTAGAGTATACATTTGATAAATGAACCTCTATTGTTTTTAGATTAGTTGACAAAATTGCATCTCTTATTCCTATCCCATAATGTGTTAATGCCCCTGGATTTATTATTAAATAATCAACATTCTCGTAGCTTTCTTGTATCTTATCAATTATACATCCCTCATGGTTGGATTGGAAAAATTCTACCTCCACCCCATGATCCATAGCAAACTCTTTAATCTTGTTATTTATTAATTCTAAGGTTTCATTTCCATATATTTTAGGTTCTCTCTTTCCTAAAAAATTTAAATTCGGCCCATTTATTATTAAAACATTCATATCTTTTTATCCTTTTTTATATCTTCTACAACATCTATAAAAGATTTTATATCATCGAACTCTTTATATACAGATGCAAATCTAACATATGCTACTTCATCTAATACCTTTAATTTTTCTAGCACAAGCTCCCCTAGTTCCTGCGTTGTTATCTCATTTTTTAAAGTGTTTTGTATTACTTTTTCCACATCAGCAATAAATTTTTCTAAATCATCTCTACTTATGTTTCTTTTATTAGTTGCTCTTTCTAATCCTCTTAAAAGCTTATCTTTGTTGAATTTTTCTCTACTTTTATTTTTCTTTACAACATAAATCGGATTCTCTTCTATTCGTTCATAGGTAGTAAATCTCTTTTCACAACTATTACATACTCTTCTTCTTTTTATAGAGTTATTTTCAGAAAATGCTCTACTATCTATTACTTTTGTGTCTTCACTATTACAAAATGGACATCTCATACTCTCTCCCTATAAAGCTTCCTCTTTGTCTATACACTCCAATACTTCTTTCGCATTTTCACAATTTAAAAGCTTTTCTCTAAAATTTTCATCTCTTATTAATCTTGAAATTCTCGCCAGTACTTTTAAATAAATTTGACTATCTTTAAATGGTGATGCAAATACAAAAAATATTTTTACTTTTTCTTGATCTAAAGATTTAAAATCTACTCCCTCTTTACTTATTCCAAAAGCTATTGTTAAACTTTCCGCTGCATCAGTTTTAGCATGTGGTATTGCTACGCCTTTTCCTATTCCTGTACTTCCTAAATTCTCTCTTTCTAAAAGAGCTTTGTATATAACATCTTTTTTTTCTATTTTTTCTGATTTTCCTATTAAAGCAGACAGTTCTTTTAAAGCTTCATCTTTATTTTTAGCTTTTAGATTAAGTAATATTAGTTCTTCTGACATATAATCAGTTATTTTAACTATGTTTAACATGAGTAACCTCCAAATAAATGTTTCTTTAGACTTAATTTTGTATCTAAATGATAATTTATATATTTTTCATAAAGAATAATAGCATCAATTAGAGTATTTAATTCCACTCTTTTCTCATCCGATACTTTTTTCTCCACATTTGCTAACACTTCAAATAAATCTTTTTTTAAAGGTATAACTTTATCATCTCCAAAATCCGTTATAACTGACTCAGAAATACTAAAATATTTTTCACCCGATATATTTATTCTGTAACCTTCATTTTTTATAATCCAATTCATCATTTTCAAAACCATAATAAAATTATTATAGTTATCACTTTTTATAATAAAGTATAAAGCTTTTTCTATTCTTTGAAAAAACTCCTTTTTTCTCTCTCCTGGCAAGACTATCTCATTAATAATAGAGAGAATATAAGATACTATCTCCAATTTTTCTATTTCTTTTTTTAAATCATAAAAAAAATCTATTGAATCAATTGTATTTAGTATAAAATTATCACCTTTTTTATAAAATGTAAAACTTGATAGAGTTAATAAATCTACCGAACTTTGGTCTCTTTTTTTACTTTTTCTAATTCCTTTAACTAAAAGATCAATTTTCCCAAAATTTTCAGAAAAAACAGTTATAATTCTGTCTCCCTCTCCAAAATCTACTTTTTTTATTATTAATCCCTTAGTTTTTATAAATTTCATTTTTTTAGTTCCTTTCTTTTAAGGTCACTATTAACTTTTGTGTCTTTCAAGTCTAAATCAGCGACTTTACTTTCACTTTCAAATATCTCCATCTTAATTGGAAGCAAATACCCATCTACTTTTTTATACTCTTTTATTTTTATTCTATAGATATCTTTATATTTCAACTCTTTTACTTTTTCTAAATAATAGTTATCTTTAAAATTTTTATCATTTTGATCTTTATTTTTCAAATCTTTTATAATTGATAAAAAATTACTCACATCTTCACTATTATTTTCAGATACTTCATCAAATAACGGAATATAAACTAGAGATTTTTCATTTTCATATTGAAATATCTCTCCCTTATTTACATTTGGCGAGATTACTTCTTTTCTCAAATAATCTGGTGAAATATATTCAATTTTATATTCTTTTACCTTTTTCTCACCATTTAAATATACTGTTTCTTTTACTGTAGAATATATATCTTTTATATTAGAAATTCTATTCGGTGATGCAAAAATCGATGTTCCTATTAATAAAAACATAGCTACTTTTTTTATCATCTATCCACCTCTGTAAGAACTATTATTTCATTCATATCTATTATATTAAATGGTAACTTTACTAGATATTCTACATTGTTCTCATATTTTTTTCTTATTTCACATACTTCTCCGATATATAAACCTTTTGGATATATATCACTAATTCCAGAAGTATAAACTTTATCTCCTACAGATAATTGTGCCTCATGAAATGATACAGGTTCAAAAATAAGTTCATCACTTCTATTTCCCTTTACTATTCCAACTGTATCTCCTGTTGCGTTTGCACTAACTACAGAATCTTGAAAAGTTATCATTTGAACAACAGAGTAGTTTTTAAATACTTTTTCCACTTTTCCAATCAGAGATTCATTATATAAAACTGGCATATTTTTTTCTATCCCATCTGTTTCGCCAATATTTATAGCAAAACTTTCATACATCTCTCTAGTTTGTTGAAAACTTATCTTCCCAACTTTAAATTTAAATTTAAAGTGACCTTTCATATCTAAAAGTTCTCTTAACCTATCATTTTCCTCTAGTAATCTTTGATTTTTTTCTTCAATTAAAGATTTCTCTGCTAGTGTATGTTTTAATTTATTATTTTCATTTAATAACTCTTTATAATTTATAACACTCTCTGTGCTCTCTTTAGCCTTTTTCCCTAAAAAATATACACGAGATTGAAGAGGTAAAAAAAGTTCTTCAATCTCTGTCATTGTATACATAAATACGTCTTTAGCAAAGAAAACTACAACCATTAAAATTATAAATATATATATAATATTTAATACCTTATTTTTTTTC
The DNA here is from genome assembly GCF_051653945.1 of Cetobacterium sp. GTDB lineage: Bacteria > Fusobacteriota > Fusobacteriia > Fusobacteriales > Fusobacteriaceae > Cetobacterium_A. The sequence goes on from NZ_JBOFXD010000032.1 coordinate 17,085, forward strand.
TTTCCTATTTTCATCTCTATCCTTTTATAATTTCAACTAATATTTTTGATAAATCTACTAAATCTTTTATCTCAATATACTCCTCTAAAGTGTGAACTTTTGTCATTCCTACAGCTAAGTTTACACTCGGAACACCTTTACTGTTATAAATATTTGTATCACTACCTCCACCTGAAGATGCAGTTTCACTTTTTATACCAACTTTTTCACAAGCAACTTTTACAATCTCCACAACCTCTTCACAATCCTCAAGTGCAAATCCAGGATACTCAACTTTAACATCATTTTCTAATTTTGCTCCAAAATCATCACAAACCTGTTGGAATATATTAAATGTTTCATCCAATAAAGATTGTAATTTTTCATTTGATAAGCTTCTAGCTTCATAATCTAACTCAACTGATGACATAACTATATTTGTAGCTTGTCCTCCTCTTACAACTCCTATATTTGAAGTTGTTTCAGCGTCAACTCTACCTAATTTTATTTTAGTTATTGCATGTGCTGCTGCTGTCAATGCATTTATTCCATTTTCTGGAGAAATACCCGCATGTGCTGGCTTTCCTACAACTCTTATTTTTCCTCTAGCTGCTGATGGAGCCTTTGTAATTATTTTCCCTGGTTTTCCACTTGAATCTAATATAAATCCAAAATCTACACCATAACTATCAATGTCAAAAGATTTTGATCCTAATAAACCTATCTCTTCTCCCATAGAAAAAACTACAATTATTTCTGGATGATCTAAATTATTTTCTTTTATTACTCTTAGCATCTCTATAATAGCTGCAATTCCACCTTTGTCATCTCCACCTAATATAGATGTTCCATCTGATTTTATTATACCATTCTCTATTACTGGAACAACTTTTTCACAAGGTACAACTGTATCCATATGAGAACTAAATAAAAACTTCTTCTTTCCTGCAGCTTTTAAAACTCCAACTATATTTCCACAGTTTCCACCATTTAATTCCCCTGCATTATCCTCTTTTACTTCTAGTCCTAACTCTTTTAAAACTTTTAATAAATAATCTCCCATAGCTCTTTCATTTTTTGACGGAGATGAAATTTTTACCATATCTAAAAAATTCTCTACTAATCTAGCTTCTTTTATCATTTGCCCTCCCACAGGTTATCTGTTTTTTGATATTCTTCTCTAGATTATATTACATTGTCATTCCTTTGTAAAGAGTTAAAGGTAACAAAAAATAACAGTAGTTAGGTACTACTGTTATTTTTTTCTAATATATTTATATTATTTTTAGTCTTTTTTTGAGTAATACTTTGTGTGTAATATTCTATGAGCCTCTGAACTTAGTGGATGCTCTAAATATTTTTCATATAGTGATTGTATATATGGATTTTCATGTGATTTTCTAAATGTTTTTCCATTATCTATACTTTGTAATCCTTCTGCTCTTTTTACAATTTTTTCAAAATTTCCATGGTGGTAAGGTTGTCCTCCCCCTCCAACACATCCTCCTTTACATGCCATTATCTCTATTGCATGGAAAAACTCTTCTCCTGCTTTAACTCTATCTAAAATATCCCTTGCTGCAGATAATCCATTTGCTATTCCAATTTTTACAACAGTATCTCCAACCTTAACTTCACTTATTTTAATACCTTCCATTCCTCTCATGGCTTTAAAATCCACATCTTCTAAAGTTTCATTTGTTACCCATTCGTATAATGTTCTTGTTGCTGCTTCTATAACTCCACCTGTTCTACCAAAAATAACTGCTGCTCCTGTTGAATAGCCTAGAGGATTATCAAAGTCTGATTCTTCTAGTTTACTTAAATCTATATTTGATTGTTTTAAAAGATGAGCTAACTCTCTTGTAGATATTGAATAATCTACATCTGGAACTCCATCAGTTGCAAACTCTGGCCTTGATGATTCATATTTCTTTGCTAAACAAGGCATTATTGAAACATTTATTATTTCATCTCTTTTAATTCCTCTTGCTGGCCCCCATATATTTTTTAATACAGCTCCAAACATCTGTTGTGGAGATTTTGCTGAAGATGGTATATCCAACATATCTGGATAATGGTGTTCTATAAAATTAACCCAAGCTGGACAACACGAAGTTAGAATTGGAAGTTTTACACTCTTATCCCCACTTAAATATTTTTCCAATCTTTGCTTAAATTCTGCTGCTTCCTCCATTATAGTTAAATCTGCTGCATAATCTGTATCAAACACATCATCAAAACCTAATTTTTTTAATGCTGTTACCAATTTTCCAGTTACATCAGTTCCTGGTTCATATCCAAACTCCTCGCCTATTGCAACTCTTACTGCAGGGGCTACCTGAACTGTAACTCTTTTTCTTGGATTTGCAATATCCTTTATAAGTCCCCATGTATAATCTTTTTCATACAGTGCTCCTACTGGACATACAGCTACACACTGCCCACAGAATGTACAATTAGTTTTATCTAAATCTGATTCAAAAGCTGTTGAAACAACTGATTTAAACCCTCTATTAACAGCTGACAAAACCTGACATTTTTGAATGTTATTACACATATTCTCACATCTTCTACACATAATACACTTATCTAAATCTCTAACTATAGATGGAGAAATCTCTCTTCTATATTCAAATATTTTCCCCTTAAATCTTATATCTCTTATTCCAAATTCCATTGCTAAAGTCTGTAGATCACATTTACCATTTTTAGCACATATTAAACAATCTGTTGGATGATTTGATAACATCAGTTCTAATACATTTCTTCTTTTTTCTAAAACTTCCATGGTATTAGTATTTATTATCATCCCTGGCGATACTGGTGTTGCACAAGCTGGAACTAAATTTTTTCTTCCCACAACTTCAACAACACATATTCTGCAAGAGGCACAATCATTTTTAAATCCAATCTCTGGAATATTCATATAACATAAGCTTGGTATTTTTATTCCAGCTGTTTTAGCTGCCTCTAATATTGTTGTTCCTGCTAAAGCTTCTATTTCTTTACCATCTATTATAACAATAACATTTTTCATAAACTACCTCCACTAAGCTATATCTATTGCACTAAACTTACAAGCGTTATAACAAGCACCGCACTTTATACATCTACTTTGATCTATAACATGTCTTTCTTTCACTTTTCCATCAATACATGCAACAGGACAAACCCTTGCACATGCTGTACATCCAACACATTTATCGTTTATTAAATATCTTCTTAAAGCTTGGCACTGTCCAGCTCTACATTTTTTATCATGTATATGCTCTAAATACTCGTCTAAAAATTGATTTATTGTAGATAAAACAGGATTTGGCGAAGTTTGACCCAGTCCACAAAGAGAAGTTGTTTTTATTGTTTGAGATAACTCTTTTAATAGTCCTATATCTTCCTCTTTTCCCTCTCCTTTAGTTATTCTATCTAATATTTCCCACAATCTAGTATTTCCTATTCTACAAGGTGCACATTTTCCACAAGATTCATCAACAGTAAACTCTAAATAGAATTTAGATACTGCAACCATACAGTCATCCTCATCCATTACTATCATTCCACCTGATCCCATCATAGACCCCTTAGCTAAAAGAGTATCAAAATCTATTGGTGTATCCAAATCCTTTTCAGTTAAACACCCACCTGATGGACCTCCTGTCTGAACAGCTTTAAATTTTTTATTATTTTTTATTCCACCACCAATTTCAAAAATAACCTCTCTTAAAGTTGTTCCCATAGGAACCTCAACTAATCCAACATTATTTATCTTTCCAGCTAAAGCAAACACCTTTGTTCCAGGTGAATTCTTCGTTCCAATACTTCTAAACCACTCTACCCCTTTTAAAATTATTTGAGCAATATTAGCTAATGTTTCCACATTATTTACTATTGTTGGTTTCCCCCAATATCCCGATTCAGCTGGATATGGTGGTTTCATTGTTGGTTCTCCTCTACCACCCTCCATAGAGTGAATCAATGCAGTTTCCTCTCCACATACAAATGCCCCTGCACCATATTTTATTTCAATATCAAATTGAAAATCTGTTCCAAATATTTTCTCTCCTAATATTCCATTTTTTCTAGCTATTTCAATTGCTTTTCTCAATCTTTGTATTGCTAGTGGATATTCAGCCCTTATGTAAACTAATCCTTTTGTAGCGCCTATCGCATACCCAGCAATAATCATCCCTTCTATAACACTATGTGGATCTCCCTCTAAAATAGATCTGTCCATAAAAGCCCCTGGATCTCCTTCGTCAGCATTACACACTACATATTTTTGATCTGATATATTTTTAGAGGCAAATTCCCATTTTAAACCTGTTGAGTATCCTCCGCCCCCTCTTCCTCTTAAACCTGAATCTTTAATTACTTTGACAACACTCTCTGGGGTCATTGTTGTTAATATTTTTTTTAAAGCGGCATAACCTTCAGCTGCCATATATTGTTCAATTGACTCTGGATCTATACTTCCACAATTTTTAAGAGCTATTCTTATCTGTTTCTTATAAAACTCCATATTTTCCCCTTCAAAAACTCTCTCACCATTTTTAGGGTCTATATACAATAACTCCACTATTCTTTTCTCACTAATTATGTCTTCTACTACTATTCTTTCTGCATCTTCTGGTTTTACTTCAATATAAAATGTATTTTCTGGCATTATTTTTACTATTGGTCCTTTTTCACAAAATCCAAAGCACCCTGTTTGTATAACTTCAACTTCATCTTTTAATCCATGCTCTTTAATTGAATTTCTTAAATTCTCTACAATTTGTTCCCCTTTTGCAGATAAACAACCAGTACCACCACAAATAAGTATTTTCTTTTTTTCCTTCATAATTAGCCTCCTAAAATACTTTTAATGTAATATCAATCCTCTATTTTGATGCTTCTTTCCTATATTTTTCTAATATCTTTTTCATATCTTTAACTTCTTCCTTTCCATAAACATCTTTTCCAATCAAAACTACTGGTGCTAGTCCACATGCCCCAACGCATCTTAAAGCATCTATAGAAAATAATCCATCCTCTGTTGTTTCTCCCACGTCAATTCCTAAATAGTTTTTAACACTATTTAAAACTTTTTCAGCCCCTCTAACATAACAAGCTGTTCCCATACAAACTGATATTGGATGTTTTCCTTTTGGTTTCATTGAAAAGAAATGATAGAAACTCACAACTCCATATACCTTTGCAATTGGAATATTCATCTCTTTTGCTATAAACTCCTGCACTTCTTGTGGTAAATATCCAAAAATTTCTTGCCCTTTATGAAGCACAGAGATCAATGCTCCATTTTTTTCTTCAATCTCACTTATATACTTCTTCAGTTCTTCAAACATCTCTTTTTTTAATTTATTATCACAAGCCATTTTTACCTCCTATTTTTTTATTTTCTCAAAGAATTTATTCTATTTTATTACTATATTTTTATTAAAAAATCAATAGTTAGAATAAGTTAAATTTTTAAATAATAAAAAAAACCTGTAGATTGTAACTACAGGTTTTAGTTGATTAATTATTTTGCTGCTTTATAAGCGTTCTCTGATCCGAAAACTTCTTTAATCTTTTCTTTATAGTATGATTTCATCTCTTCTTTTGCAACACCTAAATATTTTCTTGGGTCAAACTCTTCTGGTTGCTCAGCAAATACTCTTCTTACTCCTGCTGTAAATGCAAGTCTTCCATCTGTATCTACGTTTATTTTTGCAACACCTGATTTTGCTGCACCCATTAACTCAGTGCTAGGAATTCCGATAGCGTCTTTTAATACTCCACCATATTTTTTGATCTCTTCAACATATTTTTGAGGTACTGCTGATGATCCGTGTAATACGATTGGGAATCCAGGGATTCTTCTTTCGATTTCAGCTAATATTTCTAACTCTAACTTTGGATTTGTTCCAGGTTTGAATTTATGAGCTCCGTGTGAAGTTCCAATAGCAATAGCTAATGAATCTACTCCAGTTCTTGATACAAACTCTTCAACCTCATCTGGATTTGTAAATATGCTGTGCTCAGCAACAACGTCATCTTCTACTCCAGCAAGAACTCCTAACTCAGCCTCTACTGTAACATCAAATTTCTTTGCATATTCAACAACTTCTTTTGTGATTGTTATATTTTCTTCAAATGAATAGTGAGAACCATCGATCATTACTGATGAGAATCCTACATCTATACATGATTTTACTGCGTCTAAGCTTGGTCCGTGATCTAAGTGAAGTGCTACTGGAATATCTGATCCCATAGCTCTTGCTCTGTCTACAGCTGCTTTAGCTAAAAGTGGAGTAACCTCTTTTGTCATATACTTTAATGCTCCTGTTGAACATTGTAATATAACTGGTGATCCCATCTCAGCACAAGCTTCAACGATTGCAAGCATTTGCTCCATATTATTAAAGTTAAATGCTGGAACAGCATAGTGCTCTTTGTTAGCTTTTGCGAACATTTCTCTAGTATTAGATAATCCTAAATCTTTGTAATTATATGACATAATTTTCCTCCTAATATTTTATTCATCTATTAATATAACAAATTTTTACACTAAAATCAATTTTTGAAACTATTAGTTTTTTATCTTTATTTGACTTAAAATATATCTAAAAAACCACTTTATCTTTCTTTTACTTTTAAATATCTTAAAAACCTCAGGTATTAACTCTATTACATCCTCTATTACCCTCTGATATGAAGATAGACCTTTTGGCAATATATTTTGAGTATTTACTAACCAAGATAAAATAATTAAATTTATAATTCTTAAAAAACTTGAAGCAAAATTTAAAATTCCACCTTTTGTAACATATATACTGTATATTTTAAATAGAACTTCTCCCTCTTGGTGATAATATATCTGAGCCAAAAAAGTAGTTAAATATATAAATATAAGAAATTTTAATTTCTTTAAATGTTTTAAAAGTTCTTTATTAAATATAATATTCAATACAACTCCAATGAAAAGAAGAACTCCCAGTATTGTCATATTTTTAACAAATAAGTTTAAAATAAATAAAATTAAAAGACTACTTTTTAACAACAGTCATACCACCCATATATGGTACTAAAACTTCTGGTATTAAAAATGATCCATCCTCTTGTTGATAATTTTCCATAATTGCTACTAGAGTTCTACCTACTGCTAATCCTGATCCATTTAATGTATGACAGAATTCACTTTTAGAGTTTCCTTCTGGTCTATACTTTAGTCCCATTCTTCTAGCTTGGAAATCTCCACAGTTAGAACAAGACGAAATCTCTCTGAATTTATTTTGACCTGGTAACCATACTTCTAAATCATAAGTTTTTGTTGCTCCAAATCCCATATCTCCAGAGCATAATTGAATAACTCTATATGGTAATCCTAATCTTTGTAGTATTGTTTCTGCATTAGCAACCATTTTCTCTAGCTCATCATAAGATGTTTCAGGCGTTGCTAACTTTACCATTTCAACTTTATTAAATTGGTGTAATCTTATTAACCCTTTCATATCTCTTCCATAAGAACCAGCTTCTCTTCTAAAACAAGGAGAATACGCTGTATAATACTTAGGTAAGTCACTTTCATTTAATATCTCTTGTCTATGTATATTTGTTAATGTTATTTCCGATGTTGAAATTAGGAACATATCATCAGTTGTCTTATACATATCCTCTTCAAATTTTGGCAATTGTCCTGTTCCTTCACAGATATCTCTTTTTACAATAAACGGTGTTAAGTGCTCTGTATATCCATGCTCTGTTGTATGAGTATCAAGCATAAAACTGATTAAAGCTCTCTCTAATCTTGCTGCTGCTCCTCTATATACTACAAATCTTGAACCTCCTAATTTAGCCCCTCTTTCAAAATCTAAAATTTCAAGATTCTCTCCTATTTCCCAGTGCTCTTTTGGTTGGAAAGTAAACTCTTTAGGTGTTCCCCATCTTCTTATTTCAACATTGTCCTCTTCATCTTTTCCAATAGGAGTACTTGAGTGATACATATTTGGAAATGTCATTTGGAAGTATGTTACTTTCTCTTCTACACCTGCAAGTTGTGCATCTAACTCCTTTATTTCAGCAGATACTTTTCCCATTTCTGCTATAATTTCAGAAGCATCTTCTCCAGCTTTTTTTCTTCTAGCTACCTCTGCAGACTCTGTGTTTCTTTTATTTTTTAGCATTTCAACTTTGGATAAAATCTCTCTTCTCTCTGTATCTAATTTTACAAACTCTTGAAGATCAATATTACTTCCTCTGTTTACCAGCATCTCTTGTAACATATCAATGTTTTCACGAATAAATCTTAAATCTAGCATAGCTTTTCTCCTTCATAATTAATTATATATTTTAGATTTTATAACCTTTTTTTATTATCTGTACATCCTTTATATCTACTCCTGCTAAAATTAAAAAAGAGTTTGGTGAAGTATTAACCAATTCTAAGTTTATTGTATCTCCTACTCTTGAAAAATCTTTAACTCTTTCTCCTAAGTTTCTTTCAGATATTTTTCCTTTTTTCTCTTTTCTCTCAATTATCTCTTCTTGATTAAATAGATTTTCTAAAGTATCTATATCATCTTTAGAACCTGTTATTTCAAACATAGCATTTGTATATATATCTACAATACTTCTTTTATCTTCAATTGTTTCTACTTTAGTTACTTTAAATCCTGGAACTGCTGCAGAATTCATTCTCTCCATTACTTCTTCATTTGTCATCATCTCTGATAGCTCTATATCCATTAACTCATTAAAAGCTTCTGTTCCTAAAGACACTGGATTTCCTAAAGATATCTTTGGTCTAGGATGGAATCCTTGAGTATATTTCATAGGTATATGGGCTTTTTTTAATAATCTATCTGCAAATCTAAGCATATCTAAATGGGAGATAAATCTCATTTCATTATACTTGTCAAAAGTTATTCTTTTTTTCATTAAGCTACCTCATTTTTTTTATTTTAATATATTGTATCATGTTACACCTTTAAATTAAATACCTTTCTTCAAAAAAATAAAAAATCTAAAGCTGATTTAACCTCTTTAGATTTTTCTTTATTTTATTATTTTTAAAGTTTCTTTTCTAGCTCTTTTACTCTTTTTAATAGCTCTGGTAATTTCTTTTGGGCAGCTTTTACTTTTAAATCATCTTTCAAATTCATTAATGGATGTCCAGCTAAAACCTGATTATCATCAACATTTCCTATAATACCAGATTTTGCTCCTACCATTACATTGCTACCTATCTTGATGTGCCCTGCAACTCCAACTTGTCCACCTAAAGTTGTATTATCCCCAATTTCAGTACTTCCAGCTATTCCTACTTGAGATATAATTAAGCAATTTTGACCAATTATATCATTATGTGCAATTTGAACCAGATTATCTATTTTTGTATATTTTTTAATTACCGTATTTCCAATTGTTCCTCTATCTATTGTTGTATTAGCACCTATCTCCACAAAATCTTCAAGAATTACAGATCCTATCTGATCTATTTTTGTGTTATTTCCATTTATCTTTACAAACCCGAATCCATCTGATCCAATTACTGCTCCTGGTTGGATAACACACTCTTTTCCAAGTTTACAAAACTCTCTTATTGTTACGTTTGGATAAATTATTGTATTATCTCCTACTTCTACCCCTTCGCATATTGTTACATTTGGATAGATTATTACATTTTTTCCAAGTTTTACATCATGTCCTATATAAGCATTTATTCCTACAGTTGTTCCTTCACCTATTACAGCTGACTCTTCAACTAATTTTTCCATTTTTTTCAATTTTCTTTTAAAAAACGCTAACAACTTAGGCATTAAAATTCTTGGATTATCCTTTACTAGTAAATATGTTTTCCCATTTTCTGGTAATACCATTCCTGCTGGAACAATTACAACACTTGCTTTAGTTTCATTTAATTTTTTTAAAAATTTTTCATCTGATGCAAAAGTTACTTCTCCTTCTTCAGCTTGAAAAAAGGGAGATAACCCTGTAATGTTTACCTTGGCATCTCCCTTTACCTCACATTCAAGAAGGGCTATTAACTCATCTATTTTATAAGTCATTTTATCCCTCTCTATATTTTATTAATTTACTTTTTTACTTTTTTCCATAACATTTAACACTTTTGGAGTTATATTTTCTCCTCCAAATTTAATTGCACCCTGCTCAAGAACATAATCGTACTTATCTGATCTTGCCACATTTTGGATTGAGATATTTATTAATCTATCTATTTCTTGCATTTTTTTTGCTTCTTCATTTGAAAGTTTAGCTTGAGATTCTCTTACTAATTTTTGAAATGCTGCAACTTTTTCTTCAAAAGATTTTTTTTCAGCTTCAGTTACATCTTTCCCTTTTCCTTGTAACTCAACTTGAAGTTTTTGTAATTCAATCTCTTTCTTTTGTAACGTAGTTTCTAAAGTTTGCTTTTCTTTAGTTAAATTATCTCTAATAACTTTTGTTTGTGAGTACTTTGCAAATAACTCTTGACTATTTACATATCCTACTTTTAATGCGAAAGCAGATGTAGATACTGCTGCTAACATTGCCATTATTGCTATTTTCTTCATTGTGAATCCTCCATATATATATTTATTAGAATGATTGTCCCATATTGAAGTAGAATTTCATTCCACTCTCTTCTGAATTTCCTACTGGCCATCCAAAATCAAATCTTAAAGGTCCTACTGGTGTATTAACTCTTAATCCAACTCCCACTGTTGTTCCTATATCATCTAAGAATTTTGCATCTCTATTTTCTTTTAAGTATCCTGGGTCTTCCCCTTGGTAATCCCATGCTCTTCCTATATCAGAGAATAGAACAAAACCTAATACATCATTTAATTGAGTTCTGTTTTCTATTGTTGCAGTTATCTTTTGCGTTCCTTGATAGAATCCACCATCATATCCTCTAAGAGTACTTCCCCCTCCTACCCAGAATCTTTGAGATTCTGGAGTAGTTGTAGTCATAACTCCTCCAACTGCTCTATATGCAAATGTATTATTTTTAAATAATCCTCTATGGTATTTTCTTAACTCTAAAGTTGTATTGGCAAAAGTTCCAGAATCTATAGTGTCAGCATATCCTACTTCTACTTGATATTTTCCATACCAACCAGATGTTGGATTCCAGTAACTATTTCTTGTATCGTATGTTATCGATGGATAAATACTGAATAATCCGTAGCTTCTCTTATCTTCCCATTTACTTATTAATTCTGGATAGTTTGCTAATTCAGAATCATCTGCCTTTTCTGTTATATACTCAGCTTTAGTTCCCAATCCTAATCTTAAGTTTTTAGTTAATCCTTTTCCTATATTTAACTTAGCACCATACGTATCTGTTTCGTTGAAAAGTACACTGTCGCTATTTTCATATTCGTTTTTATATAAACTCCATCCCCAAGATATTCTATCAGTACCTTTTATCCAAGGATCTGAAAAGTTAATCGAGAAACTTGTATAATTTTCGTCTGATTTTTCAAAAGTTACTCCCAACTCTTGTCCTTTACCTTGCCAGTTCATATCCTTTACCGATAACATACCAAGTAATCCTATCTCTGATCCATAAGATACTGCTCCTTGTAAAGTCGCTGTTCTTTCCTCTTCCAATAGAAGAACTAAATCAACACCTTGATTTTCTCCTGGAGCTGGTTTTGTTTCATATTTTACATTTTTAAAATATCCAGTTCTCATTAAATTTGATACAGTTTCATTGTAATCATTTATGTTGAATACTTCGCCAGACTTTATTTCAATCTCTCTTTCAACTACATAATCTCTAGTTTTTAATAATGTATCAGTAGCTTTTCTTCTTTGACCTTTTTGCTTAGTTACCATTTTTGTAAAATTAACTTTATCCACTGCACCTTCATTAATTACTATTTCTAAGTCATTCCCACCAGTTAAATCTATGTCTTCTATTTCAGCTAAAACATAACCATCTTCATTATATTTTTTTAATATTTTGTCTCTAGCATCTCTTAGATTATTAAGATTTAAAACTTTTCCTGGTTCTATATTAATTAAGCTTTTTAACTCTTCTGTAGTGTATTTAGTATTTCCTTTAATTTGAACTCCATTTATAATTGGATTTTCAATAACAGAATATACAACAACTAATCCTTCTGGATATTGATATACATCAGGTATAACCTCTCTATACATACCTGTTTCTAAAAGTTCTCTTTGCCCTTTAATTATTTTATTTTTTGAAAAATATCCTCCAACTTTAATTGGTATTTTCTTTGCAACCTCATTAACTGGAACATTTACACTACCTATTATCTCTAAACTAGAAACAACTAATGTTGTATCCACTCTTTCTCTTTCTGAAGCTGGCAAAATACCTTGCTTTTCTAAAAGTTCCCTAGTATCTTTTTTCTCTTTTACATCTACTACTAATTTTATTCCTCCATCATAAACTTGAGGATAAATAGCTAATTCGTCTATATAATCACTTTTCTTTATGTTGTTATAGTCTTTTAATAATCCCTCTGTTGAGAATACTTGACCTTTCTTTAAACTCATCTTTTGTATTAAAACATCTTGAGGTATTTCGTTTAAGTTTTTAAACTCTACCCCTTTTACTAAATATTCTCCTTCTGCTCCAAATGAAACTATAGAAGCTACTAGTGATATTATTCCGATTAGGTGCTTTTTCATCCCAAATTGCCCTCCAATTATTTTTTATTAGAAAAAATATCTTTTATACTATTATATTTTCTTTCAAACTTAAAATCAACATAATAATTTAATTTTCCTTTTTTCTTTTCATCAATCATATTTGCATCGTTTAATTTTGCTACTCCTACTCCATAAGACCATCCTGATCTATATCTTCTCTCCACCTTAAAATCTAACTGATTTACAGAGTTAGAAAATTCATTACTTTGACTTTCACTATCAGCCCCACCTATATCATACTTCGTTCCATCTATTATTCCTAGCTTTAAAATCCAAAAATATTTATCTTTATATATTGGATTCTCTGCTTCCAAATATGCTCCAAATCCAAATACATTTGGATCTTGTGCTTTAGGATCCTCTGAATTAGCTAAAACCTCTTGATTAAAAACATCTGATACTATTCTAAATTTAGATATATGAAAAACATTTTTAATAGTTCTTGATATCGGCCTTAATAAAGTACTTGAAATTTGACTATCTATAATAGTCTTAAATAACAATGCCACTACGTTTTTGTCATTACCCTCTCCACTTCCGTCGAAAAGATTTTTCAAACTACTACTCTCACTTCCTTGATTAGTTACTATATTTAATCTTAAACTATTTAGCTCTCCTTGTAAAGATATTTCTACATTCCCATTAGCTGTTAGTGAGGATACATCAAATATTAAATTTGGATTAAAGTCTGAAATCAATCCATTTTTTTTATCTGCTAAAAGTAATGCTCTAGTGACCGTAAAGTCTTCACTTCCCAGTACAAAGCTTCCTTTTTGTACTTCCAGCTCACCAACTACACCAATCTTTTCATTTTTTCCAACAATATTAAATCTTCCTAGTAAAACACCTTGAACATCTTGAGCAAAAGTTGATATATCTGGTATGTTTATATTTATACCATCTCTTATCATAACTCCTATATTAAACTCGGGAGTTTCATTTAATCCACTCTTTATTTCAAAATCTTTTCCTAATCTTTTACTTTCGCCAATTATAGCTCTAGTCTTATCTATTATAAAATTTAAAATCGTTAAAATCAAGCCCTTATCTTCTTTTAGTATTCCTGTTATTTCACCATTATTTATAATAACATTTCCAGACACTTTATTTTCAGAATATACCAAATTTGTTGAAAGATCTATTTTAAAATAATCTTTTAATTGATATACCATATTTTTTAAAGTTATATTAAAAGCATAGTCTAAATTTTTATAGAACTCATCATCTGCTTTTATCTCTTCTAGAGATGGAAGTTTTAGATACCCTTTTCCTTTTATCTCTCCATCATTTAATTTTCCTTCTAAAGAGTTTACTGTTAGTCTTTCATTATCAATCTTTAAAATCATATTTAAGTTATTTAAATTTAATAGAGCTTTTGGTAGATTTGCGTTAAAATCAATTAAATCTATATATCCACTATTTTCTTTTAAGTTACTCGATAAATATACATCTATGTTAGCTGTTCCTTTAATCTCCCTTATATTATCCTTTGATAAAATTGCATTTAAAAAACTTAAATCTATATTTTTTGAAAAAATATTAAAATTATACTCTTGATTTGAAATTACATACTCCCCTTTTCCTTTTATCATATTATTTTCATAATAAGCTAAAATTTCATTAACTTTTAAAATATCTTTATCTCCTGTTAATTCCAAAGAGATATCATCAAAACTAAATCCTTTAATTTCGTATTCTCCATCATATAATTTTAAACTGTACTGTGGACTATCTAAATAACCCTCAATTTTACTTTCTATACCTATACTTCCACTCATATCTTTTACATCAATAACTCTCTGAAAATCTTTTAAATGTAATGTTTGTTTTGGAATATTATATTCTATTGTTTTTTCAATTAAATTGATACTCCCTTTTGAAAATAAAACTCTTTTGCCTTCTAAGCTAAATATATCTAAATTATCTATATATATAGTATTTTCTTTATCATTTTTTAAATATTTTAAAGTTGAGGTCAAACTTGGTAGTGCATCTCCATTTAAATACACTCTATCAATATTAACTCCTGCACTTGCTTCAATAACCCCGTCGTATATTTGTCCTTCAACTCTAGATAATACACGATATTTTAGTGCTTTAAAGTCATAGTATTTTGATAGATTATCTTCTAATATATTCAGTATAAATTTTCCAGATCTTTCTTTTAGATTATATTCTCCACTAGCTAAACTTTGATTTAATTTAAATTTCTCTGTTGATATCATATTATCCTTGTAAAAGATATCTCCACTCATTGATACCAAAGCTTTATTTGGCATTTCTAAATATGCTTCTTTTATTTGTGCATCAGCTTTAAACTCTTCAAAACTCCCTGAAATATTCCCATATACATTTTCTAAAAGTAAAACTATACTACTTTTTTCAAATTCACTACTTTTTAATCCTGTTATATGATAGTTCAAATCCAACTTTCTATCTAGGATATCAACTTCTCCTCGAATCTTAAATAATCCATTTCTTATATCAGATACTGTTAATTTTCCATTGTCAAATGTAGAATCAATTTTTATACCTTGAACTTTTACTTCTTTATATTTTCCCTCTCTTAGTTCCCCCTGAATATTAGCTTGAAGCCCATTATCATTGATCACTGAAAGATTTGCGTAGGCATCTAAAAGAATATCCTTATTTTCTACTTTTAAATCATTTACAACTCCTCGCAAAATAAATTTGTCTCTCTCTCCAGCTATCTCACCTATAAAATCTAATTTTGTATCTAAATTTAGGCTACTAACCAAAACTTTTTCACGAAGATTTTTTGTATGTACTTTAAATTTATATTTTAAATTTTCTTTATTTAACTCTCCAACAACTTGTAAAACCATCTGCCCATCTTTATTAATCATTGAAATCTCTTCAAAATTAATTATTTTATCTTTTTCTTGAGCTTTTAAAAATAGATCGTAATTATTAAGTAAATTACTTCCCGCCAAATCTAACAACTCTAGCGTTTGGGTTTTTAAGTTATAAGACATTACAAGCTTTTTATCCTGATATAAATTTAATAGCTCCTCTTTCTTTTTATATTCTCCATTTAAATTAATAAAATTTGAAATAACATCAAACTTTAAATCCTCTCCATTTAAATCTAAGGCTACTTTGTATGTTAAATCTCTCTTATACTCTAATCCTGAAGCTAATATATTTAAATCATTTCCAGATAAAGTCAATATCCCATCTTTAAATAAAACTTTACCATTTAAATTACTCATATTAACTCCTGAAGAGGCAAAAGGATATGCATTATATACAATTTCAGCTTTAAAACCTTGACTTTTTTCATAGGACAATTGGACATCAACATTTTTAAATTTTAAATTATCTAAAGGTAAATTTAAATCCCCTAATAATTTATAACTTTTAGCAATAGAATATGGCAAATCTTTAAATTTAAAATCAACTTTTACTCCTGATTTCTCTGAATAAAAAACATCAAAAGTTCCAGGATTTTTTTCCAATAAGTATGCAAAATTAACATCAATTTTATCTTTTCTAAAATCTATCTTACCATTTATATTCTCTACTTCACTACTTAACCCATCATATGTCACTGTTCCATTTTTGAGCTCAGCATCTCCTGTTAACCCACTTGTTGCAATAGTCAAATTCATATCAAACAATCCTGTAGCTCCGCTTATATCCCTATCATCATAACCATATTGAATAAGCTCTGGTTTAACTACAATATTTTTTAAAACTATATTCATATCTAAAGGTTCATTTAAATTATTAAATCTATACTCATATTTTTCATCTTGATGTTCACCTTTAAATTCTAAATCAATACCTGTCATTTTATTAAATGAAACATATCCATTTACACTATCTAGTTCCTGTTTTATCTCTCTTGAATATGTTGTATCTCTAAATAAAAGTTTACCATCTTTTACTGTTATTATATCTATTGGAACAGCCGTTCCTGCTTTAGATGTAGACTTTTCCTCACTTCCATTAGAAAAGGCATCTATAATATTAATATCCTCCCCTTTTCGCTCTATGTGAACCCATGGTTTTTCAACTCTAATCTCTTTTAGTCTAAAGTTTTTAAGTGATTCTTTTGAATATGTTATAACTACCTTAGGAGCCTTTACAATTACATCTTCTCCCTTTGATAATACTATATCTGTTATATCAATCTCTCCAAATTTTGGAAATTTAATCTCTTGAGAAGATATTGTTGGTCCAACTGCTATTTTCAATATAATCTCTACAAATTTTGGTAAATTATATTTAACTAACAATCCTCCACTCAAAAAAATAAAAATGGAAAGAGATATGATTATTAATTTTTTGTATTTTTCAAAAATTTTCATATCTCTTTCCTCCCTACTTAGTATATTTATAATGGTTTTTTTAAAGCCACTCCAGCTCTTCTTGGGTATTTTTTATCTGTTGATTTTTCTTTTAAAATCTCAACAACCAATCTCTCATCACCATAATTTGGTAACTTATATCTATGAATTTTCACGATTTTTGCACCTAAAGTTTCTAGTGCCTTTGTTGCTTCTCCCTCTTCCTCTGTCCCAGCCATTTTCTGAGCTAAGAAGTGGCCTTCAACCTTTATAAAAGGTATCATATACTCTAGAATAACATTTAACTTATTTACTCCTCTGCAAAGACCTATATCAAAACTTTCTCTATTCTCAGCATTTATATAATCCTCTGCCCTAGAGTTAACTACAGTTACATTTTCTAAATTTAATAACTCTTTTACATTTTGCAAAAATGTTGTCTTTTTTCCTACAGAGTCCATCAATACAAACTCTATCTGTGGATTAAATATTGCCAATACCATTCCTGGAAAACCAGCTCCTGTTCCAATATCTATAGCTTTTTTACCTTTTTTCTCATCTAATAGATTTTGTAAAAGAAGAGAGTCTAAAAAATGCTTTTCTATTGCATCTTTACTATCTCTAATAGCTGTTAAATTTGTATGTTTATTATACTCTACTAAATATTCCAAATACTTTATCAAATTATCAATTTTTTTATCTGTGTATTCTAATCCTATTTTTTTTATTCCTTCAACTAAATACTCTCTCATCTATTTATTTCCTTTCAATTTTAAATACATTAATAGAACTTGAATATCAGCTGGAGAAACTCCAGAAATTCTTGAAGCTTGTCCAATATTATATGGTCTTACTTGCTTCAATTTATCTTTTGCTTCTTTTGGCATATTTTCTAAAGAATCATAATCCATATCTTCTGGAAGTTTTTTATTTTCTAACCCTTTATGCTTTTCTATCATTTTTAAAGATTTTTGAATATATCCTGAATATTTAACTTGCACCTCAACTTGATACTCTGTATCTTCATCATAAGATCCTAAATCAAATTTTTCTATTAATTCAGAAATATATTTTATATCTAAATATGTTACTTCAGGTCTTCTCAATAGCTCTAATAAAGTTATTCCTGATTTCACTTCTGGTTCATTGGCTTTTATTAGAACTTCATTAACTCTTGGATTACTGCTTCCCACGTGTTGCTTCTCTAATTTTTCAATTATTTCAGCTACATCTTTCTCTTTCTTTTGAACTCTTGCATACTCCTCTTCAGAAACTAAACCAATATCATATCCTATTTTAGATAACCTTAAATCTGCATTATCTTCTCTTAGAACCAATCTGTATTCACTTCTTGCTGTAAACATTCTGTATGGCTCATTTGTTCCTTTTGAAACTAAGTCATCAATCAATGTCCCTATATACGAATCCGCTCTGTCTAAAATAATAGGTTCTTTTCCAAATACTTTTCTTGTAGCATTTATTCCTGCCACAAGTCCTTGAGATCCTGCTTCTTCATAACCTGAAGTTCCATTTATTTGCCCTGCTAAAAATAAATTTTCTATTTTTTTAGTTTCTAAACTATATTTTATCTCTTCTGGAATAATGTAATCATACTCAATTGCATAAGCATATCTCATTATTTTTGCATTCTCTAAACCTTCTATACCTTTTAACATCTTATATTGAACATCTGTTGGTAACGACGAAGAGAATCCACTGATATAAACCTCATTGGTATCATACCCCTCTTTCTCTAAGAAAAGATGATGTCTATCTTTATCTGGATATCTAAATACTTTATCCTCTATTGATGGACAATATCTAGGACCTGTTCCTTGAATTGTTCCATTGAATAGAGGTGATCTATCTTTATTTGAAATAATTGTGTCATGGACCTCTTGATTTGTAAATACCATATGACAAGGAATCTGTTTTCTAGATAAAACCTCCTCTGCAGTTGTTCTACTTGAAAACTTTAATACACCTTGATCTCCTGGTTGGATCTCTACTTTTGAATAATCTATTGTTCTAGCATCTATTCTTGGTGGAGTTCCTGTTTTAAATCTTCCTAATTTCAATCCCAATGTTTCTAATGATACTGGTAACTCCTCTGAAGATAGCTCTCCCATTCTTCCACCTTGGAATTGATTTTCTCCTATGTGAATTAAACCTCTCATGAATGTTCCAGTTGCTATTACCACAGCTTTTGCTCTATACTCTACGCCCTCTTTAATTTTAACTCCAACAGCTTTACCATTTTCAACGATAATCTCTGTTACCATCCCTTGTATAACATCTAAATTATCTGTATTTTCAAGAGTTTTTTTCATCTCTTTACTGTAGTTTACCTTGTCTGCTTGTGCTCTTAAAGATCTTACTGCTGGACCTTTCTTTGTATTTAATACTCTAATTTGGATAAATGTTTTATCTATATTTCTTCCCATTTCTCCACCTAAAGCATCTATTTCCTTCACTAAGTGAGATTTAGCAGGTCCTCCTAAAGATGGATTACAAGACATATATCCAATATTATCTAATAATATTGTAAAGATAGCTGTTTTAGCTCCCATTCTTGCTGCTGCTAATGCGGCTTCACATCCTGCATGTCCTGCACCTACAACTATAACATCAAAATTTTGCATTTTTACTCCTCTCTATTACTTTAAATTCTTTAATTCTGCTGCTGTTTTAGCATCTGTTATTACAAGAAGAATATCCCCTTGCTCAATTATCGTATCTGCCGATAAATTTGGAATAAAGTTTCTATTCCCTTTTTTTATTCCAACGATATTTACATTATATCTTTTTCTTATATCTAATTCTATAAGTGTTTTATTCCAAAAAATTTCTGGTGATTTTATCTCTGCTAATAAAAAGTCCTTCGAAAATCTAAAATGCTCAATCATATTTGGATCCATGGCAGCCATAGCAGCTCTTTTTCCCATATATTCTTCAGGATACACAACTTGATTTGCTCCTATTTTTTCTAAAACTTTTCCATGTCTTCTAGATACCGCTTTTACAATTATCTTTTTTACACCTAACTCTTTTAAATTTAGAGTTACCATTATACTCGGCTCTATTGCTCCTATACATACAAAAGCGACATCAAATCCCTCTAATCCTATATTTTTCAATTCCTTGTCATCTGTTGCATCTGCAACTACTGCATTTTCAACTATCCCATTATTTACAGCTTCTTGAATTATATCTTCAGACTCATCTATTGCCAAAACCTCTTCGTTAGCCTTATATAATGTTTCTGTAACACTTGATCCAAATCTTCCCATACCTATAACTACATATTGTTTCATAATTTCCCTCCATTAATTAACCTACTAAAATATTCTCTTTTGGGTATCTTAAGTTTTGTTTTACTTTCTTTTCTCCTAAAGCTAAAGCAAATGTCATTGGACCTAATCTTCCTATAAACATTGTTATTATTAATAATATCTTTGACATTACACTTAAATCTGCAGTTATCCCCATCGATAATCCAACAGTAGCAAAAGCTGATATTACCTCAAAAGTTACTTTTTCAAAACTCATATCTTCTATTGTCATAACCGCCATTATTATTATAGAAACATATATAATTGATATTATAAGTATAGCTAAAGCTCTATTCAATATATCCCAACTTATTCTTCGATTAAAAACATTTATGTTTTCTTTTCCTTGAACAACACCAATAACATAAAATATAATTACTCCAATTGTTGTTGTCTTTATTCCTCCACCTGTTGATCCAGGAGAAGCTCCAATAAACATTAAAATACAAAACATAAATATAGTTGCTGGTTTTAATGCTCCCATAGGAACTGTATTAAATCCTGCTGTTCTGGTTGTAACACTTTGAAAAAAAGAAGCCAAAACTTTATCAAACCAATTTAAACTTCCAATTGTTAAAGGGTTTTTATATTCCAATAAAAAGAATAAAATCATTCCAACAAATGTTAAAAACATTGAAACTAATATAGCCACTTTTGATGTTAAAGTAAATCTTTTTACATCTCTTCTAACTGCTACTAGTACTGAATTTATTACCGAGAATCCTATTCCACCTAATATTATTAAATATGCTACTGTCATATTCATCAATATACTTCCTGGATAATTTTCTAAGTTATTTGAAAACAGTGCAAATCCTGCATTACAAAAAGCTGATATAGAGTGAAATATTCCATAATATAAAGCTTTTGAAAAATCAAAAATTTTTAAAAATTCCAATGTTAAAAAAAATGCTCCTATTCCTTCTATTAAAAAAACAATTATTATTATTTTCTTTATAAAATCTATAACTTCTCCACTATTTTCAGCATTTCTTTCCTCTTTAATTAACTCTCTATCTTTATATCCAATTTTTTTTCCAATTAAAAGAAAAAATAGAGATGAAAAAGTCATTACACCTAAACCACCTAATTGAATAAAAACAAGTAGTATTATTTGACCTTCAAAAGATAAAACTTTACTTATATCAATAACTGATAATCCTGTTACACATATTGCAGATGTTATTGTAAAAAGTGCTGTTAAAAAACTTATCCTTTGACCATCCTGAAGAGAAAATGGCATATACAGTAATATTGACCCTAAAATTATTGCTGTTAAAAATCCAAGTATCAATTTCCTAGAAAAAGATAATCTATCTATAGGGCTTAAAAGTTTTCTTATCATTTATTTCCTCCTATGAAAAAATGCTTTTGCAATTATACATTATTTTTATCATTTTTTCAAGTTCACTAAATAGTTAACAAGGATAGAACTAATAAATTCTATCCTTGTCTTAACTTATATAATTTTCTATTTATATGAGGTATAATTAGGATTTACTCCTTTTTTTAATAAAATAGGAATTAAATCGTTATAACCTAATCTTTTAACTTTTAAGTATACTTCTCCTAATATATTTTCCCCATATATGTTTTTTTCTTTAGGATTATATTCGCCATCTAATAACTCTTTTAAAATTTCTTTTGAATTAGCATAATATATTGGATAGTTCCCTTTTTTATCTTTCAATAAATATTGACTACTATCTCTCTTTAATAATGCTTTTAAAATATCTCTATTTTCTATATTAACAGCCCAAAATATAGGATACCACTGACTAGAATCAAGAACTCTAGGTTCTGCTCCATTCTCTATTAACGCTATCGCCAAATTTTGCGGTCTTGTCTTTATATAAAAATTCAAAAGAAGTTCTCCATCACCAGTAAACACATTTATATCAACTTTATCATTTAAAAACATTTGTAAAGCATCCATACTATTTACATAAAAAATTGGTGGTCTTGCTGAAGTTATTAAATTAGTTCCTATATTCTTTTTTGCAGGTAAATCATCAGTTATATTTGCTCCATTTGATAACAAACTAGCTATAACTTGTAGAGAATCCTCTTTTAAGGCTAAGCTCAAAAGAGTTTCTCCACTTTTTAATTGTTGATCTATGTTAAAACCATTTTTTATTGCTCTATTTAAAATATACACATTATCTACAACCACTGCTGCTATAATCTCTTCCTCTGTATACTTTTTTGTATTTAAACCACTACAACCTCCAAAGATTGATAATAATATAATTACAAACAATAATTTTTTCATAGATATACCTCTTTAAATATTATTTAGAGTTTTTTCTTCTGTCGCCCTCTTTTAAGAATCTCTTTCTTATTCTAATATTAGTTGGCGTAATCTCTACTAACTCATCATCTGCTATATAGTCAAGAGCTTGCTCTAAAGTATATCTTCTAGGTGTAGCAAGCTTTATTGCATCGTCATTTCCTGATGCTCTCATGTTAGTTAACTTCTTAGCTTTACATACGTTTACAACTAAATCGTTATCTCTATTATGCTCTCCTACGATCATTCCTTCATAAACAGCTACTCCTGGATCAGTAAATAATACTCCTCTATCTTGTAATCCACCTAAAGCATAAGCTACAGTTGTTCCTTGCTCTAAAGAGATTAGAACTCCTTTAGCTCTTGTTGGAATTGGACCTTTATATAATTCGAAATCATAGAATGAATGATTTAATATTCCTGTTCCTTTTGTATCTGTTAAGAATTCATTTCTAAATCCAATTAATCCTCTTGCAGGTACTTTGAACTCTAATCTTGTATATCCATCAGTTCCAGGAGTCATTGTTATCATTTCTCCTTTTCTGATACCCATTTTTTCAATTACAACACCTACGAAAGCATCATCAACGTCAACCATTGCTAATTCGATTGGCTCACATTTCTCTCCATCAACATCTTTTAATAAAACTCTTGGTTTAGAAACTTGAATTTCAAATCCTTCTCTTCTCATATTCTCTAAAAGTATTGAAAGTTGAAGTTCTCCTCTTCCTTTTACTACGAAAGCGTCTGGACTTTCTGTAGCTTCTACTCTCATACTAACGTTTGTTTGAAGCTCTTTTTGAAGTCTATCCCAAATATTTCTAGATGTTACAAATTTACCTTCTTTTCCAGCAAATGGAGAATCATTTACCATGAATGTCATTGCTAAAGTTGGCTCATCTATATCGATTACTGGTAAAGCGATTGGCTCATTGAAATCAGCAATTGTCTCTCCAATATCAATATTGTCTAAACCTGCAACAGAGATTATATCTCCAGAGAAAGCTTCTTGAATTTCAACTCTTTTTAAACCTTCATATCCATAAAGAACTGAAACCTTTCCTCTAATTTGTTTTCCATCTCTTTTTATTAATATAACATCTTGGTTTCTTTTTAATGTACCGTTATAAAGTCTTCCAACAGCTAACTTTCCAACATAGTTGTCATACTCAATGTTTGTTATTAAGAATTGCGTAGGTTTGTCGTTATCTCCCTCTGCATCTTCAACGTGCTCTAATATTGTTTCAAATAATGGTTGCATATTATCGCTAACATCATTTAATTCTTTTTTAGCAAATCCAGCTTTTCCTGAAGCATATACAACTGGGAACTCTAATTGTAACTCATTAGCATTTAATTCGATAAATAAATCATAAACCATGTATAAAACCTCTTCTGGTCTTGCATTTGGTCTATCTACTTTATTTACTACAACTATTGGTCTATGTCCTTGCTCTAAAGCTTTCTTTAATACGTATTTTGTTTGTGGCATTGGTCCCTCAAACGCATCTACTAGTAAAACAACACAGTCAACCATCTTCATGATTCTTTGAACTTCTCCACCGAAGTCCGCGTGTCCTGGAGTATCTATAATATTAATTTTACAATCTCCGTATCTTACTGAAGCATTTTTAGAGAATATTGTTATTCCTCTTTCTTTTTCAATATCGTTAGAGTCCATTACTCTCTCAGCAACTTTTTCAAGTTCATGAGCTCCGAAAACTCCAGATTGTCTTAATAAACAGTCAACCAAAGTTGTTTTTCCATGGTCAACGTGTGCAATAATTGCAATGTTTTTAATCTTCATATTTCTTCCTCTCTATAATTAATAATATTTGTAACCTTTTAATAATCCCTTTGTAACTTCACCCAAACCTATAAAATTATTCTTAGAATAAACTCTATATTTTCCTTCATTTATTCTTTTTTTACATCTTTGTCCATTAACAAAAAGTTTTAAATCATTTTCATCGTCAATATCTACTTTAGGAAATTTAAAATAATCTTCTATTGAAACTAAGAAAGAAAAATCGTTCTCTGATACCATTTTTTCAACAGTTTCTAGTGTGAACGCTCTTGTTAAATCCTCTTCTCCAACTCTAGTTCTTCTTAAACCACTCATTGTTGCAAAAGTTCCTAATTTCTCACCTAAATCATAAATTAGACTTCTTATATATGTACCTTTTGAAACTGTACAATCAATTTTAGCCTTTACTCCATCAAAAGATATAGTTTCTAAATTTTTTATACTGACATCTCTAGCTTTTCTCTCAATCACTACACCTTCTCTTGCTAACTCATAAAGCTTCTTTCCATCCACTTTTATAGCAGAATACATTGGTGGTATTTGCTTTATATCCCCTTTAAATGTTTCTAATGTTTTTTCAAAATTTTCATAAGAAATATTAAATTTATCTACTTTATCTAAAACTTTTCCCTCTATATCATAAGTATCTGTTTTAAAACCAAGTTCTAAATCTGCAACATACTCTTTTTCATACCCCTCTATATCCTGTGCTAATTTTGTAGCTTTTCCTACACAAATAACTAGAATTCCAGTTGCTAAAGGATCTAAAGTTCCTGTATGTCCTATTCTTCTTTCTTTCAAATTTCTTCTTAAAACCCTTATAACATCAAAGGAAGTTATACCGATAGGTTTATCTATAACTATTATTCCTTCCAATCTTTTCTCCTTTAAATTAGTTCAAATGACATTATATCATACACTATACTTTTTTTAAACATTTATTTTTATTTCCCTGTAATCTTATAGTTATTACTTGGACTCCAAAGTAAATACTCTGTTACCCCTAAATCGTTCATTGCTTTAATTTGCTCTCTTATTTCCTTCTCGTTATAAGGAATATATCCTTTTACCCATTTTGCAGTAAAGGCTTGAATCCATGGTCTTATTACTGCTGGTGAATTAACATTCTCATTTCTATTTATAGAATCTTTTAATGAATAATATATTGTTTTATATGGTTGTGCATCTGGAACTGCTATTCCGTAAGCTCCATTCCCATAATGGCTTGGATACATCATCGGTGAAATATAATCAACAACTTGAGTTACCGCTTCCCAATGTTGCCCTAATCCCATATCATCACTAAATGTTCCTACTTGCCCATAAACATCAGCACTTGTATAAACACCTAAGGCATTCAATCTTTCTTTTGCATATTTTAAATATTTTTGAATAGTTTCTGGTTTTGATTCACTTTTAGTATTTCTATAGTTTAATTTTGCATCTAATTTCCCACCATTTGAAGCGGGGAATCTTACATAATCAAATTGAATCTCATTAAATCCTGCTTTTGCCGCTTCCTCTGCAACTGATAAATTATAATCCCAAAGATTTCTATCATGTGGTGATACCCAAATTATTCCATCACTATTTGTATAAGGTTTTCCTGTATCTCTTGAAATAATTACCTTATCGGGATTTGCTTTTGCATATGTTGGATCCTTAAAGGAAACAATTCTTGCTATCATATATATATTGTTTTCCTTCATTTTTCTCATAAACTCTTCTATATTTTTTATTGGATAATTTTTTGAAACTGGTACTCCAAATTTTTTAGGAGCCTCCATTTCAAAAGATAATACTCCATTATCATCCTTTACATCTATTACAAAAGCATTTATTTCTGTTGTATTTGCAAGGTTTATAAGTCTTTCCATTTTTTTAGAACTTCCAATTGTATAAATATTTAAGTATACTCCTTTTACATCTACTCTTGGATTATTACCATAATTATTAATTGGATAATCTGTTGTAAAATCTAAATTTTTCCATTCTTTTGGTAAAACTTCATTTAAACTATTTGCCAAATCTACTTTACTTATCCAACCACTCTTACTTTTTAAATCTTTTTTATACTGTACTTTTAATAAAGATTTTTTCTTATCATTTACAGTTATTTCTTTTTCGTCTATAATCTCAACTCTTGTACCTTTTCTCAAAGTATCTATTTTTTCTTTTTGTATCTCATCTCTATAAACAAATAATGTTTGGTTTTTAATATATTTCGAATTATTTACTATATTTTTCTCAATATTTTTTTGTTCTTTTTGCTCACTTATCAAAACTTCCTCTTTTATTTCAGGTGTTTTTTCTTCAGTTACACTTTTAAACTCTTCCTCTTTTTTATCCTCTTTTATAGTAGAATCTTTTTTTTTTAATTCTGTATCTGTATTTGTTTTATTCAAAGATAAAACATCTACCTTTATTTCATCACTTACCATCTCTACTTTTTTAGGCTCATCATTAAAAACAAATCTTTTAACCCCACAAGAAATTGTAAAAATAAAAATTGTTAATAGTATTAAAAATCTAAAGAATTTCTTTTTGTCCTTTACTCTCACGCTGTCCTCCATTTATTATTTATTCGTTATATTTTAACAATTTTATCTAAAAAAATCTACTAAATAATCCTTTTAATAAAACTTATAAAATGTTACTATTTAAATATCTTTAACTTATACAAGGAGGATTTATCCATGAAAAAAAGAATATTTCCGTTTACCATAATATTTTTTATTTTACAGCTTTTTATTTTTGCTAGTAACCAACCAAATCTACAAGTATCTAAAAATCTGATTTCTGGAACACTTGATAACGGGTTGCAGTACTATATATTTAAAAATAAAAAACCTGAAAATAGAGCTTCTTTAAATCTTGTTGTAAAAGCTGGTTCTCTTTACGAAGAAGAAGACCAACAAGGATTGGCACATTTTTTAGAACATATGGCTTTTAATGGTACCACAGAGTATAAAAAAAATGAGCTTGTTACATATCTCCAATCTTTAGGCTTAAGTTTTGGTGGAGATTTAAATGCGTATACTAGCTTTTCTGAGACAGTTTTTAAACTTCAAGTTCCTACCTCTAAATCTGATTTAGAAACTGGTTTTAATGTCCTTAAAGAGTGGGCATCAGAAGTAACTCTCGATCCAAAAGATGTTGAAAGTGAAAAAAATATAATTATTGAAGAGTGGCGATTAAGACAAGGAATTTCTCAAAGAGTTGGAGATTTACAAAAGAAAATTTTATATGGCGATTCTTGGTATTCTAAAAGATTTCCTATAGGTTTTCCTGAAACTATAAAAGGCGCAACTTCTAAAAAACTTAGAGATTATTACGATAAATGGTACCAACCAGAAAATATGGCTGTTATTGCTGTTGGAGATTTTAACCCTGAAGACATCAAACACCTTATTACTAGTAATTTTGCATCATTAAAAAATAAAACAAACATTATCAATACAAATTATGAAATATCTTTACCACTTGAGGATTCTGTTACTATTTTTACTGATCCTGAACTAACTACAACTAATTTTAATTTAATGTGGAAAGAACCTATATCTACTATTGATACTATGGCTTCATTTAAGAATAATTTAGAAAAAATCTTACTCAATTCTATTTTAAATACTAGATTTTCTATTTTATCTAAAGATAAAGATTCACCTTTTGTATATTCTTCTATTTATAATTTCCCCCTTAATAAAAATACTGGAATTTATGCAATTTCAGCTCTTATAAAAGATGAGGATATAAATAAATCTATAACAGATATAATTGACAATTTAAAAAATATTTCATTAAATGGGGTTTCATCTCAAGAGTTAGAAAATGAGAAAATAAATCTTTTAAATAATCTAAAGACTATTGTTAATAATAAAGAAAGTATCAAAAATGATGTCTACACAGATTCTATTGTCGATTATATTTTAAATAATAATATTTTTATAGAACCTGATGCTGAGTATGAATTAACTGAAAATGTTTTAAAAAATATAACTGTTGATGACTTAAAAAATATTGCTAGCAGTCTTACATTTTTAAATTACGATGTATTAATAACTTCTAGAGAAAATATGAAGGATAAACTGCCTAAAACAAATGAAATTAAATCTTTAATCGACTTACTTTTAACAAAAAATACAACCTCTATTAAAGAAAAGTCTTTTAAAACTGAACTACCAGAGTTAAATTTAGTACCTGGTGTTTCTAAAATTATTACAAAAGAAAAAGATTATACAAAACTACTTCTTTCAAACGGAATAGAAGTTCTTTATAAAGAAACTAACTTCGATAAAGATAAGATAACTTTTAAATTAACTAAATTACAAGGCAGCTCTAGTCTAGAATATCCAGAATATATTAACTCACTTTTCCTTCCAGAAATTCTTTCTACTTCTGGAGTAGGAGATATTAACTATAGCTCTTTAGAGTTATATTTCAAAGGGAAAAATTTTAGTGTTGAACCATTTATTGATGATTATACCCAAGGATTTACAATATCCACAAATAAAGAGAACCTTCCTGAAGCATTAAAGTTTTTTAGAACGCTTCTCTCTAATCCAAAATTTGATGAAAATATTATTGAATCAAATTTAAAAACAAATAGAGAGTTAATAAAAAATAGAGATTTTTCTCCTAAAGCTTTATTTAAAAAAACATATCTAGAAACTTTAAACAATAACCACCCAAGAAAAGTTCCTTTAGAAATAGATGATCTTTCTTATGTAAGAAAAGAATCTCTTTTAAATACATTTGAACATTTATTTAGTAATTTTAAAAATTATAAACTAGTTGTTACAGGTTCCATTGACGAACAAACTTTAATTAAAAATTTAGATTATTACTTCGCTAATCTTCCTGTAAACACTAATCAATTAGAATACAAAAACTTAAATGTAGTTTATCCTACTGAGTCTGTTAAAAAAACTATTATTAAAGGAATTGATAAAAAAGCTACAGTTATTTTAACTTTCCCTTATCAAAGTAATTTTTCATTAGAAAATAGAGTTTTATATGGAGCTTTTTCTAATTTACTAAATATACTCCTTATTGAAGATGTTAGAGAAAAAATTGGAGGTGTTTATTCTATTTCCTCATATTCTAACCTTGAAAAATTAAATTTTGGAGAAAATTATCTTCAAATTATGTTTAGTACAGATACAAAAAGAGTTGATGAAGTTATATCTAAAGTTAAAAATACTATTGCAAATATACAAAAAGGAACTTTTCCAGAAAATAAAATTTTAGATATTCAAAAGAACTATAAACTAAATTTTGAAACTGCATTAAATACCAATAGTTTTTGGAATAATTACCTGGAGAAAAAAAATTTAATATCTGACTATGAATTTTATACTCCTATGAGGTATAATAAGACAGTAAACTATAACTCTATTATAAATTTTTCTAATAGAGCACTAAACATAAAAAACTGTGTAGAAGTTATTCTTTTACCAGAAAAGGAGGAATAAAATGCCACATTTAAAATTTAGAGGTATTGATAAAAAAAGTTTAATTGAAAATAGTAAAGAATTAATTGATGGACTTACTTCAATTGTAGAATGTGATAGAACTTGGTTTACTATTGAGCATACTGAAACTGAGTATATTTTTGATGGAGCTATCGTTCCTGGTTACACTTTTGTTGATGTTGCTTGGTTTGATAGAGGACAAGAAACTAAAAATCTTGTTGCAGATTTCATCACAAAATTTTGTAAAAAACTAACAAACAATAACGACACTACTGTTATCTTCTATCCCCTTGAAGGTTCAAATTATTATGACAATGGGGAACATTTTTAATTTTTATGAAAGCTAATATAGCTCTTATAGGCTTTATGGGAAGTGGGAAAACTACTATTGGTAGAATTCTGGCCAGAAACCTTGATATGAAATTCATAGACATTGATCGTTGTATATCTATGAAAGAAAAACGAACTATTCCTGAAATATTTGAAGAGCATGGAGAAAAATATTTTAGAGATTTAGAAAGATCTATTATTGAAGAAGAATCTAAAGACAACAATATAGTTATCTCTACTGGTGGTGGAGCAATTATCGATAATGTTAATATTAAAAATCTAAAATCTACTTCTTTTGTAGTTTATTTAGATTGTGATGTTAATACCATTTACGAAAGAGTAAAAAGAAGTAAAACTAGACCACTTCTTACAAACTCAGAAGACATGCTACAAACAATACAAGAGTTGTACGATAAAAGACAACCACTGTATAAAATATCTTCTGATTTTTCAATTAAAATAGATTCAAACACAAATATTTATGATAGTGTTGAAAAAATAAAAAATGCTTATATATTAAGCTAAGGGGGTTTTTCTATGAACAATTTATACGGTAAGACTATTTTTATTACTGGAGCAACAAAAGGTATTGGAAGAAGTTGTGCTTTAGCCTATGCAGAAAAGGGTGCAAACCTAATTTTAACTGCTAGAAGTTCCGATTTACTTGATTCTTTAAAAGAAGAATTGATTAGAAAATATGGTATAAGAGTTCATACTTTGGTTATTGATGTGCGTAATAGTAAGGATGTTGAAGATAAAGTTAAATCTTTACCTGAGTCTTTTAAAAAAATCGACGTTTTAATCAATAACGCTGGATTAGCTTTAGGTCTAGACAAAGTTTATCTAGCTTCTCCTACAGATATCGACACTGTTATTGATACTAATATTAAGGGAATGCTTTATATTACAAGTGCTGTAGTTCCTTTAATGTTAAAAAATAACTCTGGACACGTTGTTAATATCGGTTCTATCGCTGGGGATGCTGCTTATGCAGGTGGAGCAATTTATTGTGCTTCTAAAGCTGCTGTTAAAACTTTTTCTGATGGTTTAAGAGTTGATTTAGTTGATTCAAACATTAGAGTTACTAATGTTAAACCTGGTTTAGTTGAAACAGAATTTAGTAAGGTTAGATTTAAAGGAGATATTGAAAAAGCTAATAATACATATAAAGGTATTGATGCTTTAACTCCAGATGATGTAGCAAATGTTGTAATTTATGCTACTGGCCTTCCTGAAAATATACAATTGACAGAGATTGCAATGACACCTAATCATCAAGCTGATGGAAGAACTGTTCATAGAAAAAAGTAAAAAAATTAAGGAGTAGAAATTAACTTTCTACTCCTTTTTAATTAATCATTCATGTATAACTTTTTATATATTAATGGTAAAAATAATGCTCCTGATAAAAAGTTTCCAATTGTAACAGCTAAAAAATGAACTGCCATTTCACTTGGTGAATATACTGTAGACATAAGTATTTTTCCTATACTCACATAATACATATTAGCAACTACGTGTTGGAATCCTCCTAATATGAACAACATTATTGGAAACCAAATAGCTAATATTTTTCCTGCTAAATCTTTTGCAGCTAAAGCAAACCAAACACCAATAGCAACTAATATGTTACATAAAAATCCACTTGCTACTGCTTCTGTAAATGTAAGATGAACTTTGTGTTCTGCAACTCCAACTACATATTTAGAAAATTCTGGTGATGAATAATTTCCTGCTAAGTAAGACATATACGCTATAAATATTGATCCTAAAAAATTCCCTATCCATACTGCACATAAATTTCTTGTATATGTTGTCTTTTCTACCTTTCCCTTAGTAAAAGCCAATAACCCTAGACAATCTCCTGTGAATAATGACCCTCCTACTAATACAACAAGCATCAATCCTGTTGGGAAAACAGCAGCTCCTACAAATTTTCCAGCTCCTCCACCTATAGTAAAGTTAGCTATTAAATTTCCTAAAGCTGAAAGAGCTATGTACACTCCTCCCATAAATCCTAGTAAAGTAGTTTTAGTAAATGAGTAATGCCCCTTATTCTCTCCTAAAAGAAGAACTTGCTCTGTTGTTTCTTTGTTTGTTAAATAAACCTTCACTTTTTCCCTCCTGATTTTTTTCATATAGTTTGGAATTATACACCCTTTATCCTTTTTTTTCAAGATAATATTAAAAAAACTCAATCAAAATATGATTGAGTTCTATTTTAATATATTAAGTATATACAAACAAGCTATTTAATTTTTTATAACTTTTCCAATTAAAAATGCAACTATTGCTGGAATAATCCATGCAAATCCTAAATTTGATAAAGGTATAAACGATAAATCTACTTTTAAAACCTCTAAAATACTTATAATTAAAGTAATTATCGTTGCAAAGGCAAAACAATTTTTATTTTCAACACCAAAAATATTTAAAATAATTAATACAATAGTAACTGGATAAAGAACCACTAAAACTGGAACAGCCAAACTTATAATGTAATCTAAACCTGCTACAGCTAATATTGCTGAAAATGCACACGTTAGAACAGCTACTTTTTTATACGATACATTAGTCAGCTTTGAAAACCAATCACTTACTAGTGCTGTTAGTCCTACAGAGGTTGTTAAGCATGCTGCAGCTACACAAATACCAAATGCCATTTTTCCTGAGCTTCCCAATGTTAATTCAGCTAACATTAATGCTGTTTGAGCTGTGGATAGATTTTGCATGCTACTAATTTGAGCTCCTAGATAAATTAAACTAAAATATATTAGTCCTAGTCCTAATGCTGCTATAAATCCTGCTCCAGTTAAAAATACTTTTTGTTCTTTAGAATCTGTAACACCTTTTCCTTCTAATCCCTTTACTATTATCACACCAAATAGAACTGAAGCTAATGCATCCATTGTTTGATAACCATTTATAAATCCGTATGAAAATTGACTTCCTTCAACTACGCTTGCCACAGGTTCTCCAATTGGATTTAAAATCCCAATTACTGTTATTAAAGCTAAAATTACTAATATAATCGGCGTTAGAAATTTTCCTAAAACATCTGTCACTTTAGACTCATTTAAAACTAAAAATAGTGTTGTCCCAAAAAATATAACAGAACAAGCTATTGCAGCTATTGCAGGATCTACTCCACCTATTAGTGGTAATACTCCCATTTCAAAAGTAGTTGATCCTGTTCTAGGAATTGCAAACAATGGTCCAATCACTAAAATCAATGTTGTTAAATATGCTGTATTAAATTTTTTAGAAATTTTACTTGCAAACTCATCTAAACCTCCACCTTTTGTAAATGCAAGAATTCCAAGTAGTGGTAATCCAACTCCAGTTATAAAAAAACCTATTCCTGCTATAAACCAACTTTGTCCAACTGCTACCCCAAGAGATGGCGGAAATAACAAGTTCCCCGCTCCAAAAAACATTGAAAATAATGCTAACCCTAAAACTAAAATCTCTTTCCTTTTATTCATTTTTCTCCTCCCCGTATAAAATAAATATTATTAAAAAGGCAACCTGTTTATAAAAGATTGCCTTTATTTTGATAATTAATTTTAATTTTTGTAAATAATAACACTTTTTTTTTACTTTTTCAAGTTTTTTAAATTTTTTCATCATCATAAATTTTATATGCTTGTAAAAAAGAACTTCTTAATTCATCTCTTAATTTTTGTGGTTCTATTATTGTGACCTCTTTTAGAAAAGAAGCAAAATAAAATTTCGCATTTTCTAAAGTCATTTCAAATTGATAAACATTTTCATCTTTTTTTATAAGTTTAGGTTTATAGTTAGTAAAACTTTTTAGCATACTCTCTCCTATTGGAGTGAAAATAGCTTTTATTAATAATCTCTCTCCTAAAAATGGATCGAAATTTTTTCTCATATTTTCGATATACTTCTTATCCCTAATTTGAATTTTTTCATTTAAAACACCTAAAATGACAACATCTTTTAATTTTATACTTCTATAAATTTTATTCTCATCATCGTAAGCAAATATAAAATTTTCATCTCCTTGATCCTCTCTTTTTATAAAATATGGAGATATTGTTAAATTATCCTCCATATAAAGTATTCTCATTTTTGATTTATTTTTTATAGCTTCTAAAACTACTTTATAAGTTTCTTGAAATATAAATATTTCTCGTTGATACTTAAATTGTGATGAATACACTTCAAAAAGATCTCTAAAAAACTCAGCTTCTATCTCTACGCCGTTAGCTTTTAATATATCATAATATATCCCTTTATTAGCCACATTCAAATCAAATTGTATAACTTTTTTTAAGGGCCTTCCTTGAGGTTCTATAAAATTTTCAATGTCAAACTTTTTAGTATATTTAAATTTATCTAAAATAAAATTACATAATTTATTATTATTTATTCCAAACTCTTCTGAATCTTTTTTTAAAAGTCTCCAAATATCTTCCGAAACTGTAACTCTTACTTTTTTCATATTTCAGTTCCCCCATAACTTTACATAATTTATGGGTTTATTTTAGCACATCCCTTTAATTTTTGCTCGTATTTTTCCAAATACATAATACTTTCGTTTATTAATGGAGCTATCGCCACGATATTGATTATAGTCATCAATCCTAATCCAAAATCTGCTAAAGACCACACAAAATAATTTTGCTCAATTCCTCCAACATAAACCATCCACACAACTATCAATTTATACCCTATATTTAGTTTAGGATTCTCACTGATAAATTGTAATGCATTTCTTCCATAAAAAGTAACTCCTAGTATTGTACTAAAAGAAAAGAAAAATAATATTATTACTGTAAATGGTATCCCTATCCAACCAATATGACTTTTTAAAGCTTCTTGGAATAATACCATACCATTTAATTCACTTAAACCAGAATCATTTGCTAATAGAATAACAAAAGCTGTAGCACTACAAATAACTAGTGTATCAACAAAAACACTTAACGATTGGACCATTCCTTGTTTAACAGGTTCATCTACATCTGCTAAGGCTGCTGCATAGTTTCCATTACCACTTCCCGCCTCATTAGAAAACAATCCCCTTCTTACCCCTTGTATAATTGCTCCACCTAAAGCTCCTCCTGCAAATTGATCTATTCCAAAAGCTGCCGAAAATATTTTTCCAAAGACCGTCGGAATTTCTGTTATATTAGTTAAAAGAACATATAGTACAACTGCTAAATATATAAAAGCCATCACAGGAACAATTTTATTTAATGCTATCACTATTCTATCTTTTCTTCCATTACCAAAAATTGTTATCGCAACTAATAATGCCAGTATTATTGAAATTATTGTTGAATTTACTTTATAAGCTCCAACCACCGATTCCGTTACAGAGTTTGCCATAACTTGAATAACTCCCATATAACATATCACTGAGGCTCCTGCATAAACTATTCCTAACCATCTCTTTTTTAATCTATTTTTTATAACCCACGGTGTTCCACCTTTATAATTTCCATTAGAATCTTTTTCTCTATAAACTACAGATAAAATCGATTCAACAAATGCTGTTGAAGCCCCTAGTAGTGCTACTATCCACATCCAAAACAATGCCCCTGGTCCTCCTACAGATATAGCTGCTACAACTCCAGCTATATTTCCTGCTCCAACTCTACAAGCTGTCCCTAAATAAAAAGCTTCTAAAGAACTTATTTTTTCTCCATTTATTTTTTCACCTTTCAGAGTTTTTATTATTTCTCCAAATAATCTAATTTGCATGAACTTAGTTTTATAACTTGCGTATAGTGCCATTCCAATCAACATTACCACAAGTACATTCTTTTCCCATAAAATTGTATTAGTTCCATCTATTATAGATTTTAACATTTCCATGATGACTCCTCCTTAATTAATGTTTAATATTTTCTAAAATAATCCTACCATTTATTCCCCTTCCTTAGTAGATAACAATTTTTTTATTTTTTTGTTCGTATTTTTGGAAAGTAAACCTATTATTTTTAAAGGGTTCTTGTACTTTATCATAAACTTTATTGTTCTATATACCATTTTTTTAGTACATCAATACCTTTTTTTCATTATTTTATCCTTGCTTTTTTTCTGATTTTTTGGTACAATTTTTCTAATTATTTAAACACACACTTTTTTTTATTACAACAATACTAATTTTTTGGAGGTTACAATGAATAAAAAGAAAGAAATTTTAATTTTAGGTTTCGCTCTATTCTCTATGTTTTTTGGAGCAGGAAACTTACTATTTCCACCTTCTGTTGGAGTAGCAGTGGGAAAAGATTGGTTTGAAGCTGGTCTAGGATTTTTTCTAACTGGAATTGGGCTACCACTACTTGGAATTCTTGCGTTCACAAAAGTTGGAAGTCTAGACGAATTTGCAAATAAAGTTTCAAATAAATTTAATACAATCTACTCTACTATATTAATACTGGTTATAGGTCCTCTGTTTGCTATACCTAGAACAGGATCAACTACTTTTGAAATGGGAGTTTTACCTTTATTCCCTAATTCAAACCCTACTATTATCGCAGTATTAACATCTATTATTTTCTTTGGAGTAACTCTATTCTTAGTTTTAAATGAATCAAGTATAACTGATATTCTAGGTAAGTTTTTAACACCTATTATCCTATTAATTCTTTCATTAATAACTATTTTAGGAGTAACTAGTGATTTAGGAACACCTGTTGACTCTATTATAATTGGAAATCCTTTCTCTTATGGATTTGTGAGTGGTTATCAAACAATGGACGCTTTAGCTTCTGTTCTATTTGGAGTTATAATTATTAGAGGACTTGAAGGAAAAGGAGTAACTGATACAAATGAACAAAAATCTTTTTTAAGTAATGCTGGATTTATTGCCGCTATTGGTCTTGGGTTTATCTATTTAAGTTTAATTTACCTAGGAGCACAAATTAGTAGTATAAAAGGTCTTACAACTGCTCAAACAACCTTAACTTTAGCAGAGATGACTCTTGGAAATATTGGAAAAATAGCTTTTGGAATTTGTGTAGCTGCAGCTTGTTTAACAACTTCTGTGGGATTAGTTGCTTTAGCTAGTGAGTGGTTTTCAAAACTATTTAAAATATCTTATAAAAAAATAGCTCTTGGGATTTGTATTTTCTCAACAGTACTTTCTGTTGCAGGATTAGATTATATAATTAGTTTATCTGTTCCTGTATTAGTAGTACTTTATCCTATTACTATTGTTCTTATTTTATTAAATATTTTTGGTGTTAAAAATCACTTTACTTTTAAATCTGCTGTCACAGTGACTTTAATAATCAGTATTGCTGAAATGTTAAAAGTAGATTTACGTTTTATTCCTCTTGCTAATCATGGTTTCCCTTGGGTTATCCCAGCTTTAATCGCTTTTGGAATATCTTTTATCTTTAAAACTGAAAAACTAACTTTAAAAAAGAGTGCATAAAAAAAAGGAGCTTAGCTCCTTTTTTATTTAAACATTAATTCTATAACTGAGAAAAATCCTATCGCCCACATTATTGGTTTTACATGTGTAACTTTCCCACCAAATAGACACACTAATATATAAGAAATAAATCCAAAAGAAATTCCAATTGATATACTATAAGTTAGTGGCATCATTATTATTATTAAGAAACATGGTATTGCAACTTCTATATTATGAAAATCTATATCTAATAAATTTTTAAACATATAAACTCCTACAAGTATAAGAGCTGGTGCTGTAGCAAATGCTGGTACAACTCCTATTATTGGAGAAAAGAATAATGAGATTGCAAATAATACTGCTGTTGTTAAAGCTGTTAATCCAGTTCTTCCACCAACTGCAATCCCTGAGGCTGATTCCACAAATGTTGTAGTAGTTGATGTACCTAAAAGAGAACCTATTACTGTTGCTATTGCATCAGCTTCCAATATTTTACTAACATTTTTTATCTTACCCTTTTCATCTATCATTTCAGCTTCATGAGCACAAGCCATTATCGTTCCTAAAGAATCAAATAAATCAACAAACATAAATGAAAAAATTGATCCTAAAAACATTGGCTTGATAGCTCCTAAAACATCAAGTTTTAAAGCTATTGGTGCTGGACTTGGAGGCATTGATATTATTTGCGATGGCAGCTGAACTGCACCAAAAATAATTCCTAAAACTGTCGTTGCCACAATCCCTATTAAAATTCCACCTTTAACTTTTTTCATCTCTAAGAATCCCATAATTGCAAAACCAACTAACCCTAAAACAACATTTAAGTTGAACTTCCCTAAAGCTACTACTGTTGCTGGATTACTTACAATCAATCCCATTCCTTGCATCCCTATAAATGCTATAAATAAACCTATTCCTGCTCCTACAGCTAATCTTATTTCAGCTGGTATAGCATCTATTATTTTCTCTCTCAATCCTGAAAATGTCAGAGCTAAAAAGATAACTCCAGAGATAAATACTACTCCTAAAGCTTCCTCCCATGTTGCTCCATTTCCTAAAACAAGTGTAAAAGTAAAAAATGCATTTAATCCCATTCCTGGTGCCATAGCTAATGGTGCATTTACCCAAAATGCCGTTATAGCTGTTCCTATTGCTGATGCTAAACATGTTACTGTTATTAATGCACCTTTATCCATTCCTGTCATTGATAATATTGATGGATTAACAAATATAATATATGCCATTGTTAAAAACGTTGTAACCCCTGCTATTATCTCCTGCTTTACTGTTGTTCCATGCTCTTTTAATTGAAATAATTTTTCCATATTCCCCTCCTAGATTTATTTTACTATTTTATAATAATTACCGACTAAAATAAAAAAGACCTGCAAAAACAGGTCAAAAAACTTAATAAAAATACTAAGTTGTGACCCATAGAAAGCTGTTTAAGGTAGCTTGTAGAAACTCTCCGCCGTATTCGGAGTATATATGGTTCAAATAAAATATAATCTTTACCTCAATATTAAAGATTTCTTCCAATTTTGTCAAGTTTTATTTATTTTTGCTTTTTGTAAAGAAAAAAACTATAATGTATTAAAATAAATATACTGGGAGGTAATATAATTTATGAAAAAATCTTTTGCTAGTGATAACTATAGTGGTGTTCATCAGAAAATTTTAGAAAAAATAGTTGAAGTTAACAATGGTCATGTTTCTGCTTACGGAGCAGATGAAATCACTCAAGAAGCTACTAAATGCTTCAAAGATATTTTTGGAGATGTAGAAGTATTTTTTGTATTTAATGGTACTGGAGCTAACGTATTAGCCCTAGAGGGAATGAAAAACAAAGCATCTGCTGTTATAACTCCCGAGAGTGCCCACATTGTACAAGATGAAACTGGAGCTCCCAGTAAGATAACTGGTATGCAACTTCTAACTGTTCCTAGTACAGATGGAAAACTTGATTTAGAATCAGCTAGAAAATGGTTAACTTTTAAAAATAACTTTCATAAGCCAAAAGCTGAAATTATTTCAATTAGTCAAACTACTGAATATGGAACTGTTTATACATTAGATGAGATTAAAGCTATCTCTAATTTTGCTAAAGAAAATAGTATGTTTTTACATATGGATGGAGCAAGAATTTCTAATGCTGCTGTCGCTTTGGGTTGTTCTTTTAAAGATATGACTGGAGATTTAGGAGTTGATGTCTTATCTTTTGGTGGGACTAAAAATGGCTTGATGTTTGGTGAAGCCCTGATATTTTTTAACAAAGAATTAGCTAAGGATTTTTCTTGGATAAGAAAACAAAATCTCCAATTATATTCAAAGATGAGATTTATGTCTGCCCAGTTTATTCCATATATTAAAAATAATATTTGGTTTGAATGTGCTAAAAATGCAAATGATATTGCTCAATATCTAAAATTAGAATTAGAAAAAATTGAAATAACTGTGACAAAAGAAGTTTTAGCTAATGCTGTTTTTGCCATTTTACCTAAAGAAATAATTTCTGAACTTCAAGAGTCTTTTTACTTCTATATATGGAATGAAAACATTGATGAAGTAAGACTTGTTACATCTTTTGACAGCACAAAAAAGGATGTTGATAATTTTATTAAAAAAATAAAAGAATTACTAGGAAAATAAATAAATCTTATGATATAATTTATTTATAGTACATAGATTTTTCTTTTATTCTTTGTATGCTTTTTTTTAAAAATATTATTGATTTAATGAACTAAATGTGAAATAATATTACATATATTTCGCATTTTATTTGAAAGGAGATTTGACTATGGGATTATTTGATTTCTTTAAAAAGAAAAAAGAGGATGAATGGTTTAATATCTATTCACCATTAAACGGAAAAGTTATTCCTTTAAGCGAAATACCAGATGACGCTTTTTCTCAAAAAATGATTGGGGATGGATGTGGAATTGATCCTGCTGAGGGAGTAATCTGCTCACCTGTTGCTGGTGAAATTGATATTTTCGCTACTAACCACGCTGTTAGTTTTGAAGTTCCTAACGGACTTGAGTTAATAGTTCACTTTGGAATTGACACAGTAAAACTAAACGGAGATGGATTCACTAGAATCGCTGAACCTGGATCAACTGTAGAGGTTAAAGATGAGCTTATTAAATATGATTTAGCTTACATTAAAGAAAATGCTAAATCAACAAAAACTCCTGTTATTATTGCTAACATGGACCAAGTTGAAGCGCTTGAAGTAGTTGCTTCTGGAGATGTTAAAATAGGAGACCTTTTAATGAGAGTTAAAATCAAAAAGTAGTTTTTTAAGAAGGTGCCTCTTTACTATTTAGGAAAGGATGGTACCTTTCTTTATTAATAAAAAGCATACACGGAAATTTAAGGAGGAAAAATGAAAGTACTAGATTTAGATTTAGTTACTAATGAAGTTGCTAGACTTTGTATTGAGGCTAACTACTTTATTGGCAGTGACGTTTTAAACAAAATTAAAGAATGCCAAAAAACAGAAACTAGTGAGTTGGGGAAGGTTATTTTAAGTCAAATTATTGAGAATGATGAGATTGCTGCAAAGGACAATGTTCCTATGTGCCAAGATACTGGACTTGTTGTGGTTTTCTTAGAAATTGGAACTGAAGTTAAAATCAATGGAGATATCTACTCAGCTGTTAATGCTGGAGTTGCTAAGGGATACAAAGATGGATATTTAAGAAAATCTGTTATTAGACACCCTCTAGATAGAGTTAATACACAAGATAACACTCCTGCTGTTATCCATACTAAACTTGTACCTGGTTCTGATAAAGTTAAAATTATTGTGGCCCCTAAAGGTGGAGGGTCTGAGAATATGAGTACATTAAAAATGTTCAAACCTGCTGATGGAGTAGAGGGTATTAAAAAGTTTGTTGTTGATAGTATTAAAAATGCTGGTGGAAACCCTTGTCCTCCTATAGTAGTTGGTGTTGGAATCGGTGGAAACTTCGAAAGATGTGCTGAATTAGCTAAAGAAGCTCTTCTAAGAGAGATTGAAGATGTTAATCCTGATCCAATTGCTGCTGCTTTAGAAGCTGAACTTTTAAAATTAATAAATGATACTAATGTTGGTCCTCAAGGTCTTGGTGGAAAAACTACCGCTCTTGCTGTTAAAGTTGAAACTCAAGCATGTCACTTTGCATCTTTACCAGTTGCTGTTAACTTAAATTGCCATGCTGCTAGACACAAGGAGGTAACATTATGATTAAATTAACTACTCCATTAAGAGATGAAGATATTAAAAAACTAAAATCTGGTGATGCTGTTTCTATAACTGGTGTTATCTACACTGCTAGAGATGCTGCACACGCTAGATTAGTTAAACTTTTAGAAGAGGGTAAAGAATTACCTTTTGATGTAAAAGGACAAATTATTTATTATGCTGGTCCTTCTCCTGCTAAACCTGGGCAACCTATTGGAAGTTGTGGTCCTACTACTAGTTATAGAATGGATTCTTACTCTCCTGCTATCTTAGACCAGGGTTTAAAAGGAATGATTGGAAAAGGGGCAAGAGATCAAAAAGTTAAAGATTCTATCCTTAAAAATGGAGCTATCTATTTTGCAGCTGTGGGTGGAGCTGCTGCTTTAATTGCTAAGTCTGTAAAAAGCAGTGAAATTATTGCTTATGAGGATTTAGGTGCTGAAGCAATTAGAAGACTGGAAGTTATTGATTTCCCAGCAATTGTTATCAATGATTGTGAAGGAAATGATTTATACGAAATAGCTAGAAATAGCTCAAAATAAATTTAATTAAAGGGGTAATATATTATGTCTACAGTTTTTGAAAAATCTTTAAAGCTACACGAGACTCATTCAGGAAAAATTGAAGTTGTGTCAAAAGTTGCTGTTACAAATAAAGAGGAGTTAAGTTTAGCTTATTCTCCTGGAGTTGCTGCTCCTTGTTTGGCAATAAAAGAAAATGTTGAGAATGTATATAAATATACATCTAAAGGAAATATGGTTGCTGTTGTTACTGACGGTTCTGCTGTACTAGGTTTAGGAAACATTGGTCCTGAAGCTGCTCTCCCTGTTATGGAAGGAAAAGCTATTCTTTTTAAGCAATTTGCAGATGTTGACGCTTTTCCTATCTGCTTAGATACACAAGATACTGAAGAGATTATTAAGGCTGTTAAATTAATCGCACCTGGATTTGGTGGTATAAATTTAGAAGATATTTCTGCTCCTAGATGTGTAGAAATTGAAACAAGATTAAAAAATGAACTTGATATTCCTGTTTTTCATGATGATCAACACGGTACAGCTATTGTTGTTGTAGCTGCTCTTATCAATTCATTTAAATTAGTTAACAAATCTTTTGAATCTGCTAAATTTATTGTTAGTGGTGCAGGAGCTGCTGGTAGTTCAATCATCAAACTTCTTATCAAAATGGGAGCAAAAAATATTGTTGTTAATGATATTGATGGTATTATCAATAGAGATGATAAAGCTAACTATAATTTCTTAAAGTCAGAAATTGCTGATATTACAAATCCTGAAAATATTAAAGGTGGACTTAAAGAAGCTGTTGTTGGAAGAGATGTTTTTATAGGAGTTTCTGCTGCCAATATTTTGTCAGTTGATATGGTTAAAACTATGAACAAAGATGCTATTGTTTTTGCTATGGCTAATCCTAATCCTGAAATTATGCCTGAAGATGCTATTGCAGGAGGGGCAAAAATTGTAGGGACTGGTAGATCTGACTATCCAAACCAAGTTAATAATGTTTTAGCTTTTCCTGGAATATTCAGAGGAGCTCTAGATGCAAAAGCAAAAAAAATAACTGAAGAGATGAAAGTTGCTGCAGCTGTTGGAATTGCCAAATTAATTCAGGACGATGAAATAACACCTGAGTATGTTATCCCTAATGCCTTTGACCCAAGAGTAGCTACTGTTGTTGCTGAAGAGGTTAAAAGAATTGCTAAAGAACAAAACATTACAAGATAGTAAAAAAAGGTAGCTTATAGAGCTACCTTTTTTATTTATTCTCATTATTTTCTGTGTCATTCCCAGATTTTTTTTCTTCTTTTATTACTAAAAGTTGGTCTATTTTAAAGTTATCTACATCCACTACTTCAAAACTATAGCCATTAAACTCTATATGTGCACCTTTTTTAGGAATACTTTTCAACATATACATTATAAATCCAGCTATTGTTTCATAGCTATCCTCTTCTGGAAAAGCTTCTATTTCTAAAACTTTTTTTACGTCCTCCGTCGCTGTAACTCCATCTATTAACCAAGAGCCATCTCCCCTTTTTATTATGTACTCCTCTTGCATTGGATAAACTACATCTCCCATTAAAGTAGATACAACATCATTTAAAGTTATAACTCCTACAACATGAGCATACTCATTTAATATTACAGCAAAATCTTCTCTAGCTTCATTAAATCTATCTAACATCTCCGAAAGAGTAAGCGTATTAGGAATAATCAAGATATTTCTATTTGTTATCTCTTTTATATTCTGTAATCCACTTAATTCACCTTTTAAAATTCTAGGTAAGATATCTTTCGAACCAACATATCCATATATTGAATCTATATCACTTTCACAAACTAAAAATTTGGAGTGCGGATACTCTGCTATCTTTTGTTTTATACTTTCCTCTGTTTCCTCTAAGGTAAAATATACTATCTCATCTCTTGTTGTCATTGCTGATGATACCCATCTCTGCTCTAATTC
This sequence comes from Cetobacterium sp., assembly GCF_051653945.1. Classification (GTDB taxonomy): domain Bacteria; phylum Fusobacteriota; class Fusobacteriia; order Fusobacteriales; family Fusobacteriaceae; genus Cetobacterium_A. The sequence continues at coordinate 61,390 of NZ_JBOFXD010000032.1, forward strand.
AAATACATTTTCAATCAAGTGATGCTCTTTTGTATGGACTACCCCTGCTTCTGCTCCTGCATCTACCAATGCAAAAATATCATCATGAGTTATCAACTCATTTCTTGAATTTGGTGTATTGAAAACTTTAAAAACTAAATTGGCTACTCCACTAAATATAAACACAATTGGTGTTAAAATCTTTATTGTTAAAGTCATTGGATTCACTAAAGTAAGTGCTATTTTTTCTGGATAAACCATTGCTAGCCTTTTTGGTATTAAATCTGCAAATTCAATAAAACAACCTGTTACAAATATAAACGACATTAAAAATGCTATTGTTGGATTCTCTATATATTTATTTATAATTGGTGATAGTATTCCATCTCCAATTATACCTGCTAATATAGCTACAATATTTAATCCAATCTGTACAGTTGTAAAAAAATTTCCTGGATTACTCTGAAGATCAATTACTTTTTTTGCATTTTCATTTCCTTCATCTACTAACAACTGTAATTTAATTTTTCTTGATCCAGCCAAAGATATCTCTGCCATAGAGAAAAATGCACTTATCAAAATTAAAAAAAGAATAAACATTAATTTTTCTGCTATTCCCATACTATCTCTCCTTTAAATGTGGTTTCTGCTACTCCTACCATAAATACTTCATCCCCTTGTAATTTAATTTTTAGTACTCCACCCTCTGTTTCTACAACTACTTCATTATCAACTAATCCTAATAAATTAGAAATATAAACTCCCGAACACGATCCTGTTCCACAAGCTAATGTTCTTCCTGCTCCTCTTTCCCATGTTTTTATTTTTATTCTATCTTTATCTAAAATTTGAATAAAATTCACATTTATATTTTTAGGGAATAGTTCATTTTTTTCAATCTTTGCTCCCAGAGTGTTTACATCAATACTCTCTAAATCTTCGCTTATTATTACTGCATGTGGAACTCCAATTAATACAGCTGAAAAAACTACATCTTCTCCATCAATATTTATTTTTTCATTTATAACTTTATTTTTTTCTATTAATACTGGAATCTCTTTTGAGTCTAATCTTGCTTTACCCATAGATATCATTATTGATTCTACTTTATTTTTATCATCTATAGTTAAATAAGCTATTTTTATTCCATCACCTGTCTCTATTTTTATTTCGCTCTTTTTTACAATTTCCTCTTCATAAATAAATTTAGAGAAACATCTAATTCCATTTCCACACATCTCACCTTTTGAACCATCTGAATTATAGTAAACCATCTTTATATCTGCTTTTTGACTCTCCTCAGCAATCATTATACCATCTCCTCCAACTCCGTAACGTCTATTACAAAGTTTTTTGGCCATCTTTGAATAATTTTCATATTTATTTTTTACTCCATTAAACAGTAAAAAATCATTACCAGCTCCTTGCATTTTATTAAATTTCAAATTAATCACCTCATTAGCATAACTTTCTATCACATTATATTTTACCCTATCCTTTCATTTAACGCAACCCCCTTCACTTTTGTTTGATTCAACTTTACTTTTCATAGGTTTTATGTTAATATTCCCAAGTAATACAATATGTCATCAAGGAGATTTTTATGAGCAGAAAAAGAGAAATCAAAAATCATGTCGAACTTCTCCAAAAAGGAAATAGGGGTCTGTATGGTCTATCTCTTCTTGTAGGTGTTATTACTGGAATTATCGTATCTGTATATAGGTATGGTTTACAAGTTGCTGGTAATCTTAGAGAACACTATATTAGTAGGGAACTTCTTACGAATCCCTCTAAACTTCTTTTAATATGGGGAATTTTTATCTTTATAGGTCTTTTTGTAGATTATTTATCTAGAAAATTTCCTACAACAGGTGGAAGCGGTATTCCACAAGTTAAAGCTTTAATTTTAAGAAAACTAGATTATATCTTTTGGGTAAAAGAACTTTTAGTTAAGTTCTTTGGCGGTTTACTTGGTATTGGAGCTGGACTATCACTAGGTAGAGAGGGTCCTTCTGTACAATTGGGATCGTATATTGGATATGGATTTACCAAACTTTTCAAAAAAAATTATAGTGATGAAAAATATCTTGTGACAGCTGGGTCAAGTGCTGGTTTAGCAGGAGCCTTTGGAGCACCGCTAGCAGGAGTTATATTCAGTATTGAGGAACTTCATCGTTTCTTTTCTTCAAAACTTATTATATGTACATTCTTAGCAAGTATTTCTTCAAATTTTGTGGCTAGAAGAATATTTGGAATGGATCCATCTTTTAATTTAAATATTAAATATCCTACAGATATTAATCCATATTTACAATTTTTATTTTTTATAGTTTTTGGAATTGTCATTGCATTTTTCGGAAAACTTTTTACAGTTACGCTAATTAAAACACAAGATATTTTTAAAGGAATTAAACTTCCTAGAGCTATAAAAATATCATCTGTTATGACATTATCATTTATTATATGTTTTGTTATGCCTGATATAACTGGCGGTGGACATCACTTAGTTGAAGAATTACCACACCTTAATCAAACAATACTATTTCTTTTGTTAGTTTTTGTTGCTAAGCTATTGTTCACAACAATATCATATGCAACTGGATTTCAAGGGGGTATATTCTTACCAATGCTTGTTTTAGGTGCTATCCTTGGAAAAATTTACGCACTAATGCTTATAACAACTTTTAATCTTCACAGTGATTTTGTTATTCATTATATGATTTTAGGAATGGCTGGATTTTTTGTTGCTGTTGTTAGAGCTCCTATTACTGGAGTTATCTTAATTTTAGAAATGACTGGTAGCTTTGACCATCTTTTAGCAATTGCAACAGTTTCTATAGTAGCATACTATATTACAGATATTCTAAAATTAGAACCTATTTATGAGATTTTATATGAAAGAATGCCTAAGAAAAAAATTAAAGATGATTTAGAAGAGGATCGTCATGAGCATCATGAAAAAACTCTAATTTGTATCCCCGTTTCTGCAGAATCTGAATTCGATGGGAAATTAATAAAAGACATTGTTTGGCCTAAAAATACTCTTGTTGTTGCTATCAGGAGAGGAGAAACTGAGTATATTCCTAAAGGGAGTAGTAAAATTCTTGCTGGTGACGTTTTAGTTCTTTTACTTCCAGAAAAACAAGCTGATAAATTAAATGAAACTCTATTCAAAATAGGAACATCTCACTAATTTTTTCAGGAAATTATTGACATTTTTTTAAAATGATTATACTATTAAATGACACATGTATTTTATAGGAGGATCTATATGAATAGAATAGAAGGAAAAATTGCTTTAGTTACTGGAAGTGCTAGAGGAATTGGAAGAACTATAGTTGAGAAGTTAGCTTCTGAAGGTGCTGAATTAGTTATATCATGTGATATGGGTGAAGCTACTTTTGAACAAGCTAATGTTAGACATGAAATTTTAAATGTAACTGATAGAGATGCAATTAAAGAATTAGTAAAAAAAATAAAAGATGAATTTGGTAGAATTGATATTCTTGTTAACAATGCTGGTATTACTAAAGACGCACCATTTGTAAGAATGAGTGAAGATGCTTGGGATGCTGTAATTAATGTTAACTTAAAAGGAGTTTTCAATATGACTCAAGCTGTTGCTCCTTTAATGACTAAAAACAAAAAAGGATCAATTGTTACTATATCATCTGTTGTAGGTTTATATGGAAATATTGGTCAAGCTAACTACGCTGCTACTAAAGGTGGAGTTATTGCAATGACTAAAACTTGGTCTAAAGAATTAGCTAGAAAAGGGGCTCAAGTTAGAGCTAACTGTGTTGCTCCTGGATTTATTTCTACTCCAATGACTGACGTTTTACCAGAAGATGTTATCAATGGAATGCTTGAAAGAACAACTTTAGGAAAATTAGGAATGCCTGAAGATATTGCTAACGCTGTATTATTTTTAGCAAGTGATGAGTCTTCATATATTACTGGACAAACAATTGAAGTTAGTGGTGGATTAGCACTATAATCAAAACAAATTATTTAAAGGCAGGAAATTTATTTCTTGCCTTTAATATTTTAGGAGGATTTTATGAAAAACAAAATGCTAGTTTTTATATCTAGTATTTTAATATTTTTAACTATACTTTTTTTTGGAAAAAATATATATTTTAAAAATATTATCACAAAACAACTTTCCACTTCTTTTAAACAAGAAGTAACTATTAAAAAGGCTAATTTTAGTTTTTTTAATAACTCTTTTGAATTAAAAAATTTATCCCTAATTGAATATAACATTTCAATTGAAAAGGTTGAATGTGAAATGGATTTCAAAGCATTTTTTAAATCTAAAAATAACTTTACTATCAATAATCTAAATCTTATTGGAATTAGCTTTAATAATAATCTAATATCGCCACCCTCTACTGATATAAATAATTCAAATGAAAAAACCATCGAATTTCTTAAAGAAATTGATGATAAAATACAATTTGATAAAAATTTATCTAAGTTCTTTAGCTCTAGTTTTAATAAAGATAATTTTTCTAAAACTCTATCTAATAATTTAATAAATTTTTTAATTCAAAACACTGATTATATTGATGTAATTATACAAAAAGAGATCAATATACAATTTAAAGAACAAGTTAATAATTTTTCTAAAAAAACAAAGGATATTCTATTAAAAATAAAAAATAATAATAGTTTAAAAAATAATAAAAACATTTTTATCGAAAATATCTCTTTTTCTGGAACAATTTCAAAAATAGATTTTAATGGTTCTTTTAAAGATTTTAATACTGATTTATCTAAAAATATATCTTTGCCTTTGAATATATTCTTATCACACGAAAATGGAAACGGTAAAGTTTATGGAGATATTAATACAAATACTTTAGTTGCTAATATCTACGTTAGTCTTTCTAATTTTGGTGTTCATTCTTTCTATAAAGTAAACAACTATATTTCAAATGGTATTTTATCTAGTGAACAATTAATATCTATTTCTGGAGAAACTCTTAAAATTGATGGAACAACTATTATTGATAATATTGAATTAAATAAAGACTTTATTTTAAGCTCTCCTAAATTAGATGATATTAAAAAAAATATTCTTGAAGAACTTATAAAATTAACTGAAAGTAACTATCATACTCTGTCTATTACTAATCATTTTTCTAATAATGTTGATATTGTTACAATCAAAACTTCAATTCCAAATGAAGTTAAGAGAACTTTAATAAATAACCGAGAACTTTTTAATACTTTTTTAGAAAATCAATTAAAAAACAAATATGAAAATAATCTTAAAGAAAAAAAGAATAGAATCAAAAACTTCTTTAAAAATATTTTCTAATTTTTTTACTTGTATTTTTATTTATTTAATGATATAATTACATATGTCACAAGTGTGGTGACAGGAGCCTTATGGCGTATTATTATCGAACCGTGTCAGATCTGGAAGGAAGCAGCACTAAGGTATTTAATGCGGGTATAAGATTACTCCTGTTATCCCTTGTGGCATTTTTATTTTTTGAAATTTTTCTATTAAACAAAAAAGGTTGAAGATATAATCTTCAACCTTATTTTTATTACTTTTTAATTCTCTCTACATATTCGTTAGATCTTGTATCAATCTTGATCCACTCATCTTGCTCAACGAATAAAGGTACTTGAATTTCAAATCCAGTATTTATTTTAGCTGGTTTCATTACTTTTCCAGAAGTATCTCCTCTTAATCCAGGCTCAGTATAAGTTACTTGTCTCTCAACGAAAGTTGGTAACTCAACAGCAACTGGAGTTGATTCGTAGTAAACTACCTCTAATTCCATTGACTCTTCTAAATAGTTTAAAGCGTCTCCTAAATCCTCATCTTTTAACTCGATTTGATCCCAAGTCTCAGGATTTGAGAATACATAGAAATCTCCATCGTTATATGAGTAAACAGCTTTAACTTTATCAAGTCTGATATCGTCCATTTTATCGTCAGCTTTATATATAGCATCTGATATATTTCCGTTTAATAAGTTTTTCATTTTGTACTTCATTACAGCAGCGTTTCTTCCTGATTTGTTATACTCTGCTTTTAAAATTACGTAAGGATCGTTTCCAATCTTTACTGTACTTCCAGCTCTTAATTCTTGAGCAGTTTTCATAATTGAACCTCCTAATATTTTAAAATAAATTCATTTAATTTATCTATAAGATTACATTTTAATTCAATGTACTCTGAATAGCTTTGAGAAAGTTTTGAAATATTTTCAAACTCTTTAAAAAAATCATCAAATTTTTCACTTCCCAATTCTAAAGAGTTACTATCTCTTAAATTATAATCTCTTAATAGCTTTGTGTGAATATCTAATTCTTTATTTAATCCTAAACTTTTTAAAGTTTCATCATATCTTTTTATAAAACCATCAATCTTGTCCATGTGAGCCATTTCATCTTGTAAATATATATGCCATACAAATGGTTTTCCCGTTAGTAAAGCTCTTACAAAAGAATCCTCTCCTCTAACAAAATTATAATCTGCTAAATTTATTAGTTCTTCATATTCCTCTTGTTCTAAAAATGGCATAAATTTAATTAAAATATTTTTATATTTATAAATTCCTTCACTTGAATAAGTGAGATTTAAATTTTCAATTATCTTATTTATACTCATTTGGGCTTTTTCACCAAGTATTAACAAGCAATTTTCCTTACCATTTTCTAATAAGACATCTATTAATGGTAAAAAGTTTTTTTCATAACTAAATATAGTTCCTAAAAAATAACTTTCATCTATTTCAGGTATATATTTCTCTAAATAAAACTTTTTATTTTCTAAAACACTTTTTTTTCTATTTAAAAATAACTTATCCACTATTACTCCGCCACTTTTTTCTGTAAATCCTGGCATAAAGAAAAATTTCTTTAATTTTTCAGCTCCAAGAGGCGACTCCATAAGGTGTATCCCTTCTATCCAGTCTTCCCCAGACAAATACTCCAGATTTATTAATAGTGATGATTCCAGCTTAGCTTTTTCCAAATACGTCTCTAAAATGTTACATCCAAAGGCCTCTATTATAACATTTGCAGGAGAAAATGTACATATATTTTTAGCTAAATATTCATTTGTCATATAAATAATTCCATCTATCTCTTGATAGTCTGTATCTTTTGCTTTTTTATTCATATTTACAAATTCATTTACTCTATTTAAAATAACTCTTATTTTAACATTACCATTATAAAAAGTTTTTAACTCTTTTGCAAGTCTGTATACTACTCCAATGTCTCCAAAATTATCGATAATTTCACAAAATATATCTAAACTTTTTATAACCATTATTTCACCATTTTTCCTGTTCTTTTATAATACTCTTTTTTAGCAAACTCTACCCAATTAGGTCTTGCTATCATTCCTCTACCTATTGCTACAAGATCTAACATTCCACTTTCTATCAATGCACTAGCCTGCTCTTCACTTTTAATATTTCTTACACCTATTACTGGAATACTCACATGCTTTTTTATTTCAACTCCTAAATAAACCACCCAATCAAATGGAAAGTTTTCGGGAATATCTATTTTTATTTCTTGTTTTTTTTCTGGATTTGGAACTCCTGAAGATACGTGTATTAAATCAATTCCTATAGTTTCTAAATATTTTGCTATTGCTATTCCATCTTCTAATTCAGGTTCATTTCCACCCATTCTATAACCTAGTATAAAGTTATCATCAAATAAATCCTTTGTTCTTTCAACTAAAGTTTTTGTAAAATACATTCTTTTTTCAAAAGACCCTCCATATTTATCCTCTCTAATATTCCACAATCTAGAGTTTAATTGAGATATCAAGTATGTATGAGCTCCATGTATTTCGACTCCATCAAATCCAGCTTTTTTAGCTCTTTTAAATGCTTCTACAAATTGATCTAAAATTTTATCTAAAACTTCTTCTGAAACTCTTGCCACTGCATCTTTAAATCCTGCATGATGAATTTGAATTAGCATTGGAACGTCATATTTTTTACCGATATCTGCTACTTTTGACAATCCCTCAATAAAAGAGTCATCCCATATTCCTATCTGATTATCTCTTAATTTTCCATCCTCTGCTACACAACTAGCTTCAACAATAATTAATCCTGTTCCACCTTCTGCCACGTCTTTATACCACTCTAAAAGACCCTCAGTTACATATCCATCTTTTCCTACCATAGAAAACCTAACTAGTGGTGGTAAAACAACTCTATTTTTTAACCTCTTATTTTTTATATCCAAAGGAGTAAATAAATTCACCTTTTTCCTCTCTTTCTTATACAAATTTTATAGAATATTCTAACATAATTTTTAAAAAAAAGAAAATATATTATATTTCCTATTCTTAAAATTCATGATATAATATTTAAGATATGTGTTCAAAATTTAAATTTATATTATAAATATTTAGGAGGAAGTTTTTAAATGATAGCAACTAGTAATCTAAGTATGAGATTTTCTGGTAGAAAGCTTTTCGAGGATGTAAACGTTAAATTTACCCCTGGAAACTGTTATGGACTTATTGGAGCTAACGGTGCTGGAAAATCAACATTTGTAAAAATACTTTCAGGGGATTTAGATCCTACTGAGGGAGAAGTAATCTTTGATAAAAATAAAAGAATGGCTGTTCTTAAACAGGATCACTTTGCTCATGATGATGAGTCAGTTATAAACGTTGTTTTAATGGGACATACAAAGCTTTGGAAAATAATCGAAGAGAGAAATGAAATTTATGCTAAAACTGAATTCTCTGATGAAGATGGTATGAGAGCTGCTGAACTTGAAGGAGAGTTTGCTGAATTAAATGGATGGGAAGCTGAAACTGAAGCTGAGATGCTTTTAACAGGTCTTGGAATAACAGCTGACTTACACTATAAACTCATGAGAGAATTAAGTGAGCCTGATAAAGTTAAAGTTTTACTAGCTCAAGCTTTATTTGGAAATCCTGATGTTCTATTACTTGACGAGCCTACAAACGGACTTGATATCCAAGCTATAGCTTGGCTTGAGGAGTTTTTAATGAATTTAGAAGATACTACTGTTATTGTTGTATCTCACGATAGACACTTCTTAAACAAAGTTTGTACTCACATAGCTGATATCGACTATGGAAAAGTTAAGATGTATGTTGGAAACTACGACTTCTGGTATGAGTCTAACCAATTAATGCAAACATTAATAAATAACAAAAATAAAAAATTAGATCAAAAGAGACAGGAACTTCAAGAGTTCATTGCTAGATTCAGTGCTAACGCATCTAAATCAAAACAAGCAACTTCTAGAAAGAAACAACTTGAGAAATTACAACTTGAAGATATGCAAATATCTAATAGAAAGTATCCATTTGTTGAATTCAAACCTGAAAGAGATGCTGGAAACAATCTTCTTAAAGTTGAAAATCTTACAAAAGTTATCGACGGAGTTAAGATTTTAGATAACGTATCGTTTACAATAAATACAAATGATAAAGTTGTATTCATTTCTCAAAACGATATTGTTAAAACAACTTTATTCTCTATATTATCTGGTGAAATAGAAGCAGATAGTGGAACTTATACATGGGGAGTTACAACTACTCAAGCATATATGCCTAAAGATAACTCTGCATTCTTTGAGAACTGTGATCTAGATTTAATTGATTGGTTAAGACAATATTCTCCTGATCAGCATGACGCTTTTGTTAGAGGATTCTTAGGAAGAATGTTATTCTCTGGAGAAGAAGCTACTAAAAAGGCTAAAGTTCTTTCTGGAGGAGAAAAAGTTAGATGTATGTTATCAAGAATGATGCTTACTAATGCAAATGTTTTAATCTTTGATAACCCTACTGACCACTTAGACCTTGAGTCAATCACATCTCTTAACAAAGCTTTAACTAATTTTAAAGGAACTATATTATTTGGAGCTCATGACCATGAGTTTATCCAAACTGTAGCTAATAGAATAATTGAAATAACTCCAAGTGGAATTATTGATAAATTAATGGAATATGACGATTATATCGCTGATGAAGAGTTACAAGCTAAAATTAAAGATATGTACAACGTATAATTAACAAATATAAAAAGCAGAGGTCTTCCTCTGCTTTTATTTCAATTAAGGGGGCTTTTATGTTAGAACTTTTTCTTACTTTTTTTAAGATTGGAATGTTTACCTTTGGAGGTGGATATGCCATGATTCCACTTATAGAACAAGAGATTATTTATGGAAAAAAGTGGATTGATAAAGATGAACTTCTTGAAATAATCTCTATTTCACAAATGACACCTGGTCCTATTGCTATTAATGCAGCTACTTTTATTGGAAAAAAACGTATGGGTGTTTTAGGTTCTATTGCTGCTACTTTAGGAGTTGTTGGTCCTTCTCTTTTAGTTATAATTATAATCTCTGCATTTTTTGCTAAAAGTTTTTTAAATCCTACAATGCAAAAATTATTTATTGGTCTAAGAGCAGGAATTGCAGCACTTATTTTATCCTCTGTTATTAAACTTTCCAAAAATACTTTAGTTGATAAATTAAGTTACTCTATATTTTTTATATCTCTATTAAGTCTAGTTCTGTTTAATGTATCACCTATATTCTTAATTCTATTTTTTGGAATTGGTTGTATTATATTTTTTACTATTAAGGGGGACAGATGATATACTTCACGCTTTTTTATGAATTTTTTAAAATAGGACTTTTCTCTTTTGGAGGAGGTTTGGCAATGCTTCCTCTTATGCAAGAAGTAGTTTTTAGACAAAATTGGCTAACAGAACAACAATTTTTAGATATTATTGCAATATCTCAAGTCACACCTGGTCCTATTGCCATTAATACAGCAACTTTTGTTGGACATCAGGTTGCTGGAGTTCCAGGAGCTTTTGTAGCTACTTTTAGTTCTGCATTACCCTCTTTTATCGTTATCCTAATTGTCGCTAGCATTTTTTATAAAATAAAAGACAATCCTAAAAAAGACCTATTTTTTAAAGGAGTAAAACCAGTTACCCTAGCTCTTATATCTTTTGCTGGAATAATTATCGCTAAACCAACTTTTTTTGTAAGCAATTACTCTCAAGGAATCAAAGCAACTTTTATTTTTCTTATTGTTTTTTTAGGAACTAAGTATTTTTCTAAAATTAATCCTATAATTATTTTATTATTAACATCCTTACTAGGTATTTTTATTTTTTAAATATATCTAATTTAACATCTTAGGAGGCCTCATGTTTTTTATTTATTTTATTACTGCCATTTGTGCTACAACTTTAGGATCTTTAGCTGGACTTGGTGGGGGAGTAATTATTAAGCCTGTTCTTGATGCTTTAGGACATTATAATCTTGCTACAGTAGGAGTCCTATCTTCTGTTACAGTTTTTTCTATGGCACTTGTAGCTACTATCAAGCAATTTAAATCTGGATTTAAAGCTGACTTTGATACAATTATTTTAGCTATTGGATCTATTCTAGGTGGAGGTATTGGAAAAAAAGCTTTTGATATCTTTTTAACTCTTTTTAAAAATGAAAGTTTTGGAAAAGGAATTCAGGCTTTAATTTTAATAGCACTTTTAAGTTTAGTTTTGTTTAAAGATTATCTCCCAAAATATAAAATTAAAAATATTTTTATTATATTTTTAGTTGGACTTTTTCTCGGTGGAATCGCATCATTTCTTGGTATTGGAGGTGGACCAATCAATGTAGCCATTTTAGTCATGCTCTTTGCTTTTCCTACTAGAAACGCTGCTATTAGCTCTGTATTTATAATTTTGTTATCTCAATTTTCAAAATTGTTTTTAATAGCTGTTGGAAATGGATTTTCTACTTATAATCTAGAAATGTTACCTTTAATGGTTACAGGTGGTATTCTTGGAGGACTTATTGGAGCAAAACTTAATCATCGATTATCAAATGAATATATTGAAAAAATATTCAATACTTCCATTATTTTTATAATATTATTAAATATTTTTAATGTTTATAAAGCTTTTAATTGATACTCTATAAAACAGATGAAGATAGAGCTAAAAAAATCTCTATCTTCATTTATAAATTTTTTTTATTTTTTCTTCTAATTTCAAAGGGATTTTATATTCATCTTCACTTATTTTTTGAAGAGTATAGTATGGTTTATTTTTATAATTTTTTCTTTCCCTTTCCTCTTGATAAACCTCTTCCTCAATATCATTTTCAAACTCTATATAATCACCTATATATTTATTTATAAGTCCTTTTATTTTTTTATTTTTCATATTGGAATTTTCTATTTCAGTCTGATTTCTCCACTTATGATTATCCTTATCATAAACTGCAATATATGGTATCCTATACGCATTTAAAATTTTTATAAATTGTGGGATAATACTTTTGCTTCCGCACTCTACTATTGAATAACTGTAGTTATAAACTCCCAATTTTTTAGCTAAGTAAGATAATGCTATCTTATCTGTTTGCCCTTCAACTAATATTACTTTTTTGGCAAAAAACATCTCTCCTCTATCAGGATTTATCCAATAGTTCATATTGAAATTTTTTATTTCATCACCATTTAAAAGTTTTCCAGTATATTGATAAACTTTTATGTCATTTTTTATTTTTTTTATCAAACAAATTGATTTATACTGCTTTAACCCTACAAAATAACTTGAATGAGTTTCCATAACTATTTGAACCCCTATTTCTGATAATTTAATTAATAAAGAATACATCTCTCTGCTTCTTTGAGGGCTTAAATGCAATTCAGGTTCTTCAAATATTAAAAAAAGATTATCTAGTCTTCCATTTAAATTATTTTTATAGTATTCAACATCCTCTAAAATATTTTTAAAAAAACTAAATAGTACCTTTCTTTGTAAACTTTGAGATAAAAAATTATCTTTTAAATATTGTATTTTACTTTCAAGTTCTCTTACAATTTTACTTTCATTATTTTCTAAAATAAATATATCTCTTATTTGACATAAGGCGTCATAGACTCCTACATCTTTAGATGTAATTATTATTCCATTTATTGCCAAAAGTTTATTTTTAACCTCATCCTCTGTTAATTCTTTTTCTTTTCCACGATTGAAAATAAAATATCTATTCTCTTCTCCCAATTTTTTTAATAATTTAAAAGTACAAAAACCAAAGCTTTTTTCAAAATATTTTATTTTTATTTCTATATCCATATTCTCATTCTTAAAATCACTACTTTGAATCTCATATTTCCCTAAAATTGCTGACAAACTTTTTAAAATACTAGTCTTTCCCTTATTAGATTCACCAATTAATATCAATAATTTTTCAAATTCAATATTCAAATAGGTAATATTCTGCCAATTTTTTATGCTTAATCTTTTTATCTCCATTTTTTCACCTACTTTTATTTTGGTAATTGCACCCTTTTAACTTTCATAGAATATCCTAAGACTCCCCAAGGATCAATTGATCCTTTTAAACTTAACGTATTATCATCAATCACTTTAGCTGAACCATAATATTTTTTTCCATTCCAAGAATCATATATCCAACCATCTGTTAATGAAGTTGCTTGTTTATTTAACTTCAATCCTCCAACAACTTGCAAACCTATAACTTTCCTATTTCTTAAACTTGAATTAGGATTTTTTCTATCGATCTGCTCTATCCCCTCCATAGGATCACCTTTTGGATACGTTAAATCTTTTAACCACCTTACGTATCCTACGTACTCCTTATCTACTTTCTCAATCTCAATTATCACTTTTCCATCTGGCATCTCCCAGTATCCAACATATAAATCTTTAGAAAAAAGTTGACTAACTATTATTAAAAATAAAATTATAAAATATTTTTTCACCCTTCCTCCTTAATCTAAAATAGAGACATACTCTTTTAAACCTCTCAATTCAAAAAGTTTTTTCAAAACTTTTTTAGCCTCTTTCTTATTAATTGGAAACTCATTATCTTCTAAAATTTTAAACCCATTATATGCATTTTCCGATATTTTTTTTAAATATTCTTCTCTTACAACTTTTTCATCTTTCTCACTATAAAGTAATGCTGATCTTAAAAGATTTATTTTTCCACTCTGTTCATCTTCTTCTATATCAAAAAAATCATCCAATGCTTGTAAAGCCATCCCTATCTCAAATATTCCATTTGAATACTCTTTTAACTTTTTATTCTCTTCAATTACCAGTGGTGCTTCTAAACTTATCTTTAATAGCTCCCCCCCTATTCCACTGTGTATTTTTTCTAAAATATATTTCTCAGTTGGATATTCTAAATACTGAGATTTATCTCTTAAACTTTCACTCATAGCAATAAGATATATTTTATCAAATATTTTTTTTACCGCTATATCTTTTCCCTCACTTAATTCTAAACATTCTTTTGTTAAAAAATTTTGACAAGTCAACATTATTAAACTATTTGATACCATCTTATTTTTTAAACTTTTTATAAAAATTAAACCTTTATCTTCATTATCTATAATATTATCTGTAGATGTTACTATCTGTCTTAAATATGTTATTATTTTACTATAACTTACAATATGTTTTTTTGAAATTTTACTCTCTAAAAGAATCGATATTATTAATAGTGTAAAAAAATTCTTTTTAAATGACTCCTTAAAATTTATATTTTTAAAATCTATTTCTAGCTCTTTTGTAAACTTAAAATTTTTCAAATCATTTTCAATCTCATTTTGTGCTTTTCCTAGAATTTTAAAGGCATTCATTAATAATTTGCCAAGTAAAATATGATTTTTCATAATGCCCTCCTATGTTTTCAGTATTTACAAATACTATAATACTAATTACTTTTTATTTGTATTTTTCTTTTATTTTTTGTTAAAAAAAGTGGAGTTAAAAAACTCCACTATTCATTAAATGTTATATAATTTTTTCATTCTCTCTATTCTAGCTAAAGTTCTATCTCTACCAATGATAGAAACTAGGTTGTAAAGATCTGCTCCTTTTGGAAGTCCAGTTAGTACTGCTCTTAAAGGCATGTATACTTTTCCTGGTCCCTCTCCAACTTCGTCTAAAGTTTCTTTTAATAACTCTTTAGCTCTATCAATAGAAATAGCTTCATCACATGCTGCTATTTTCTCTTGGAATAAGTTTATTGATTTCTTTCCAGTTTCATCTTGAATAACTGTATAAAGTCTTTCAATTCCTTTTACTTCTTTTTTATCTGTTTCCTCAGTTACAACTGGTAAAGTGTACTCATCTTTAAAGTAAACTTCTGATTGATCCACTATTTCCTTTATTGTTTGAGCTCCCTCTCTTAAAATATCAACTACTCTAGATAAAGTGTCAAACTCTTTCTCTGTTAACTCTTCACCAATTAATCCTGCATTTCTAAAGAATGGAACAGCTAACTCTGTTAACTCTTTTAAATCTTTCATTCTCATATGTTGATTATTTACCCAACCTAATTTAACTAAGTCAAATACAGGTCCTCCTAAAGATACCTTATCTATGTCAAAGTTATCTTTAAACTCTTGAAGTGTAAATATCTCTTTATTTTCTCCAAACGAATATCCCATTAATCCTAAGAAGTTTACGATACCCTCTTTTAAATATCCCTCTTCTTTATACCAATTTAATGATACTGGATTTTTTCTCTTAGATATCTTTGTTCTGTCTGAGTTTCTAAGAAGTGGCATATGTATAAATTCTGGCTCTTGCCATCCAAATGCTTTATATAATTGAATATGTTTTGGTGTAGATGCAATCCACTCTTCAGCTCTAATTACATGAGTAATATTCATTAAGTAATCATCTACAACATTTGCTAAGTGATAAGTTGGGAATCCATCGCCTTTTAATAAAACTTGATCATCAATTTTATTATTTTCAAAAACGATATCTCCTCTTAATCTATCTTTTATTATTGTTTCTCCCTCATAAGGCATTTTAAGTCTAATTACATACTCTTCACCAGCTGCTAATTTCGCTTCAATTTCCTCTTTAGAAAGAGATCTACAATGACCATCATATCCAGGAGCTTTTCCCATAGCCTTTTGTCTTTCTCTTAACTTCTCTAATCTATCTTGAGTGCAGAAGCAGTAATATGCTTCTCCATTTTCAACTAATTTATGTGCGTATTCTCCATATAAGTGAAATCTCTCTGATTGTCTATAAGGCCCTACTGGTCCTCCAACATCTGGACCTTCTGCATAATCTAATCCTAGCCATTTTAAAGCATCAAATATCATCTGCTCTGAACCATCTGTGTATCTATTTTGGTCAGTATCCTCTATTCTTAATATAAAGTCTCCACCATTTTTATAAGCAAAAGCTAAGTTGAATAACGCAATGTACGCTGTTCCTACGTGTGGATCTCCTGTTGGAGAAGGTGCGATTCTTGTTCTTACTCTTCTTTCCATTATAATCTCTCCCTTTTTTGCAATTTGTACCCTATATTATAATCTATATAGATAATAATTTCAAGATTACTTACTAGTTTTTATTTTTTGACCATCTCAAATACCCATTTATAAAGTCATCAATATCTCCATCCATAACAGCTCTTATGTTTCCTGACTCCACTCCTGTTCTATGATCCTTTACCATTGTATAAGGTTGGAATACATATGATCTAATTTGATTTCCCCAACCTATATCACTTTGTTCTCCTTGAATTTTTTTCAGCTCTTCCTCTTTTTTCTTCATCTCAATCTCTAAAAGTTTCGATTTTAAAAGTTTCATAGCTGTTTCTCTATTACTTAGCTGAGATCTTTCTCTTTGACAAGTTACAACTACTCCTGTTGGAATGTGAGTTATTCTAACTGCTGAGTCAGTCATATTTACGTGTTGACCTCCAGCTCCTGAAGCTCTGTATGTATCTATTCTTAAATCTCCCGAATCTATTGTTATCTCCACTGTATCATCAACTTCTGGCATTATATCAACAGATGCAAATGATGTATGTCTCTTTTTATTGGCATCAAAAGGAGATATTCTTACAAGTCTATGAACTCCTTTTTCCCCTTTTAAATATCCATATGCTCTCGTTCCTTCAACTAAAAGAGTAATTGATTTTATTCCTACAGAATCTCCTGCCATATAATCCATCTCTGTAACTTTAAACCCTCTAGTGTTAAACCATCTCATATACATTCTATAAAGCATATCAGCCCAGTCACAAGCTTCTGTTCCTCCTGCTCCTGAGTGAATTGTAACTATAGCATTATTACTATCATACTCTCCATCTAAAAGCATCTTAGTGTCAAAGTTATCAATCATATGCATAAGTTTACTATGTTTTTCCTCTAACTCATCAGCGAAATCCTCTTCTCCCATAGAGACAAAGTCTATTAAAACTTCCTCATCAAAAAACATATTCTCTATAGCCTCAAACTCTTTTACAACATCTTTTTCTTCATTCATCTCTTTTATTATTTTTCCACTAGTAAGTTTATCATTCCAAAACCCATCCTCTAGTGTTTTTTTCTCTAAAGTGGCAATTTTTTCTCTTCTACCATCTAAGTCAAAGAGACCCCCTTATAGCATCTATTTGATTTTTAAACTGGTTATATTCTCTTTTTAATTCTAAAATATCCATTAAAAACTCCTCCTAATATTTACTTTAAATTTAATAATAACTTTTCTAACTCCTCTAGTGTTTTGTATGAATAGTATTTCTCATTTATTTTTAAAGCCCTTCCTTTTCCGCATCTACCCAAACAGTGTCTTTCATCTATTGGAAAATCAACTTTTGATTTTAACTCTATCAATTTCTCTTTCAACCCAGGCTGATTACAGTTTCTTCCTGTACAAATTTGAACATAATTTTTTGTTCTTGCATTTTGTAACTTAGGATAAAACTTTATTGTACTCTCAAGTGAGAAAAGAAAAATATCCATTTTCTTAGCTATATGATTTAAAACTTCATCTGATAAATACCCTAACTCATCTACAGCAAACGATAAAACTTTGTAATCATTTTTTTTATCCTCTAAGTTTTCTATATACTCATCTAACTCTTTATAAAACTCTTTCATATTACCTCTCTCCTTCAATTATTATAGCAACAGCTGTTGCATACTCTTTACAATGAGATATTGATATATCTACTACGAACTTGTCATTTTTATCTTCTAAATTCCCCTTTAAAGTTACCTCAGGCTTTCCTAAAGAGTTATTCAAAATCTCTATATCCACAAGATTAAACCCCCTCACTCCAGTTCCTAAAGCTTTAGATATAGCTTCTTTAGCCGAAAATCTTCCTGCATAACTTTCAACTTTATTTCCCTTTTCTTCTATTTGAGCTATCTCTTTTGATGTAAAAACTCTCTCTTTAAAACCATTTTTTTCGATAGCTTTTGATATTCTTTCTATTTCTACAATATCATTTCCTATTCCTACAAATTTCATAGCCATATTCTAACCTATTCTATATAGCTTTTTAGCATTTTCTGTAGTTATTT
Source organism: Cetobacterium sp. (assembly GCF_051653945.1). Lineage (GTDB taxonomy): Bacteria > Fusobacteriota > Fusobacteriia > Fusobacteriales > Fusobacteriaceae > Cetobacterium_A. The sequence goes on from NZ_JBOFXD010000032.1 coordinate 79,742, forward strand.
TTGTAACATCTTCAACGCTAATCTCTTTTATTTCAGCTATTTTCTTTGCTACATACTCAACATAAATAGGTTCATTTCTTTTTCCTCTAAAAGGTTCTGGAGTTAAATATGGACAATCAGTTTCAATAACTATTCTATCCAACGGAATATCTTTTACAACTTCAACTGCTTTTTTGCTATTTTTAAAAGTTAAAGTTCCTCCAATTCCTAAGTAAAATCTATCAACTAATTGTTTTGCTGTTTCTAAAGATCCTGGATAACAGTGAATAACTCCAGTTATGTTTGGATACTCTTTTAAAATATTAACAGTATCTTCCATAGCATCTCTTGTATGAATAACAACTGGTTTATTTAATCTTTCTGCAAGTTCTAGTTGTCTTTTGAATCTCTCTTGTTGAACCTCTTTAGGTTCTGTCATCCAATGATAATCTAATCCTATTTCACCAATAGCTACAACCTTTGGATTTTTTCCTAAAAGTTCAAGTTCTTTTTCAACCTCTTCACTATACTCAGCTATATCAATTGGATGAACTCCTATTACAGCGTATATAAAATCGTATTCTTTGGCTAACTCTAAGCTTTTTTTAGAACTAGCTAAGTCATATCCTATATTTACACAAAACTCTAAATTTTCTTTTATTCTTTCTATTACTTCTAATCTATCTTCATCGAATTTTTCATTGTCTAAATGACAATGTGTATCCACTAATTTCATAACTTCACCTCTTTTGAATTTTCAAAAAACTTTTAATATATTTTATCACAATAACAATATATTTTCCAGATTCTACTACACTCTATTTTATATTTATGTTTTTTTATAAGAAAAGTAAAGATTTTGTTGTTCTATTTTCAAAAAAATGATAAAATAATAAATAGACTTATAAAGAAAAAGGAGAGTATTTTACATGGAACCAATTTTAATTTTTGGACATAGAAATCCAGATACAGATTCAATCTGTTCAGCTATTTCATTAGCTAGACTAAAAGAATTAAAAGGAGAATCTGCTCAAGCTTGTAGATTAGGAAACATTAGTAAGGAAACTGAATTTGTTTTAAAAAGCTTTAATATAGATGCACCAAAACTACTTTCAACAGTAAGTGCTCAAATATCAGATTTAACTCGTGTTGAGAAGAGAACTGTTAATCATAAAGATTCATTGAAAAGAGCTTTAGAAATAATGACAGAAGAAAACTTCTCTAGTTTACCTGTTGTAAATAGTAAAAATCATTTAAGAGGAATGATTCATGTTTCAGATATCGCTAATGCTTACTTAAACATTGATTATTCTGAATTATTCTCAAAATATTATACAACTTATGAAAATTTAAAAGATGTTTTAGAAGGAGAAGTTATCAGTGGAGAATATCCATGTGGTAAAATAGAAGCAAGTTTAAAAGGTGTAAGTGAATATAGAAACATCGTAGCTGGTGATATTGTGATTACTACAACCCTACTTGACTCTATCGATGATTTAATTGATTTAGGTGTTAATATGATTATTCTTTGTTGTGATAAAGATGACGTTATTTTACCTAGAGATTCTAAAACTCCTATTTTAAGAGTTAATAAATCTTTATTTAAAACAATACCATTAATATCTCAATCAGTTTCAATTTTATCAATAATGAATCATGAAAAATTCTACTCATTCTCTACAGATGATTATTTAATTGATATTAAAGATATTATGAAAGAATCTACACAAACAAACTTCCCAGTTGTTGATAAAAATGGAGAAGTTTATGGTACTATAAGAACAAAAAACTTAATAAACTTTACTAGAAAAAATGTTGTTTTAGTTGATCATAATGAAGCTGCCCAATCAGTTGCTGGTTTAAAAGATGCTAAAATAATACAAGTTGTTGATCACCACAAGTTCGGAAACTTTGAAACGAACGAACCTGTTAAAATAAATGCTGAAACTGTTGGATGTACTTGTACAATTATTTATGGTTTATATAAAGAAGCTGGTATTGTACCACCAAAAGAGATTGCTGGCTTAATGTTAAGTGCTATTCTATCGGATACACTACTATTTAAATCGCCTACTTGTACAGAAAAAGATATACAAGTTGTAAAAGAACTAGCTGTTATATCTGGTATAGAAAACTATGAGGCTTTCGGTATGAATATGCTTATTGCAGGTACATCTCTTTCTGATAAAACTCCTGAAGAGATTTTAACTATGGATCAAAAAGAGTTCTCTATGAATGGTGTAAAGTTAGCTATTTCTCAAGTTAATACTGTTGATGTTAAAGGTGTATTAGATCAACAAGCCTCTCTTGAAAAAGCAATGGCTGAAACAAATGCTAAAAATGATTATCAATTATCTGTACTAGTTATTACAGATATCGTTAAAGCTGGATCTATGCTACTTGTTGTTGGTGAACCAACGCTTGTTGAAAGAGGATTCCATACAACTTTAACTAATAATACTGCATGGGTTGATGGTGTTGTATCTAGAAAGAAACAAGTTGTTCCTTTCTTAATGGCTGCTTCTCAAGGAGTGTGATTTTAAATGTTTCTACCTACTACAATGGAAGAGGTTAAAAAATTAGGTTGGGACTCTTTAGATATAATACTTGTATCTGGGGATACCTATTTAGATACCTCTTATAATGGTACTGCTATTATTGGTAAATGGCTAGTTAAGAATGGTTTTAAAGTAGGAGTAATCGCTCAACCAGATATTAATTCTGATAAGGATATAACTAGATTAGGAACTCCCAATTTATATTGGGCAGTTTCCGCTGGTTGTGTAGATTCAATGGTTGCCAACTATACTGCTGTTAAAAAAAGAAGAAAAAGTGACGACTTTACTCCAGGTGGAATTAATAATAAAAGACCTGATAGAGCTACTATTCAGTATACTAACCTAATTCGTCGTTTCTTTAAAAATAGTCCTGTTCCCATTGTGTTAGGGGGAATAGAGGCTAGTCTTAGAAGAGTTGTTCACTATGACTACTGGAGCAACTCATTAAGACGTCCTATTATTTTTGATGCTAAAGCTGATATTCTTTCATATGGTATGGGAGAAAAGTCTATGCTTGAATTAGCTAATGCATTAAAAAATAGAACAGACTGGAAAAATATTAGAGGTATAGGATACATTTCTAAAGAACCTAAAGAGGAATATTTAGCTCTTCCTAGTTTTGAGGAGTGTGTTGAAAAGAAAGAAAACTTTGTAAAAGCTTTCGAACTTTTCTATCATAATTGTGATCCTATAACTGCTAAGGGAATTTATCAAAAAAATGCTGATAGATACTTTATTCAAAATCCTCCTTGTGAAAATTTTACTTCTCAAGAGATGGATGATATTTATGGATTAGATTTTGAAAGAGATGTTCATCCTTATTATAAAAAAGATGGACACGTTAAAGCTCTAGACACTATAAAACACTCTGTTACTACACATAGAGGATGTTACGGAGAGTGTAACTTCTGTGCAATTGCTGTTCATCAAGGACGAACAGTTATTTCTAGAAGTGAAGACTCTATAGTTAAAGAGGTTACAAATATAGCTAATTCAAAAGGATTTAAAGGAAATATATCTGATGTAGGTGGTCCTACAGCTAATATGTATGGTCTTGAATGTACTAAGAAATTAAATCATGGAGCTTGTTCTCATAAGAGATGTCTTTACCCTGAAACTTGCCCAGCTTTAAAACTTGATCATTCTAGACAAATCTCTCTTCTGAAAAAGCTGAAGTCAATAGACAAAATTAAAAAAATATTTATTGCATCTGGAATTAGATATGATATGATTTTAGATGATAATAAATCTGGTGATAGATATCTTGAAGAACTTATCAAAGACCATATTTCAGGACAGATGAAAATTGCTCCTGAGCACACAGAGGATAAAATTCTTTCTCTTATGGGAAAACAGGGAAAAAGTATTTTAAAAGAGTTTAAAAATCGTTTTTATGAGTTGAATAAAAAACATGATAAAAAACAATTTTTAACTTATTATTTAATTGCTGCTCACCCAGGGTGTAACGAAAAAGATATGTTAGATTTAAAAAGATTCGCATCCTCTGAACTAAAAATAAGTCCAGAGCAGGTACAAATTTTTACTCCTACTCCATCAACTTATTCTACACTTATGTATTATACTGAAATGAATCCACTTAACAATAAAAAAATATTTGTTGAAAAGGATAACGGTAAAAAGCAAAAACAAAAAGATATTATCACTCAAACAAATAAAACTAGGAGGTATTAAAATTGAAACCTATTGTTGCAATCGTTGGAAGACCAAATGTTGGAAAATCAACACTATTTAATAAATTGGTTGGAGATAGAGTAGCTATCGTTGATGACCAACCAGGAGTTACAAGAGATAGACTATATAGAGAAACTGAATGGGGTGGAAAAGAGTTTGTTCTAGTTGATACTGGAGGACTTGAACCTAGAAATAATGATTTTATGATGACTAAAATAAAACAACAAGCTGAAGTTGCTATGAACGAAGCGGATGTTATTTTATTTGTTGTAGATGGAAAAAATGGTTTAAATCCATTAGATGAAGAGGTTGCTTACCTTTTAAGAAAGAAGAAAAAGCCAGTTATCCTTTGTGTTAATAAAATTGACAATTTCCAAGCTCAACAAGATGATGTTTATGATTTCTGGGGATTAGGATTTGAACATTTAATCGCTATCTCAGGAGAACATAAAGTTAACCTTGGAGATATGCTAGATTTAGTAGTAGATATTATTGACCAAACAGTTGAAGAATACGAAGAGGAACCTGGACTTAAACTAGCTATCATTGGTAGACCAAATGCTGGTAAATCATCTCTTGTTAATAGATTATCTGGAGAGGAAAGAACTATCGTTAGTGAAATAGCTGGTACAACTAGAGATGCTATCGATACGGCTATAGAGTTTGATGGTAATAGATATATCCTTATAGATACTGCTGGTATCAGAAGAAAATCTAAGGTTGAAGAAAGTTTAGAGTATTATTCTGTTTTAAGAGCTATCAAAACTATTAAAAGAGCAGATGTTTGTATTTGGATGATTGATGGAAGCGAAGGATTAACAGAGCAAGACAAGAGAATTGCTGGTATTGCCTATGAAGAGAAAAAACCAATTATTATTGTTATAAATAAATGGGATACTATTCCAAATAAGAAAAATGATACAATGAAAAAGATGAGAGAGGAACTTTACGCTGAATTACCATTCTTATCTTATGCCCCAATTGAATTTGTCTCAGCTTTAACAGGACAAAGAACAACTAAGTTATTAGAGCATGCAGAAGCTGTATTTGCTGAATATAATAAGAGAATTTCAACTGGATTATTAAATACTGTTATCAGTGATGCTATCATCATGAATAATCCACCTACAAGAAAAGGTAGAGTAGTTAAGATTAACTATGCTACACAAATCTCTACTGCACCACCTAGATTTATACTTTTCTGTAACTACCCTGAGCTAGTTCACTTCTCTTATGGTAGATATATCGAAAATAAATTAAGAGAGGCTTTTGGATTTGAAGGTACTCCTATTGATGTTTTTTTTGATCATAAAAATAGCTAAGGATCTAAATTATGAAGAAAGTTCTTATTGTAGAAGATGAAAAATCTCTTGCCACAGTTATTTCAGACTCTTTAAAAAATGAGGGTTTTGAAACTGTTATAGCTAACAGAGGAGATGAAGCAATAGATTATTTCTATAAAGAAAAACCTGATCTTGTATTATTAGATATAAATCTTCCTGGTATGAATGGATGGGAGATTTGTAAAAAGTTGAAGTCACTATCTCAAATACCGATAATTATGGTTACTGCTAGAGATAGTGAGTTTGATGAAATTAAAGGACTTGAATTAGGAGCTGATGACTATATAACAAAGCCATTTACTCCTAAGCTTCTTATCATTAAGTTAAAAAAAATATTTAAACTTAGTAATGATACATTTTTTAAAATCGGAGACATCACTTTTGACTTCAATACGTTTAAACTTGACACTCCTGAAGAAAGCAATATTCTTCCTCGAAGAGAGGCACAACTTTTAGATTTTTTTTTAAGAAATCAAAATATAATTTTTTCTCGTGATACTTTACTTAATGAAGTTTGGGGATTCGAGTTTTTTGGTGATGAAAGAGCAGTAGATACTATTGTCAAACGATTAAGAAAAAAACTTGGAAGTTGTGATAATTATATTAAAAGTGTAAGAGGAGTTGGTTATGTCTTTAAAACAGATTAATTTTCCAATAAAGCTGAACTTCTTTAAAAAACTATTCCTATTAACAATAGGGATAGTTTTTTTAACTATAATTACTAATTTTATTTTTAACTCTTTTTTCTTAGATAAGTTTTATATATATAGAAAGAAACAAAATATTCTTGAGATTAGAAATAGTATTATTAAATTAATCGATGATAGAGATAGGCTTGAAAATTATATATATTTTGCTGAAGATAATTTTGGAGTTAAAATCGATTTAAATTTTATGCAAAATAATCGTTCACATATGAATAATAATAAAAAAATCTATAACTCCTTAAAACTAAATGAATCTATATTTAAAATTGGTGAAGTTGATGGAACATCTGGAGTTATGTTTATTCGTTACTATGAAAAGTTAAATAATGGCTATATGTTGAGTATTCGAAGCTCTATGGCTGTTATTGCAAAACATATTCACGATATTTTTATTTTTAATATTTTTACTGCTTTTTTCTCTTTATTTGTAAGTGGTATTCTTGTATCTATATTTTCTAAAAAAATAAATAGAAATATAACATACTTAAAAAACAGTGCTAAAAAAATTGCAAAGTTAGAGTATCCAGATAATATCAAATTATCTAGCGGTGATGAGCTTGAAGAACTTGCCCAAAGTTTAAATGAAATGTCTAAAGAGTTATCTTTTGCTATTGAAAATTTAAAACTTTTTGTTTCCAATGCATCTCATGAGCTGAAAACACCTATTTCAGTTCTTTGTCTATACTCTCAAGCATTAGCTAGAGATAATGTTCCTAGTGACAGAAAAAAAGAATATTATAAAACGATGCTTGAAAAATCTTTAGAAATGAGAACTTTAACAGAAAGTTTATTAACCCTTTCTAAAATAAACTCTCCTGATTATAAATTAACAACACAACAAATAAATTTAGAAAATATGATTAGAAATTCATTAGAGCAATATGATTATATTGAATTTGAAAAAAATATTAATGTTATTACTAATTTTTCAAATATAGAAGTTAATGGCGATTATAATTTATTAAAAATTGCCGTAAATAATCTTGTTCAAAATATGTTAAAATATGCTCCAGATGACTCAGATGTAGAAATACTTTTAGAAAATAATACTCTTATTTTTAAAAATATTATTACTACTGAAATTAACAAAAAAATTACTGATTTATTTGAACCTTTTCAAAGAGGAGAAAATGCTTTAGATAAAAATGCTGAAGGAAGCGGTCTTGGATTATCTTTAGTTAAAAAAATTCTAGAGTTACATCGACTTAACTTCGATTTAAAAATTGAAAATAACTATTTTATATTTAAAATTTCAATAAAAAAACCCGATTAGAAATTCTAATCGGGTTTCACTTTTTTATAACATTTTTTCTGCTAATTTAACTTTAGTCAATGCTTGAGTTAATGTCTTTTGAACATTAGCGATATCAATATCCTCAGCTCTTTTCTCTAATTTTTCCTTAGCAATTTGAGCTTCTTTTCTTGCAGCTTCTAAATCTATATCTTTAACATCCATAGCTTCATCTGCTAAAATTGTTACAACGTTATCAGATATTTCTACAAATCCACCTGAAACATAGTAAAACTTTTCCTGCCCATTATTTTTAACTTTCATTTCTCCAGTAGCTAATCCAGCAACAAATGGTGAATGGTTAGGTAATATACCCATATCTCCCTCTGTTGTTCTTAGCATAACAAAGTTTACCTCTTCAGATAATATCTTTGCTAATGGAGTTACTAGCTCTAGCTTAAAAGAGTTTGCCATAATTACTCAGCTCCCTTCATAAGGTCTCTTCCCTTAGCTATTGCCTCCTCAATTGTTCCAACATAAAGGAATGCTTGTTCAGGAAGAGCATCGTGCTTACCTTCGATAATCTCTTTGAAAGCTCTTATTGTCTCTTTTACTGGAACATATTTCCCTTCCATTCCTGTAAATTGCTCAGCAACTGAGAATGGTTGTGAGAAGAATCTCTCGATTTTTCTTGCTCTAGAAACTGTTTGTTTATCTTCGTCAGATAACTCATCCATTCCTAAGATTGCAATGATATCTTGAAGTTCTTTATATCTTTGTAATATCTCTTGAACCTGTCTAGCAACTGTATAGTGCTCGTTTCCAACTATTGCTGGATCTAACGCTTTTGAAGTTGAATCTAGAGGGTCAACTGCTGGATATATTCCTAGAGATGCAATTCTTCTTGAAAGAACTGTTGTAGCATCTAAGTGAGCGAATGTAGTCGCTGGTGCTGGGTCAGTAAGGTCATCCGCTGGTACGTAAACAGCTTGAACTGATGTTATTGATCCTGACTTAGTTGATGTAATTCTCTCTTGTAATTTACCCATTTCTGAAGCTAGTGTTGGCTGGTATCCAACTGCTGAAGGTATTCTTCCTAGTAGGGCAGAAACTTCCGCTCCAGCTTGAGTAAATCTGAATATGTTATCTATGAATAGAAGAACGTCTTGTCCCTCTTTATCTCTGAAGTTTTCCGCTACTGTTAGTCCAGTAAGAGCAACTCTCAATCTTGCTCCAGGCGGCTCATTCATCTGTCCATATACTAGAGATGTTTTATCAATAACTCCTGATTCTCTCATCTCATCATATAAGTCTCTTCCTTCTCTTGTTCTTTCTCCAACACCCGCGAATACAGATAGTCCTCCGTGTCCTTTTGCAATGTTGTTGATAAGCTCCATTATAAGAACTGTTTTTCCTACTCCAGCTCCTCCAAATAGACCTATTTTTCCACCTTTAATGTATGGTGCAAGAAGGTCAATTACCTTAATTCCAGTTTCAAATATTTCTACTTCTGTTCCTTGCTCATCAAAGTCAGGAGCTTCTCTATGTATAGGTAAATACTCCTCTGTTGTTACTGGTCCAGCTTCGTCAACTGGCTCTCCTAAAACATTTAGAATTCTTCCTAAAACAGCTTTTCCTACTGGTACTGTTATAGCTGATCCTGTATCTATTACTTCCATTCCTCTTTGTAGACCCTCAGTAGCGTCCATTGCTACTGTTCTTACAACGTTATTTCCTAGGTGTTGCTGAACCTCAAGAACTAACTCTCTTCCGTCTTCACCTTTTACTTTTAAAGCGTTGTAAATTCCAGGCAATCTATCATTGAACATAACGTCTACAACAGGACCTATTATTTGGGTAAGGGTACCTTTGTTTTCCACTATTGCCTCCTCATTATTCTTAATTTAACGCCGCTGCTCCACCAACAATTTCAGATATCTCTTGAGTTATCGATGCTTGTCTTCTTCTATTATATTCTAAAGTTAATCCCTTTATCATATCTTCAGCGTTATCCGTTGCACTTTTCATTGCATTTTTTCTTGCAGAATGCTCACTTGCAGTATTATCTAGTAAAGCTTTATATAACTCTATATTTAAATACTTCGGTAGTAGAGATGATAAAATCTCTTCTGGAGACGGCTCAAATATATAAGCTTTATTCTCACTTCCCTCAGCTCTTTCTATAGGAATCATTTTACTTACTGTTAGATCACTTACTAAAGCTGATATAAACTTGTTATATATTACGTACACTTCATCAAAAATGTTGTTATAGTAATATTCAACAATGTTTTCACTAATCTCTTTTGCTTTGTCAAACATAGTTTCAGGAATTAGTTGTATATACTCAGCCTTTACATCGTAATTTCTCTTTGCACAGTATTCTTTAGCTTTCTTTCCAACTGCAATTACAGAGACCTGTTTCCCACTATTTTCAGCAATCAATCTTTCTAGTGCTTTTAATGTATTACTATTGAAACTTCCTGCTAGTCCTCTATCAGAACACATAACAACAACTCCAACTTTCTTTACATCATCTCTACCATCAAAAAGTGGATGTTTTTCACTTTTTACACCAGCTGCAATATTTTGCAATATTTTAGCTATACTTTCTGAATATGGTTTTGATTGAGCTACTATTGTTGAAAACTTTTTAAATTTTGTAGTCGAAACAATTTCCATGGCCTTTGTAATTTGGTGAGTAGACTGAACACTTTTTATTCTATTTTTTATCTCTCTAGTTCCAGCCATTTGCCCACCTCTCTTTAATTAAAATTCTTTTTAAATGCTACTACAGCTTCTACAATTTTAGCTTCAAGATCTTTATCTAAGCTTTTCTTCTCTACGATATCATCTAAAATAGTTGTTGTATTTCTCATTTCAGTAATTAATTCTCTTTCGAATCTTCTTACATCTGCAATAGCGATATCATCTAGGAATCCATTGATTACAGTATAGAATGATACAACTTGCTCTTCAACTGGGTAAGGACTATATTGTGGTTGCTTTAAAACTTCCATAATTCTATGCCCTCTCTCTAATTGAGCTTTTGTAGCTTTATCTAAATCTGATCCAAACTGTGCAAATGTTAATAGCTCAGTATATTGAGCTAATTCTAGCTTAACTTTAGCAGCAACTTGTTTCATAGCCTTAATTTGTGCAGATCCTCCAACTCTTGATACAGATATTCCAGCATTGATTGCTGGTCTAAATCCAGAGTTAAATAGTTGTGCATCAAGGAATATCTGTCCATCTGTTATCGAAATAACATTTGTAGGGATATACGCTGATACGTCTCCTGCTTGAGTTTCGATTATTGGTAGAGCAGTTATTGATCCTCCACCTAATTCATCTGATAACTTTGCAGCTCTCTCAAGTAATCTTGAGTGAAGATAGAATACATCTCCTGGATAAGCTTCTCTTCCAGGTGGTCTTTTTAATAGTAGAGACATTTCTCTATATGCTACCGCATGTTTTGAAAGATCATCATAAACTATTAAAACTGCTTCACCTTTATCCATGAAGTACTCTCCCATAGCTACTCCTGAATATGGTGCTAAATATTGTAAAGGAGCTGATTCAGAAGCTGTTGCTGCAACAACTATAGTATATTCCATAGCTCCTGCATCTTCTAATCTTTTAACGATCTGAGCAACTGTTGATCTTTTTTGACCTATTGCAACGTAGATACATTTTACTCCTGTATTTTTTTGGTTTAAGATTGCGTCAATAGCAACTGCTGTTTTACCAGTTTGTCTATCTCCGATAATTAGCTCTCTTTGTCCTCTACCAATAGGTACCATTCCATCTATTGATTTGATTCCTGTTTGTAAAGGCTCAGATACTGGCTTTCTTGAGATAATACCAGAAGCTTTTCTTTCTATCTCCATGTATTTCTCAAGCTTTATTTCACCTTTTCCATCTATTGGCTCTCCTAAAGCGTTGACTACTCTTCCTAATAAAGATTCTCCAGCTGGAACTGAGGCAATTCTTCCTGTAGCCTTAACCTCATCTCCCTCTTTAATCTTTGTATAGTCTCCTAGTATAACTGCTCCAACGTTATCTTCTTCTAGGTTTAGAACCATTCCTGTTATTCCGTTAGGAAACTCTAAAAGCTCTCCCGCTTTCGCACTGCTTAATCCGTAGATTCTAGCGATACCGTCTCCTACTTCTAATACAGAACCTGAAGTTTTGACATCAAGACTCTTTTTGTAATTCTCGATCTCAGTTTTGATTATATTACTTACTTCTTCTGGTCTGATTTTCAACTGATTACACCTCCTAATTTTACAAGTAGTTTTTTATTTTTGTGTTAGAGTTTCTAATTGTCTACGGATACTTCCGTCTGTTACCTCATCACCTATTTTGATAATTCCTCCACCTATTAGAGATTTATCCACATTAACTACTAGCTTTATCTTTTTACCTGTTTTATTTTCAAGATTTTTAGAAAGTTTCTCTTTTTGCTCATCGCTTAAAGCAACTGCAAATGTAGCTTCCACATCTAAAATTTGATTTTTTGCATAATCTAACTTAACATACTCTGCTACAATCTCTCTAATTTGTGCAATTCTTCCTTTTTCTAAAATATAGAAAAGAATTTCTACTCCTTCATTAGAATCTGAGAAAATTTTCTTTAAAGTTTCTTTTTTCTCACTCTCTTTAATTAGAGGATGAGTTACAAAATTTCTAAAATCAATATCTGTTTTATAAAGCTCCATAGTCGCATTTAATACATCATATATTGATTTAACTTCATTTTTTTGCACAGCAACTTCATATATTGCTTCTGCATATCTTTTACCAATCTGGTTTCCTATCATTTTACTCCCCCTACCTCATCTATAAATTTGTCAGCTAGGGCAGCTTCTAAATCAGAGTTTAAATTCTCTTTTATTATCTTCTCAGCTAATGTTACTGCTAATTGGTTCATTTCAACCTCTAGCTCTTTCTTAGCTGCATGTTTCATCTTTTGAATTTCTAGCTCTGCTGATTTAAGCATTTTGTCTCTTTGAACAGTTGCTTCAGAAATGATAATCTCTTTTCTTTCATCCGCTTTTTTCTCTGCTAATTGAACTATTTTTGTAGCTTCATCTTTAGCATCTTTTAATATTTTTTGAGCTTCTTTATTTTTTAATGCAGCATCCTCATTGTTCTTTTGAGCTTCTGAGAATTCAGCTGCAATCTTCTCTTTTCTTGTATCCATTAACTTCATTAATGGAGCTTTAAAGTATTTATTAAATATAAACACTAAAATGAAGAAGTTTATTATTTGCCAAAACATGTTAATATCTATCGATACTGCAGGCATATTTGTTGGTGCCAAGTCTTCTACCTCCTTCCTAAAAGTATTTGATGTATTTTATAAAAATTATCCTAACATTCCTACGAATGGATTAGCATATAATAAGATTAGTGCAATTACTAGTGAATAGATTCCTGTTGACTCTGATACCGCTTGTCCAAGTACCATTGTAGAGATGATATCTCCCTTAGCTTCTGGTTGTCTAGCTACTGCTTCTACTGCTTTACCAGCTGCATATCCTTGTCCAATTCCTGGTCCTACTCCTGCGATCATTCCACATCCTGCTCCTATTGCTGATGCTGCTAATACTATAGTTTTTGCTAACATTAAATCCATAATCATTTACCTCCTAGTTATTTTAAAATTTAATCTTGTTAGTTTTTATTTATCATCGGGACACTCTGCATCCCCTAATGAACCTTGAATATATACCATACTTAGCATTAAGAATACAAAACTTTGTACTACTCCACTAAATATATCAAAATAAAGATGTAACGGTGCTGGAATAACCATTGGTGCCGCTTTATAAATAAGCCCCATTATTACCATTCCCGCAAACATATTTCCAAACAAACGTATAGAAATATTTGTTGGTTTTGCTAACTCCCCTACTAAATTGATAGGTAACATAAACGGCATAGGCTCTAGTAGTCCTTTGAAATATCCTAGTATACCATGTGATTTGATGCTAGTTCCTAAGAATGTAGCTGTTGTTAACATTGCTAATCCAACTGTTGTATTAAGATCTGCTGTCGGTGCTCTAAATGCAGGTGCTATAGCAAACACTCCATCTTCGAAGCTTCCCCAAGGAATTGGTGCAAACATAAGTAAGTTACATCCTAGTATAAATATAAATAGTGTAGCTAGGTATGAGAAATACTTTGCTGTCCATCCTCCTAACATTTGATGAATAATACCATGTAAAAAATCATAAACTGATTCAGCAGCAACTTGTGCTCTTCCTGGAATCATCTCCAATTTTTTTGTTCCCATTTTAAATAAAAGTGTCAACACTAATATTACAAACCATGTACTTATTACGGTTATTGTAACTGGTAATCCAAACTTTCCATCAGCATACTCCATAGAAAATGGAATTTGATGTAAAAAGTGTGGTAATGGTACGTAAAACATTACTGCAGGTCCTTCTACTAATGGTGGGGTAATAAACTCTATTGGTCCTATTCTCATAAGTTTCGCCTCCTTTCGATAGTTTATTTTAAATACTTAGATTTAAACTTTTTTATATTGTTAAATAAAGTTACAGCTAAAATATTAGTCTTAATATTTAGTAATCCTATAACTCCACTAACTAACATTGGAAAACCATAAAATTTTGTAGCCAGTGCTAGAAATATCCCGTATAAAAAATATCTTTTCAAATATCCTATTACTCCAACTTTAAATGGTGAGTTGGAAGCTAAACTTGCTTTTGCATCAAGACATATCATATAAAATCCAACTACTGATAAAATTGCTCCTGAAAACATACCTATATAAATGTATTTGTTTCCTGATAACACTCCGTATATTAAAACTACTAGTGCAGTTATAATTCCACGTTTTATTAGTTTTTTTAACTCATCCATATATCACTCAACCTTATTTTTTCATTATCAATTTATAAGCGTTATAAAATGCACTGAATACACCTACTATAACGAAAAAAATAAATAATGGTGTGCTTTTAAAAAAATATTTTTCTATTAACTTGTATATGAAAATAAAAACTCCTATATTTCCAACTATTACAAGTCCTAAAAATCCAAGTAGTGAAAAATAATGTATAAAATCTTTATTAAAAAACACCATAAATTTCCACTTCCTTCAGTAAAATTATTTTTTTACCATGTAAAAAAATCTTTCCCCCGCTATTCTATCATTTTTACCAATACTTAACAAGTTTAAATTGTTTTTTTCAATAATTTTTCTAATTTCGAACTCTTCAAATATTCTCTTTTCATATAGTTCTTTTAATTTTTCATAATGTCCTGCTCTATTTTTAACAAAGTATACTGCCTCAACAATATCCAGCTCTTCCTCTCTAAAATGTTCCCAAATAATAGTCATATCTTTCCTATCATCATAGTATACTCCACCTGGAAACATTTTATCCATAAACTCTCTATTTATAACATCAAAAATATAAATTCCACCTGGATTTAAATTGGCATAAATAGAGCTCATTAAATCATCTAAATCATCTAGTGATGTTAAATGATTCACTGTATCGAAAAGTGACACTATTATGTCATAGCTTTCACCTGTGCTAAACTCTCTCATATCTCCTAAAAATAATTTAACATTTTTATTTTTTAATTTTTTATTAGCTATTGTTAACATATCTGCTGATAAATCTAGTCCTGAACAATCAAAATCATTTTTTAATCTAAGAAGTGTTTCTCCTGTTCCACATCCCAAATCTAATAATTTTTTACCTTCAACTCCAGATTCTTTAATCTTATTTTTTATTAAATCAGCCCACTGGTCATAATCACAATTTTGCATAAACTTATCATAAACTTTTGAAAAATTTTTATAATACATTTTCTCTCCTAAACTAACTCTTTTTCAACAACTGCAGCAATCTCTTTAGCTACTC
The DNA here is from genome assembly GCF_051653945.1 of Cetobacterium sp. Lineage (GTDB taxonomy): Bacteria > Fusobacteriota > Fusobacteriia > Fusobacteriales > Fusobacteriaceae > Cetobacterium_A. The sequence continues at coordinate 95,162 of NZ_JBOFXD010000032.1, forward strand.
TATCCACTGTTGCCATCTCTTTTCCTTCAACCATTACTCTTACTATTGGCTCTGTTCCAGATGTTCTTACTAATACTCTTCCTAAACCTGCCATCTCTAACTCTTTTTCTTCTATAAACTTAACTATCACTTCATTTTTATTCCATAGATTTTTTTTACTATTATCCACTCTAACATTTATTAATAGTTGTGGCCAATCTACTATCTCTCCAACTAATTCATCTAGAGATTTTCCTGAATCTCTTATAGCTTCTACCAGTTTAACAGATGTTAATACCCCATCTCCTGTAGTTCCAAAGTCTGATAGTATTATATGCCCTGACTGCTCTCCACCTATATTTACATTAAGTTCTTTCATTTTTTCAAGAACATATCTATCTCCAACGTTAGCTCTTATTAAATGGATCCCTTTATTTGATAAATAACTTTCAAATCCCATATTACTCATAACAGTTGTTACAACTTGATTATTCTGTAATTCTCCTCTATCTTTCATTCCTAGAGCTAATACAGCAATAATCTTATCACCATCAATTATGTTTCCATTTTTATCTACGGCAATTAATCTGTCAGCATCTCCATCATAAGCTAGTCCTAAATCCGCTTCATATCCCATAACAACTTTAGATAATATCTCTGGATGTGTTGATCCACATCTAACATTTATATTTTTACCGTTTGGAGCATCATTTATTATAACTATCTCTGCTCCTAAAGCTAAAAATACCTCTTTTGCTACTCTATAAGCTGATCCATTGGCTGCATCTAAAATGATTTTCATACCTGAGAAATCACCTTTTACTGTTGAAATAACATGATCTCTATATAAGTAATATTCATCCTCTGCATAAGTAAATCTTCCAACTTCATCTCCAGCAATAGGGTCTTTAGTTATTTCTTCCACATTATCCATCAACTTCTCTATTTCTAACTCAACTTCATCTGGTAATTTATATCCATCTTCCCAAAATATTTTTATTCCATTATCTTTGGCTGGATTATGAGAAGCAGATATCATTATTCCAGCTTTTGCTGTACTTTTTCCAGTTAAGTATGCAACTCCTGGAGTTGGAATAACTCCAACAAAATCTATATTTATTCCCATTGAGTTTAGCCCTGCCGTCAATGCTGATCTTAACATATATCCTGATCTTCTTGTGTCAGATCCCATTATCACTCTAATCCTTTTTTTATCTGGATGTTCCTTTTTTAAAGTGTATCCTAATGCATACCCCAATTTTAATGCTAACTCTACTGTTAACTCCCTGTTAGCTTCTCCTCTTATTCCATCTGTTCCAAAATATTTTCTCATTTTAATACTCTCTCCCTTCTAAGTTGTAATTTTTCACATATATACCCTGTTATCACTCCTGAAATACATCCCATAAATAGAAATCCCCAAATAAATATGAAAATTGATTTGCTCATAATGCTAATACTTCTAAAAAGTAAAAAATAAACAACTATAAGTTGTGTCAAATTATGTACAAAAGCTCCTGCTATGCAAATAGCAATCAGCGATAGATTCTCTCTATATCTAAATAATAAAATGGTCAAGAGGGTACTAGACCCTCCTGAAATTAAACTTATTATAAAGCTAGGTGAAAAAAGTGTTCCTAACATCATCCCTTGAATAAAAATTCTAAGTAATAAAATTTCTATCGCCATTTTTTCATCAAATTTTTCTAAAGCTATTATTGTTGCAATATTTGCTAACCCTA
>NZ_JBOFXD010000033.1:0-14822 GCF_051653945.1 Cetobacterium sp.
CCACTACATGTACAAATATATTTACGGCTTTATTTTCTATACTTTGTTTTTTCAATTTTGTTTTTGACTTAGAAACAGATATAAAGTTTTTGCCTCGTTCAATTCTATTCATAAAAATTACTAAAAGAATTGTAGCACCACCCAGTATCAAAGACAATAGCGTTGCTATATCTCTTGAGTATTGTGTCTTTGAAAACATAATAATCATTGGATTAATTGTTTGGAATCCTTTTCCACCTAAAATAAGTGGTGCTGAAACTGCACTTAATCCTGTCAAAAATGTAAGTATTGTCAGAGCATATAAAACTGGTTTTAATGTTGGTAATAATATCTTAAATAAAACCGTTTTTTCATTAGCTCCCATATTTTTAGCTGCTTCGATTATTTGATAATCAACATTTCTTATAGAATTGGTTAAAAATATTAGATGATTAGTTGTACATGCAAATGTCATTGTGAACAAAACTGCTCCATAACCTTCAAACCAATTTGATGATACACTTGGAAAAATAGTCTGTAGAGCATGTGTTATGAAACTATTTTCACCATAGATAAACTTATAACCAGAAGCTACAATTATCCCACTATAAACAAGTGTTGTAAAATATCCTAGTTTTAATATTTTAGCTCCTTTAACTCTATAAAATTCAGTAACTAAGACAATAAAGGTTCCAACTATGTTAACTGTTAAAGAAAGAGATACCGCTAAAATAAAACTATTCATTAAACTTTTTAAAGCTATTTTTGAAGAAACTAATTTATTGATAGAGTTCAATGATAGTTCTCCATTTATAAAAAAAGTAGTTTTTAAAAGATTTAGATTTGGATAAATTATGAAAGCTACTATAAACCAGATAAGGAATAGATTCAATAATCCTTTTCCATTTTTAATTTTCATGCACATCACCAAATTGCATAATATCTTCTGGATGTAAATATAATTTAACTTTTTCACCTATTTCAGGTAATCTTTTTCGTGTATTTTTCTCTAAGTTTTTAACCACTGTTCCATCTATATCATAAGTTATTTTTGTGAAAGAACCTGTATATTCTGTATCTAAAACTTTTCCTATTAATTCTAAATCATCTAAATGATTTGATGTATTCGATAGTGATTCCAATCTAAAATAAATAGGATTATTAACTTTAAATATTTTTTTAATTCTATTATTTATTTTTTCTATTAATTCTCCTTCAATCTTATTAATTTCACCAATAAACTCACATACAAATTTAGACTTAGATTCATTATAAATTTCAAAAGGAGTTCCAACTTGTTCAATTTTCCCTTTATTAAATACTGCAATTCTATCAGATAAACTAAGAGCCTCTTCTTGATCGTGTGTTACATATATCGTTGTTATTTTCAACTCTTTTTGTAATCTTTTCAACTCCATCCTTAATTCATCTCTTAGTTTTGCATCTAAATTAGATAGGGGTTCGTCTAAACAAAGTATCTTTGGATCCAAAACTAGTGCTCTAGCTATCGCAACTCTTTGCTGTTGTCCACCTGATAGTTCTGAAACATTATTATATAGCTTATCAGAGTGTATCTGTACTTTATCCGCTATTGCTTTTACTTTTTTATCAATATAATCTTGTGGTAAATTCTGAACTTTTAGACCAAAAGCTATATTTTCATATACATTCATAGTTGGAAAAAGAGCATAACTTTGAAAAACTATACTTACCCCTCTTTTTTCTGTAGATAAATTCGTAACATCTTTATCCCCTATAAAAATACTTCCTTTAGTAGGATTATTAAATCCTACTAAAGATCTTAAGGTTGTTGTCTTTCCACACCCAGATGGTCCTAGCATTGTAAAAAACTCTCCCTCATTTATAGTTAAATTTAAGTTTTCAACTGCTATGTAATCCCCATACTTTATCTCAATATTTTCAAATTTTATCATATTTTTACTCCTATTAGTTTACGTACTCTAGTTGTACTTTCTCTACCCACGAATCTATATTATCTGTTATAAATGTCCAATCTAAATTTTGAATTTTTAAACTTTCTATTAAGTCTCTAGTTTCTTTAGGTGCATTTTCTAAAGCTTTTGGATGAGCTGGTGCTGTTCCAAACTTTTCTGCCCATTTTTCTTGAACCTCTGGTGACCCTAACCAATCAATAAATTTTTTATTAGTTTCATTGTTCTCATTTCCCTTAACCAATGCTAGCTGTTCTACAACAAATGGAACTCCTATTTCAGGTCTCATTATCCCTATTTCAAAATTATTTACTTTTGATCTCTCTAAGGCTCCACTTCCCCAAACCATAGTTATTGGACGTTTCCCACTCATTAAATTCCCAAACCAATCCTCTTCAGATTTTTGAATATGACCATTTTGAACATATTGTCTCACAACTTCCCAACCCTCATTAGATATATTTAAAGTTCCTTTAGAATCTTTATATCTTGAAGCTATACTAGCTAAAACTACTTTTGAAGTTCCACCATCCAACCCAAAAATATGATATTTATCTTTATAGCTAGGATTTATACCCAAGTCTGTCCAATCTTTAGGGGCATTCTCTTTTGTTATTATATTAGGATTATAAATTGCAAGTAATGGTGTTACCGTTACCGCATTATAATATCCGTCTTTATCTGATAATCCTTCTGGAATCTCTTCTGACCATTTTGGTATATATTTTGATATCACATTATTTTTTTTAAGTTTTTCATACTCTATCGAGTTCAAACCAAAAATAACATCTGCAATAGGATTATTTTTTTCTGCCATCAGTCTATTTGAAATATCTGTTCCTCCAGCAAATACCACATTAACTTTGAAACCATTCTCTTTCGCTAACTCTGTTAAATATTCAGCTCTCCCGTTTGTTCCAGAGTTTGTATAAACAACAACTGAATTATCATCTTTTTTTCCACAAGCTAATGTTAACGTTAACAATGATACTAAAAAAATTTTTTTCTTCATTTAATTACTCCCCTTTTATTTTTTATTTATATACATTTTTAAAAGATAAGGCCAATCAGTTTGAATTATATCTATTTTTTTATCTATTAACCAAGACCAACCCGCTCCATCATTTAACAATGAATCATTGTCATCTTGAAAAGCACTTAGGTTATGTTTTTCATATCCACCTAAAGTTATAGCATTTACCCAGATTTTTATATTTTTTTCTGCTAAACTTTTTAAAAATTCTTCCTCTATAATTTCATCATCTTTTTTTGTAAACAAAACTTCCGCTGCAACCATATTTATTTCTGAATGAATAAATTTAAGAATGTCATCTTTTTTTCTAGCAATTGGCATATACATAAGTTTTGTTTCATTATTTTTAAAATAATTAAAAGCCTCTTCTGTTGGATGAGTTTTAATAATTATTTGATTCTCCATTTGAAGTTCTTTTATAATTTCAAAAACTTCATCTAAATAATCCCAAGCTCTATCTAGATTAATTAGTCCTTTACCCTTTAAAGCTTTAAATAGATCATATAATTTCCAAATATACTCACCTGATTTTTCTCCAATTATATTTAAATACTCCATACTTTCAATCTCTTTGGATGATAGATTTCTCAGATTTGTTGATATTCCAAATCTTCTCTCCTCTTCACCATCGTGAAATGCATACAAAACTCCATCTGTTGATTTAACAGCATCAATCTCAATTATATCCGCTCCAGAGGCCAAAGCTACAATTGATGAAAGATATGTATTCTCTATTACATTTCCTCCATATGTGCCTCTATGTGCGGCTATTAGTATTTTTTTCTCCTCTAGTTCCTTAAAAAATATATTATTCATAAATCTACCCCTTCACACTTTCTCTAATTATTAGTTTACTTTCAATCTCTTCTGACTTTACTATTTTCCCATCTAATAAACTTATTATTTTTTCTAATATTTTCTTTGATAACTCTTTATAATTCATTGATATTGTTGTTAATCCTGGTATTGTATACCCTGATATTGGCAAATTATCAAACCCAACAACTGAAACATCTTCTGGAACTTTAATCCCATATTCTGATAAAACTTTTATAGCTATTATTGCCTTTTCATCTCCATTTATAAAAAAACATTGTGGCAAATCATCTATAGAATTGCTAATTATTTTCCTTATATCTTCACTTGTATTTAATTTTCTAACTATTTTAAGCTTATCTAAATCTCTATTATATTTTTTATAAGTTTCTACAAACCCTCTTATTCTTTCCTCATTCATAGGTGTTGGGTCTGCTGAAAGTATATCTATTCTTTCAATATTTTTTGAAAAAAGATATTGAGATACTTTTACTCCAGAATTATAATCTTCATTGCTTACATATATTCTATTTGAATCATAACTTTTTCCAAAAATGACATACGGAATATTTAACTTTTCTAAAATATCTATTCTTTTATCATTTTCTTCTTCATAAAAAATGATAACTCCATCTATAAAAGTTCCCGATGTATTCACAATAGATTTCTTTAAATCTTCATCTGTGTAATATTGTTCTACAAATATAGATATATTTTTATCTGTATTTTGTAAAACAATCTCACTTATTAAAGTATTAGTCCATATTGTTGCTTTATGTCCTACCTTTCTTTTTAATAAAATTAAAATATTTTTATTTTTTTTATTTACAAGAGCTTTAGCATAAAAATTTGGTTTATACCCAAGCTCCTCTATATATTTTAAAATCTTATCTTTTGTCTCTTTCTTTACATTTGGACTATCATTTACAACTCTTGATACAGTTTGAGTTGAAACTCCAGCATATTTAGCAATCTCTTTTATTGTAATCTTCTCATTTAACACAAAATCAAATCCTTTCAAAAATGTTAACGCTAACATTGTTATATCCAAATTTATATCATTTTTATTTTATTGTGTCAATTTTTATTTGAAAATTTATTTTTAGTTTTTTTTATCTTCAAATAGTACACAAAGCATTCTTGAAGATTTTAATTTTTTAATATGCATTTAGTTTAACACACCTTTGTTAAGTAAGTATAAATTTTTTGTAAAAAAATTGTTAATTTTAAATATAGTCATAAAAAAAGGCAGAAAATATATTCTGCCTTCTTAATTTAAAAGATAAATTTTTTTGTATAATTTTTATAGAAAATCACTTGTTGCTTTCTCAAGCATAATGTCTAGTATTACTTTATCTGTAATTTGCATCCCTAACTTTGAAACTCGACCTAGATTTTTTATGGTATCTTCTGGAGTAGAGGCACAAATTCCATTACTTGAAGGAATGACTACATCTGAATAAGCTAGATAGGCACTCATTACAGCTGCATTACTCGCTGTTGCAAGTTTTAAAGCACAACCTATTTTCCCACCATCACATATCATTCCCGTAAGATTTGCAATCATATTAATAATTGTTTTTCCCATTTGCTCTGTACTTCCACCCATAAGGTAAACCATAGCACTTGAAGCACTTGTTGCTGCCGCAACGCCGCATCCACACGTAGCAGAAAGCTTTCCTGAAAATTGTTTAATATAAACATTTAAAGTATGAGCTATAGCTAGAGCTTTTAGCAATTTAAGTTTTTCAGAATCCACATATTTCGCAAACTCAACAACTGGTATTATTGTTGTTAAACCATGATTTCCACTTCCAGCACTACTCATAGCAGAATAAGGACATCCTGACATTCTACTTTCTGATGCACTAGCAACTTTAACCATTATTCTACCAAAAAGAGTATCTCCTAAAACACTATTTTTTGTAAGCTTTTCTAAACTATGGGCTATTCCAATTCCATCTTTATTGTGTTCTGATAAACCAAACTCTACTAAAGCACTATTCATTATTACTCCATCATACATAAATAAAAGCTCATCTTCTGTACAACTATCAATAAGATTAACTATTTTTTCTATTTTTAAATCTGACAATTTCTTGTGTAACTGGTTCTCTAAAATAGTTAATTCTTTTTGTTCACTTAATAAAACACCATTTTTTTCTATTAAAAAAATATTGTCATGAGAATTTTTAATTATACATCTCCCAGTTCCTTTAGTAGTTTTAATAAAAGCTTCAATATAAAGTGTTTCTTTTGACCTATCGATATTAATTGTAACTAATTTTTTTTCAACTAATTCTATTGCTTTTTTACTAATTTTATCTGTTATTTTGTTAAAAAGTTGAAGCTTATCTTTCGGGTTTGAAAGTAAGGCTCCTAAAGCTGCTGCATAGCTTAACCCAACGTATTCAAAACCAGGTATTCCTACAGCCATTCCATTTTTATATATACTTGGATTGACTGTAACTTCAATTTTTTCAATAGCTCCATCTATTATTTCAGTAGCTGTAGCAGCAGATAAAGCCACTGCTACAGGTTCAGTACAACCTAAAGCTGGTACAACCTCTTGATGTAAAAGTTCAAGTAATTCAATTTTATTCATTAGCTCTCTAACTCCTATAAGATATCATTTAAATTTAAAGTAACTTTTTCACCCTTTAAAAAACAAGGAATTCCAAGCCCACCTTTAGTTTTTACATCTTCATATATAAAACTAGTTTCTCTAAGATTTAAATATTCTTTTAATGCTGGAAAACTCGAAGATATATCTTTAAAATCAAAATCTATCATATTCTCTTTAAGTTTACACAAAGCGTAAATTGTATCTGGACATAAATGACTACCTATAACTATTATTTTCATAAAAACTCTCCTTTTATACTTTATTTTTATGTTTTAAACTGTTAAAACTTCATCTTTATTTTCTTCAATCCACTTTTCTCCTTCTACAACCCTAGAAACCATCATAGAAGCAATTGTATCCCCAGCTGCATTTAAACAAGTAGCCATTGGGTCAACTAAAAATCCTAGTGTCGCTACAATTGGAAACGCTTCAGGTGGAAATCCAAATAAACTCACTATTAGCATTTCACCAACTAGTCCCCCTCCTGGAGCTCCTGATAATACAAATGCACTAAGTATCGATACAACTAATGCCATAAGATATGTATCTATTCCTGCAAATTCAAGATCAAAGATACCAAATAAGAAACTTATTTTTAAAATAGATGAAATTACTGATCCGTCCATGTGCATTGTTGCTCCCATAGGCAATACTATTTCGTATATATCCTTTGGAACACCTATATTTTTACATGCTGCCATATTTGTTGGTAATGTAGCAACTGAACTTTGTGTAGCAAAAGCTGTAAGAGCTGGTGCTAATATATATTTTAGCATTCTACTTACTCCCTCTTTTCCACCAGAAATATAAGCATAAAGTGGAAATGCTAATACAGCATATAAAATACAAGTTGGATAATATATTAACATCGCTCTTCCATAATCACCAAGTAATTTAGGTCCAAATTCACCAATTAAACTTGCAAAGTATGCACCTAATCCAATCGGAGCTAACTTCATAATTAATTCAACAAGTTTCATGATAATACTATTCATATTATTTAATAACTTTCCTACAGGACTTTCTTCTCCACCACAAATAGAAACACTAAATCCAAAACCGATAGAAGCAATAATAATCGGTAACATATTTTTACGACTGAATAACCCATTAAAATCATTAACTGTCAAAGAATTTACAATAAGGTTAGCTGCACTACTTGGAGCTCCCATATTCCCTGTACTAAGTGCAATTTTTGCACCAACTGCAGGTGGGAAAATATTAACAACAACGAATATTAAAATAGCTGCTACCACACCTGTTCCAATAAATATTGCCATTAAACTTCCTAAAATTTTCCCAAGTCTTTTCATATTCAACATATTTCCAACTGCTGTTGAAATTGATATAAAAACCATTGGAACAACAATTGTAAACATCAAATTCAGAAAAATATCCCCAATTGGAGAAAGAATCATAGCCTTTTCTCCTAAAACAACACCAATAATACTACCTACAACAATCCCCAATAAAAGTAAAATTGAACTCCCATAATTTGCCCAAAATTTTGATCTTTCCATTTTTTAATTACCTCCCTCTGTTTATAATTTATCAATAGCTTCTTTTAATTGTTCTAATGCTTGCTTTAAAACACTTTTTGGACAAGCAACATTTAATCTCATGAATCCATTTAACTCTTTATCAAATGCTGTCCCACTATTTAGACCAAGTTTTGCTTTTTCAATCATAAACTTTTCTAGCTCTATATTATTAAGATTTAAACCTCTACAATCTAACCACATTAAATATGTTGCATCTGGTGCATAAGTTTTAATTTTTGGAATATTTTTTTTGCAATACTCAACTACGAAATCAAAGTTATCACTAATATATGGCAATAGCTGATTTAACCACTCCTCTCCTTCGTTATAAGCTACCTCCATAGCAACAGAAGAAAAAGAGTTATTACGATGAATATCCTTTGAAAACCACCATTTGTCAAACTCAGTTTTTAATTTATTATTTGGAAAAACAACAGTACAAGCTTGTAATCCAGCTAAATTAAATGTCTTTGTTGCTGAAAAACAAGTTACTACTGTTTCTTTAGCTAAATCACTAACTGTCGCTGTTGGAATAAATTTTTTGTTATGAAAAATTAAATCTGAATGTATCTCATCACTTATTAGCAAAACATTATTCTCTGCACAAAGATTTACAATTTTTTCAATCTCCTCTTTCTCCCATACTATACCTAATGGGTTATGTGGATTACAAAATAAAAACATAGATACTTTTTTTATTTTAGCTTCAAAGTCCTCCCAATCAATAGACCACTTTCCATCCTTTTCTACAAGATGATTTGTCAATACACGATTGCCTGAATTTTGAACTATTTCGTAAAATTCTCCATAAACTGGGGGTTGAATTAAAATACTGCTTCCACTTTTACACCAAATTTCAGCCATCACTGTCATAGCAGGAACTACTCCTACAGAGAATGAGCATAATGATTTATCAATCTCCCATCCATTTCTTCGCTTTTGCCAATCGCATCCAGCTTTAAAATAACTATCTGGTCTTGAAACATAACCAAATATCCCCTCTTCAGCTTTATTTTTTAAAGCATCTATAATTGGTTGAGCTGTTTTAAAATCCATATCTGCTATCCAAAGTGGTATTAAATCATCTGTTCCAAACTTTTTTATTCGTTCATCATATTTTGCACATCTAGTGTTTGCTCTAGAAATAACTTCATCAAAATTGTATTTCATCTTCTACTTTTCAACTCCTTTTGTAGTTTATGATCAGATATTAACACGAAATAATATAGTTGTAAAATTGAATATATTGATATATAATATAGAAAAAAATTGTATTTTAGAACAATAAATATAATAATATGGAGTTAATATGAATAATAGTGATGTTATAGCTTTTTCAGAAGTTGTTAAACAAGGAAGTTTTTCTAAAGCTGCAGAGAAACTTTTTATTACTCAATCTGCTTTAAGTTCAAAAATTAAAAATCTTGAAGAGGAACTAGATTGTAAACTTTTTTATCGAAGAAAAGGGGTTCGACATGTTGAACTTACTAAAGCTGGAAAAGATTTTTTAAATTTAATCGACCGTTGGAACAAACTTTGGTTTGAAATGTCCAATATTAAATCTACAGTGTCTGATATTTCTTTTGTAGTTTCTGCATTAAATAGTATTAGCACTTCTCTTCTTCCACAAGTTTTTCTAAAATTTTTAGAAAAAAACGATAAAGTTTTTTTAAAAACAGAGGATTTATCTAGTTATGCTTCTTATGATGCCATTGAAAATAGAACTGTTGATTTTGCTATTGTAGTTGACCAACGATACTCTTTAAATGTTTCTTGTAATCCACTCTTTTCAGAAAAAATGGTAATAATCTCTGGAGATAACTCTAGTTTTTCTGATAAAGTTGATATATCTGAATTAAATCCCTCTAAATTTATCTATTGTCCTTGGTTTTTAGAATTTGAGCAATGGTGCCAAGTTTGTTTTGGAAAAAGTTTTAAACCTTATATTCAAATTCAGATAGTACATCAAATAGCTTTTATGCTAACTAATAAAGATTGCTGGTGTATTGTACCAAACACCGTCGCTCAAATGCTTTTAAAAAAATCTAATATAAGAATTCATAAAACAAATTTTGATATTCCTAAAAGGAAAGTTTTTTATTTACACTCTATTGAAAATAGGCATGAAAATCATATTATTTCTGAGTTAATTCATTATTTGAAACATGAACTTATTGAGTTAGAAAAAAATGGAGTTTTAGAGTGTGATTTTCAATATATTGACAAGGATTTTGAACTCATATAAAAAATTAGAAAAGTTAGGTGAATTATGGAAAATAATAAATTAAAAAATATTTGTATTATTACTGGAGGAGCTGGTGGTATTGGTTACCATCTTTCTGAAGGCTTTAATAAAAAAGGATATAAAGTAGTTGTTTTAGATATTGAAAAACAAAAAGAACTTTCAAAGGATATTGATTTTATAAAAGTTGACTTGAGATTGAAAGATGAAGTAAAATATGCTTTTTCTCAAATTGTGGAAAAGTATGGAGTGGCTCACATCCTTATAAACAATGGGGCTATTTCAAACTTCAATAAGAATATTGAAGATATTTCCATTGATGTGTTTGATGATGTTATTAATGTCAATCTTCGTGGAAGCTTTATTTGCTGTAAAGAGTTTATAAAAGTAAACAAAGGACAAGACTATGGTAGAATAATAAATATAGCATCTACTCGGTGGAATCAAAATGAAGCTAACTGGGAAGCTTACGGTGCCTCAAAGGGTGGTCTAATTTCTCTAACTAACACCCTTGCCATATCTCTTTCTAAAACACCTATTACTGTTAATGCAATAAGTCCTGGATGGATACAAGTAGATAATTATGAAGATTTAACAGAAACTGATCACTCTCAACACCCTTCAGGTAGAGTGGGCATTCCTCGAGATATCCTTAATGCTTGTTTATTTTTAGTTAATCCTGAAAATGATTTTATTAATGCTACAAATTTAGTCATTGATGGTGGCATGACTAAAAAAATGATTTATGAATAGTAAATAATTTACAAATAAAAAAGTAGAGGGCAACCATCACAAATCCCTCTACTTCACTACTAAATCACCTTTGAATAACTTTAAAACTTTCAATCATTTTCTTAAAAAACTTTTTAAATTTACATCTTATTATCTACGCCAAAAATGTAATTAATTAATTTCGGTCAATAAAAATTTACTATCTGTCTTAGCCTTTATTTCATACAAAACATTTGGAGGAACTACTATAATCTGGTCCTCTTTTAAAACTTCCTTCTGATTATTAATAGTAACACTTAACTCTCCATCTAAATTTAAAATAAGCAGTTCTCCTTCAGTTTTATTGTGTTCAATCTCTTCATTTTCCGATATAGCAAATATCAATGACGTCAAATTTTCTAAATTTAAAACTCTTTTACTAACAACTCCACCTTTAAATCCAACTAATATATCTTTCATTAAAAGTTCTTTTGAATACTCTAAATTTATAAATCCACCAACATCTTTATGTTTTTTTACAATTATCAATAACATTTTAGCTTTTTCTAAAGCTTTTAAAGCATGAGGTATATTTGCAGGCATTAATATCATCTCACCTTTATTTACTTTATGAGTTATTTTATTTATAGAAATTTCCAACTCTCCATCCAAAACATAAACCAAAGCGTCTGCTGGAGCACTATGCTCACTTAACATCTCATCTTTATCAAAAGCAAACACAGCTGAATTCAAAGAATTTTTTAAAGCAATCATCATACTATTTATTGTTTTTTCGCCATAAGGCACTAAATCTTTTAAATTTATAACTTTATTAAACTCCATATTTCTTATTGCATTCATTTTATCCCACCTCAATTTTTTATAAATAAAAACTATCGAAAACATTTTACCTTAATTTTAAGATGAAGTATGTACCATATGTTACTGATTTTTAAAAAAATTAATGATATCTTTTGACTCATAGAGATTAAAGGGGGAAGAAAAAATGAGGGTGACAAAAAAAATTAAACAAAAATGGATTGTTCTATTCATATCAATATCTATACTTATATTTGGTATTTTTTTTAATAATTTTATGAAAAAAAAATAAATCATGAATATATTACAGATGTTGTAAAAAGAGGTTCAATAGAAAAAAACATAATAGTTTCAGGCATAGTTAGAAGTAGTAATAGAGTTCAGATTGGATCCCAAGTTTCAGGTAGAATAATTGAGCTAAATGCTAAAGTGGGAGATGAAGTAAAAAAAGGGGATTTACTTGTTAAAATAGATTCAGTTAAACAAATAAATAATTTAGAGGGAGCTAAATCTAAATTACTTTCTTACCAATCCCAATTAAAAAATAGAAAGATACAATTGGAAATTTCAAACTCAAATTTTAAAAGAATAGAAAACCTATATAAAAGAGGATTTATATCAATCGAAGAGATGGAAAATTCTAAAAAAAATCTCTCTTCAAATATTTCTGATGTAAGAGAAATAGAAGAGTTGATAAAACAAGCAAAAGATCAAGTAGATTTATTTAAAACAGATCTTTCGTATACAACAATACTTTCACCAATAGATGGAATAATAATATCTGTACCAGTTTCAATAGGAGAGACTGTAAACAGCACTCAAATAACTCCTACTTTAGTTCAAGTGGCTGAATTAGATACTATGCTCATCAAATCAGAGATTCCAGAAGGAGAGATTTCAACTATATTTAAAGGTATGGAGATGGAATTTACAACCCTTGCAGATTCCAATAAGATATACATGGCTAATATAGACTCAGTAGATCCAGTTCCATCTACTTTAATAGATAATGAGTATAAGGAGTCAGTTGGAAATACAACAGCAGTTTACTACTATGCAAATACACTTATAGATAATAGAGATAGAAATTTAAAAATAGGAATGACTACCACAAATACAATAAAAATTGCTAGAGCTGATGACATAATAATAATTCCTACGATAGCACTCGAAAAAAATGGAGATGAATATTTTGTAAAAATAGTAAACGATAAAAATGGATACAAGAAAAAAAGAGTTAACATAGGAATAAATAATGATTTCTATACTGAAATAAAGTCAGGAATAGAAGAGGGTGAAGTCTTAATATTAACTGAACTAAAAAAGGGAAGTATAAATAAAGAAACCGCTGAAAATTTAACAACGAAACTTCCAGTTATTTCAGGAATAATGCAAAAGTAAGTCAAGGAGCGAAAGATGAGTGAGATTATAGAGTTTAAAAATATAAATAAATATTTTGGAGAAGGAGAAAATAGAGTTCATGTTCTAAAAAATATATCATTAAAAATATCTAAAGGTGAATTTATTAGCATCATTGGGCAATCTGGTTCTGGAAAATCTACACTTATGAACATTATTGGGTGTTTAGATAATATCTGTTCAGGAGAGTATTTCATAGATAGAAAAGAAATATCAAATTTAACTTCAGACGAACTCTCTAATCTTAGAAGAGACATGTTTGGATTTATATTTCAAAGGTATAATCTCCTGCCAACATTAACAGCTCAAGAAAATGTAGCTCTTCCATCTGTATATTTAGGAATAAAAAAAAATGAAAGATTAGACAGAGCCAAAAACCTCCTTAAGAAATTGGAACTTGAAGAAAAATTAAATAATCGACCAAATCAACTTTCAGGAGGGCAACAACAAAGAGTATCTATAGCTAGAGCTTTAATGAATGGTGGAGAAGTCATCTTAGCGGACGAACCAACAGGAGCACTAGATTCTAAAAGTGGTGAAATGGTTATGAGTATTTTAAAAAAACTTCATAAAGAGGGATATACAATAATATTAGTAACTCATGACAAATATGTAGCAAATTTTGCAGAAAGAATTATTGAAATAAAAGATGGTAAAATATATAAAGAAATTCTAAAATCTAATGAAAATAAAAATCTCTCTATAAAATCGAAAACTAGATCAAAAGAGGGTTTACAATATAAAGATCAGTTAGTAGAAGCATTTAAAATGGCTATTTCCTCTATAGTTGCTCATAAGATGAGATCACTTCTTACAATGTTGGGTATAATAATTGGGATTACAGCTGTCGTAAGTATTGTGGCTTTAGGAACAGGATCCCAAAAGAAAATTTTGTCTAATATTAACTCAATGGGAACTAATACTATAGAGATATTTAATGGAAAAAGCGCAGGGGATAAAGATGCTTGGAAAGTTAAAAATCTTACAATAGCAGATGGAGAAATACTGAAAAAAGGGGTATATGTTGAAAGTGTTACACCTAATAATGGTACCTCTGGAAATTTAACCTACGGAAGTAAAACATTTTCAGCAAATTTAAAGGGTGTAGGAGAGGAATACTTTAAAGTTAAGGGAATCAATATTAAAAAGGGCTATTTTTTTACAAAATCTGAAGTGAATATAAGCAGTTCTGTAGCTATAATTGATGATGAAACAGAAAAAAATATTTTTGGAAATCAAAAGGGATTGGGAAAAATCATTGTTTTTAATAGAAAACCTCTAAAAATTATAGGAGTAGTATCTACAAAGGATATTGTAGGAATAAATAATAGTGAACTAAATATTTTTACACCATATACAACTATTATGAATAAAATAACTGGAGATAAAAAAATAAACTCTTTAACAGTAAAAGTTAGAGATGAAGTAGATTCTGAGGCTGCAGAAATAGAGATCGAAAAATTATTGACTATTCGTCATCTCGAAAAGGATTTTTATATAATAAATTCAGATACTTTAAAAAAAACAGTGACGACAACAACTAATACAATGAGACTTTTAGTCGGATCTACAGCTTTGATTTCACTGATAGTAGGTGGAATTGGTGTTATGAATATTATGTTGGTTTCTGTAACCGAAAGAACCAAAGAAATAGGTATAAGAATGGCCATAGGAGCTAAGAAAG
>NZ_JBOFXD010000034.1:0-11330 GCF_051653945.1 Cetobacterium sp.
AGAATATTAAAAACACTTTCTAAACATAAATAAAATTTAAAATTATGATGGAACGCCGTGTGCGGTGAAAGTCGCATGCACGGTGTGGAGCAGGGGAAAAGGTAGAGATAAATTCAAAGCCTTACCTATTGCTATAAAATAAAGATACTTTTATAACAGTAATTCCATCAGCTGGGAATTATATTCCAGGGGAAGCTGAAGAAAAAGTCTTTATAGCTTTGATGAAAATTATGAAACAGAGAGGTATGCCTAGAAAGTTTATAGTAACATCTAAAGAATTGAAAGAGGAGTTAAGTTTAAATACAGGAAGATATATAGCAATTGTTAAAGATGCTTTATTAAGATTATCTTCAACAACGTACAATTTTAAAAATACTATGTATTCAAGTGAGAAAAAAACAGTTTTATCTGAAGAAGTTCAAACAGCTATAATGTCCTTAAGAATTCTAAGATTAGAAGATAAAAATAATATTAAAATCAAAAAAGAAATAAATGATAATAGAGTTAAAGAAGTTTATGAAATTTGTGTTTCAGACCACTTTTATAATAATATCGTCACCAAAGGATATTTAGTTTATAATTCTGACATTTTATTGAGTATAGATACAAGCACAGCTCGTACAATCTATATGCTTATTGAAAAATTAAGATTCAATGAATTATATTTAAAAATAGATACATTATTTTTAATTAAAAGAATTCCTTTAAAATATTCAAAGAGTCATATGAGTAGAACTATAAAAATACTTGAAAGTAATTTACAAGAATTGAAAGATAAAAATTTAATTGAATCTTTTAGTTTTATAAAAGAAAGTACATGGGAAAAATCAGAAATAGAAATCTATTTTAATGAAGAAACTATAAATGAAAAACAAGAGAGATTTTTTGATGATTTAAATGATTTTAAAAGAATTTCTACATCACTTGCAATCTCAGATACGGAGCATGACTTATTAGTTGTATCAAATGAAGAAGAGTACCCTTTTGAAGTTACTAAGGAAATGATAGAAAAGATTTTTAATATTTTCCCAACAATAGCAAAAAAATTAAAATCAATGCCAAAGACAATTTCAGATAATATAGAAAGATATGGATTTGAAAAAGTTATGAAGGCAGCACTCTATTTATCAAAACAGAAAAATCTTAAAAGTCCAAGAGCTTATTTTTTAAAAGTTCTAGAGAACAACTGGGCAGAAGATATAATATTACAATCCAAAGTTTTAGAAAAAGACAATATAGAAATAATAGAAATGGTAGATGAAGATAAAGTTGTACAAAATTATGAAAGAGAATTAAATTATTATAATTCTCTTTCCGAAGATGAGAAAAATAATTTAGATGAAAAAGTTTATAAAGCATATATATTAGAATGTGGTGAAGAAACTAAAATTCAGAAACTAGCTTTTGGAGCAGCTAAAAGAAAATTAATAGGTGAGTATATTTTAAAAAATCAGTTGATAATAGATGAGAGTATAGTTGAAAAAATAGATCAAAAATTAGAAGAGGAGCAAAGTATTTTAACTAATATAATTCTTTTTAATGAATATATAAGCAAGAGTATAGATATTTATAAAGTTGTACTTGATTTATCAGACGAAAAAATAATAGAATTAAAAAAAGAAATTCTTTTAAAACTAAATAGAAAATTTATTTTAAACAATTTAACCATAGAAGATATAGATAAAACTATAGCAGAGAAATTGAGATAGGGAGGGAATAATGGGAAAAATTATAAGTATAAAAAATAATAAAGGTGGAGTAGGAAAAACTTTCTTTACAGCACAATTGGCATCTGGTTTGGCTTATTTAGAAAAAAAAGTTTTAATATTAACCTCAGATTCTCAAAATAATTTATTTAATTTTTTATATGATGGATCTAAACAATTTAAAAATGGCTTAAAAGAAGAAGTAAAAAATGGAACAGGAGAGTATTTTAGATTAAGAGATAATTTATTTTTTTTACCATTAGAAGATAATAAATTTTCAAGTCAGTTTTTAAAAGACCTACCAATATATTTAGAGAAATGTAAAAAAGAGTACGATTATATATTAATAGATAGCACG
The DNA here is from genome assembly GCF_051653945.1 of Cetobacterium sp. Classification (GTDB taxonomy): domain Bacteria; phylum Fusobacteriota; class Fusobacteriia; order Fusobacteriales; family Fusobacteriaceae; genus Cetobacterium_A. The sequence goes on from NZ_JBOFXD010000034.1 coordinate 2,065, forward strand.
CCAGTATTAAAGTTGGATAAGGTTTTTTTAAATGAGAGTGATGATATTGTGATTATTGGATTTGCAGATGAGGTAACAATAGAAGGAATGGTTAATTTATTAAATGAAATTGATATAAAAAAAGTCTTATCAATAGTTATAAATAAATATAAACCAACTTTAGTTCAAACAAAATATTATCAAATATTAAAAAATGATTTAAAAGATTTAAATATAAATTTTCCAGAACCAATTCAAAATTTATCTTTTATAGAGCAGATTTTAGATAAAAAGAAAACAATTTGGGAATATAATAACAAAGAAGCTCAAGCAGTTCAGAATGTTTTATTAGAAATTATAAAAATCTTAGAAAAAAGATAACTAAGTACCAACTTGGTACTTAGTAAAAACTTGGAGGGGAAAGTTGAAAAAAACAAATATAACGAATAGATTAAAAGAGCAGTTACAAGAAAAAGGAAAAAAAGAAGAAACTATAGTAGTTGACAAAGCAATAACAGAAGATGAATTAAAAGATGTATTGGATTTAGAAGTAATTAACTCTATTTCAGAAGATAAAGACCTAGTTAAATTTTTAAAAGAAAACACTTTAAAGTTATTTAATATACAAGCTAAAAGTGTAATTTTAATAGGTGAAGTTTTGACAGATGTTTTTGAAAGGCTATCAAAACAAGGAAGTTCTGAAGGTGTTTATGAAAAGTGGCTAAAGTTAAATAACTTTAATAAGCAAACAGCTCTTAGATATAGAAAACGATATTTTGTTTTTAATGAAGCAAAAGAAGAGAGCAAAAATATTGTACTTACATTATCACAAAACATAATAGATAAAATATACGAAAATAAAGAGTTTATAGAGCTTTTAAATAATGGAATATCTAAAAGAGAGTTGATAAATAATATAAATGCTAAAAATATTGAAGTTAAGGAAGAAAATTGGAATTTAATAGATTTTTCTTTTAAGGATTATATAAATTTATTTTCTGATTTTGACAAGAAAATAGAAACTTTAAAAGAAAAAGAAAAACTAGAATTACAAAAATATTTAGAAAAAATAAATAAAATTTTAAATAAATAAATCTTCATAAGGGGGATTAAAGGTGGCAGAAATAAAATTTGAGATTATTGAAAATTTAGGAACAATTGGAGAAGGTGCTAAAGGATGGAAAAAAGAAGTTAATATAATTTCTTGGAATTCTAGAAAACCAAAAATAGATATTCGTGATTGGGATGAAGATCATGAGAAAATGGGAAAAGGGATAACTTTGTCTAAAGATGAATTAATAGCATTGAAAGAAATTTTAGATTCAATTGATATAGAAAACTTAGATATGTAAGGGTGCTTTTAGCATCCTTTTTATTTTGTCTTCTTACTATTTAAAGACCCTTAAAGACTATTAAAGACTATTAGAAAAAAACTAATACCATTTTAGCCTAGTAAATTCAATGGTCGAAAGGGGATAGCGTAAAATTATAATATGTAAATTGTAGTAACATAATATGTAAATTGTAGTAGTTATAATATGCTAATTGTAGTGAATATAATATGTAAATTGTAGTAAAAAGTATAATATGTTTTTATAAAAATAACATATTATGATATAATTAGTTATTAGATATTATTTGAGGTGAAAAATGGGGAAAATTGGATTCAATAAACAGTTAAATAGACTACCAATATACTTTGAAAAAGAGATTTTTGTAAATGCTTTCGGGTGGCTATTAAAAGAGTTTAATAAGTGGAATAAAGGGTTAGAGATAAAAGATAGAGTTATCACAATAAAGAAGCGTGAAATATGGGAAGCTTCTACAACTAGACCCTATACTAAAGAGGAGTTTAGTGAGTTCATTCGTGGTTTAACAGTTTCGAAAAGATATGAAATTGATAAAGAAAAAGGTTATGGAATATCTGGAAGTATATTTGTAACTCAAGAAATTGATGATGAAACTTTGAAGATAGAGATACCCTCACTGTTTATTCCTTTTCTTTTCTATAAACATGATATTCACATAATAGATAAAGCCAATAAGAAAGAACCTCTAACAGTTAAAGAGTTAGACTATTGGGATAATGAATTAAAACATAAAAAACAGGAGATACTGCTATTAGAAGATGCAGAGTTAAAAGGCATAAATGGAAAGTATGCTAAAAGATTGTATATGTTGTTGAAACAGTTTGAAAGTACAGGTTATTTTGTGATGGAAATACAGCAATTTAGAGATGTACTAGAAGTTCCAATAGCTTATACATTAGGTCAAATGAATCAACAAATTATTTTAAAAGCTAAAGCTGAATTAGAAAAGAAAAAGATATATAGATTTCCTGAAGAAGTAAAAGGAAAAGGACGTAGAAAAATAGAAAAGATAGAGATTTATTTTGCTATTTATGAAGAAACACCTAAAAAGAAAAAGTTAGACTTAACTTTGGAAGATGAGATGAAAGCTAGAGAGATACTTCAAAATCAAGGTATTGGATATGAAATCCTAAATGAGCAGAAGAAGAAATCACCTAGCATTTATATAAAAACTTTAAAGTCAGTATTGAAGAAATAAAGATTAAGCCATTTCTAAATTGTTATTTTGAAAGTGGATTAATCTCTCTTGAAGGTGTTATTTGTAAAGGCTTTATGATATAATAAAGCTTGAATTATAATTAAATTGAGTAACTTTATATTATTATTAGATTATAAAGTTATTATATATAAATGGAGGAAGAAAAATGTCGAGTATAGTACAAAGAGCTGAACTGCAATCACAGATTTGGAAAATAGCCAATGATGTTCGTGGTTCAATAGATGGATGGGATTTTAAGCAGTATGTTTTAGGAACGTTATTTTATAGATTTATTAGTGAGAACTTCTCTAACTACATTGAGGCTGGAGATGATAGCTTTAAATATGCAGATTTAAATGATGATGTTATAACAGAGGATATTAAAGAGGATGCAATAAAAACAAAGGGATATTTTATTTATCCAAGCCAACTGTTCATTAACATTGCTAAAAATGCAAACACTAATGAAAGCTTAAATACAGATTTAGCAGCGATATTTTCAGGAATTGAAAGTTCTGCAAACGGTTATCCTTCTGAATCAGATATAAAAGGATTATTTGCTGATTTTGATACTACAAGTAATAGATTAGGAAATACAGTTAAAGATAAAAATAGTCGTTTAGCTGCTGTTATTAAAGGTGTTGAAGGTCTTAACTTTGGAGAGTTCCAAGACAATCATATAGATCTATTTGGTGACGCATATGAGTTTTTAATCTCTAACTATGCAGCTAATGCAGGTAAATCTGGTGGAGAGTTCTTTACACCTCAAAGTGTATCTAAGCTTATTGCAAAATTAGCAACACATAATCAAAGCAGTATCAATAAAATTTATGACCCAGCTGCTGGATCAGGTTCACTGTTGCTACAAGCTAAGAAGCAATTTGATGACCATATTATTGAAGATGGTTTCTATGGACAAGAGATTAATCACACAACATATAACCTTGCTCGTATGAATATGTTTTTACACAATGTAAACTATGATAAGTTTGATATAGCATTAGGAAATACTCTTTTACATCCAGAGTTTAGAGATGAAAAACCATTTGATGCTATTGTATCAAATCCACCATATTCAGTTAATTGGATTGGTAGTGATGACCCAACTCTTATCAATGATGAGCGTTTTGCCCCTGCTGGAGTATTAGCACCTAAATCTAAAGCAGACTTTGCTTTTGTTCTTCACTGTTTAAATTATCTTTCTAGTAAAGGTCGTGCTGCTATAGTTTGTTTCCCTGGAATATTCTATCGTGGTGGAGCAGAGCAGAAAATTAGAAAGTATCTAATTGAAAATAACTTTGTTGAAACAGTTATTTCGTTAGCACCTAATCTTTTTTTTGGTACTTCAATAGCTGTTAATATACTAATTCTTTCTAAGCATAAACCCGATTCTAAAACTCAATTTATAGATGCTAGTGGAGAGGATTTCTTCAAGAAAGAAACAAATAATAACATCTTAACAGAGGAGCATATTGAAGAGATTCTAAGAATATTTGATACTAAAGAGGATATTGACCATGTTTCAAAATCTGTGGATAATTCTAAAATAGCTGAAGAGAACTACAATCTTTCTGTAAACACTTATGTAGAGCAAAAAGATACAAGAGAAATTATAGATATAACAGAACTAAATGCTAAGATAAAAGCAACGGTAAGCAATATAGACAGGCTTCGTATTGAAATAGATAAGATAGTTTCAGAGATTGAGGTGGAATAAAATATGATTTTAGAAAATAAACTTAATATTACTAGCCAGATAGAGCTTTCAAAAGTGGAAGAGAAAATTAGTAAACAAAAAGCTAAGCAACTCTTTGACTCTGGAGATATTAATAAAGTTCAGATAGGAACGTTTGAAGGACTTCAATACATTCACAAATATCTATTTGAAGATATTTATGATTTTGCTGGGAAAATAAGAAAGGTTAATATAGCTAAAAATAACTTTCGTTTTGCACCACTAATGTATCTTGAGCACTCGTTAAAATATATAGATACTATGCCTCAAACAACATTTGAAGAGATTATTGAAAAATATGTTGAGATGAATATTGCTCACCCTTTCCGTGAAGGGAATGGAAGAGCAACTCGTATATGGCTTGATTTAATATTAAAAGAAAATATTAAGCAAGTAATTGATTGGAATTTAGTAGATAAAGATGAATATCTATCAGCTATGGAGAGAAGTGTTATTAAAGATATTGAGATTAAATATCTTTTAAAGCAGGCTCTTACGACTGAAATAGATGACCGTACTCTATTTATGAAAGGTATTGACGTTAGTTACTACTATGAAGGCTACAGCGAATATACTACAGAGGAGGTCTAAGATGAGTAAGTTACAGCAATTAATAGATGAACTATGTCCTAATGGTGTTAAATGGGTATCGTTAGGAGATGCTTGTAAATTTGTAAGAGGTCCATTTGGAGGATCGTTAAAAAAAGAATGTTTTCAAAATACAGGATTTGCTGTTTATGAACAACAGCACGCTATTTATGGTAAATTTGAATTTAGATATTTTATTTCTCAAGAAAAATTTAATGAATTAAAAAGATTTGAAGTTTCTCCAAATGATTTAATAATGAGCTGTTCAGGTACAATGGGAAAAATATCAATAATACCTTTAGACGCACCGAAAGGTATTATAAATCAAGCTTTATTAAAATTAACAGCAAATAAAAATATTGATATGAAATATTTAAAATACTTTTTTGAAAATACCATTACTAAAGAAATGAATGATAATGCAAGAGGTGGAGCAATAAAAAACGTTGCATCAGTAGATGTTTTAAAAAGAATATTAATCCCCCTACCACCATTACCAGTACAAGAGGAGATTGTGCGTATTTTAGATATATTTACAGAGCTTACAACAGAGCTTACAACAGAGCTTACAATGAGAAAACAGCAGTATGAATATTATAAAAGAAATTTATTGACATTTGGAAAAGACGTTTCATTTTTTCCGTTAAGAGCGTATGTAAATTTTATGAATGGAAAAGGTCATGAGAAAGTTATAGATGAAAATGGAAAATACATAGTTGTAAATTCAAAATTTATTTCTTCAGATGGGGATGTAAAAAAATATTCCAATGAACAGCTAACCCCAATTTTTGTTAAGGATATATTGATGGTAATGAGTGATCTACCTAACGGAAAGGCTCTTGCAAAATGTTACTTTGTTGATAAGAATGATACTTACACATTAAACCAAAGAATTTGTTCTTTAACAGTAACAAATAGTAAAGAGATTGAACCAAAATTTTTGTATTATTATTTAATGCGTAATCAACAATTATTGAAGTATGATAATGGAGTAGATCAAACAAATTTAAAAAAAGATCAAATTTTAGATATTGTTATTCCGAAAATACCATTAGCCAAGCAACAACGCATTGTTGATATTCTCGACCGTTTTGATGCTCTTTGCAACGATATTTCACAAGGCTTGCCTGCGGAAATCAAAGCAAGAAAACAACAATATGAATACTATAGAGATAAACTACTTACATTTAAAAAGTTGGAGGTTTAATTTTAGATTTTAGAGGAGATTTTCTCCTCTTTTTTTCTTGTTTGTAATATTTACAATATTTATAAGATTTACGGGTTCTGAATCCCTAATAAAATCAATGGGTAAAGTGGGTACTCAACGGAAAGTTTCCTTACTTTAGCGGAAAGAATCCTTATCTCAACGGAAAAAATCCTTACTTTAACGGAAAGTTTCCTTATTCCAACGGAAAAAATATATTTCAATATTTCCGTTAATAATATATAATATACTTAAGATTATTTTAAGGAGATGATAAGGTGAATTTGAAGAAAATTTCGTTAAATAAACCAAATGAACTTATTGAACTTGTGGGAACACCAATATCTAACTTAGGAAGTTTGACATATAACTATATTTTGCATAAAGCACAATTTTTAAAGTCAAATATAATTGAAATATCGGCATCAGAAGTATTTACAGCATTAAGTATGTCTGAAGATAAAGAAGAATTAATCAAAGTATTAATAACATTAACAGAAAATAGAATTGTAAGTAAAGATTCAAGAGGAAAAGTTTGGGGAGTTTTTAATTTATTATCTCAGTGGGAAGAGCAAAGTGGAATATTTGTTATTCATTTAACAGAAAAGATATATGAAACTGTTATTGATCAAAAAGATTTGTATTATACTACTATTCAATTGATTGAGCAAAAATCATATAAATGTGTATATTCAATTATCTTCTATGAAATCTTTAAGAAATATGAAAAAGTTAATCTTCCAATTTTTAAAATAGAGGAATTAAAAGACCTAACGCATACTAAGTCTAAATATAAATCTGTATATGATTTTAAGAGATATGTATTAGATAAAGCTTTAGTTGAAATAAATGAAAAGAATAAGCAATATGATTATTCTTATACTGAAATTAAAGTTGGAAGAAAAACAAAAGAAATAAAATTCCTTAGATTAGATAAAGGTGTTATCGAGGTTAAAGAAAATAGTATGTCTGAGAAGCTCTTAAAGGCTGTTTTAAAAGCTCGTAAGAATATTTATGTGGATAGTGCTTATTCACAAAAGGCTATGGATAAATTAGTTTTAAAGTATTCTGAAGCAGATATTATAAAAGGACTAAATGAATTGTATAAATATAATTATGAAATAGAAAATTTTTCTAAGATTTTAAACTCTAAAATTAAAGATATAATAGATTCTAAAAAAGTAAAAGTAAAAAAAGAACCTATGAGAATAGTAGAACCAGAAATTGAAGTTTCAGAAAAAAGTGAACTTGATATTGAAAAGGAAAGATTATCATTAGTAATATTAAATAGCAAACTTCCAATAAGAGAAAGAATAATACTATTTGGAGAACTATCAATAATTGAGGATATGAAAGCTCTAAAAGAACTTGAAAAGAGGATTAAATAGAAAGTATATTCATGTTATAATATTTAAAGATGAGGTGATAAAATGAAAATCAATAAAGAAAGTATTTTATCTATTTTAAAAGCATTGGATAAAGAAAAATATTCAATTTTAGAAATTGGATTATTTGGAAGTTATGCTAGAGAAGAAGAAACTGACAGCAGTGATATAGATATAATTGTTAAAATAGAGTTTAAAAAAGGTATGTATAGAAATTTTTGTGCTTTACAAGAGGAGTTAGAGAATACATTTGGAAAGAAAGTAGACTTAGTTGAAAAAAGTGTATTTGATTATAAATTTAAAAACCCAGATGTAAAAGACTATAAAGAAAAGGTAAAAGAAGAAATATTAGGAAGTGTGATATATGTCTAAAGCCAAAAGAAATATAATACAGTTTACTTATGATGTTGAAGAGTTTATTGAGTATATTCAAGAGGAGATGACAAATAAGTCATTTAACGATTTTGCTTTAGATAAAAAAAGCATTGGGTATATAGAAAGACAGTTGGAAAAAATAGGAGAAGCTATTACTCAAATACAAAAATTAGATAAAGATATTTTAACTAAAATCTATGATAATAAAAGTTATTGGGAAGGAATAAAAGGAGTTAGAAATAGATTGATACATGAATATTGGGGGACTAGTATTCAAATGATTTATGAAATCTCAGTAGATGAAATGGATGAATTGTTAGATTATATAAAAAAAATAAGAGAGCTGGAAAAAAATTAAACAAACTTAAAAACAAAGGGGAAAATCTTATGGCTGAATATAAACCAATTACAGAAACCAATAACTTTATAGTTTTAGATAAATACAACAAAATAGCTCAACAAGGTGTAAGTTATCAAACTGAAGCTCAATTAGAAGAAGAACTTATAAAAGACTTACAAAATCAAGGTTATGAATACTTACCTAAGCTTATTAATACAAAAGAGATGTTAAAAAACATTCGAATACAACTAGAAACTCTTAATGAAGTTAAATTTCTAGACTCTGAGTGGAAAAGATTTTGTGAGGAGTATTTAGATAAACCAAGTGACAACTATATAGATAAAACTCGTAAAATTCATGATGATTATATTTATGATTTTACCTTTGATGATGGTCGAATTAAAAATATTTACCTTGTTGATAAGAAAAATATGAGTAGAAATAAGTTGCAGGTTATTTCACAGTTTGAACAAAAAGGAACTCAAAGCAATCGTTATGATGTGACCATATTAGTAAATGGATTACCTTTAATTCAAGTAGAACTAAAGAAACGTGGAATTGCTATTCGTGAAGCATTTAATCAGGTTAATAGATATACTAAAGAGAGCTTTAATGCTGATAACTCTTTATTTAAATATCTTCAGATTTGTGTAATTTCAAATGGTACAGATACAAGATACTTTGCTAACACTACTAAGAGAGATAAAAATAGTTTTGACTTTACTATGAACTGGGCAAAATCTGATAACACTCTGATTAGAGATTTAAAAGATTTTACTGCAACGTTTTTTCAAAAGAATACGCTATTAGATATACTGTTACACTACTCTGTTTTTGATTCTAATAACATACTACTAATTATGAGACCTTATCAAATAGCTGCAACAGAAAGAATCTTATGGAAGATAAAAAGTTCATATTTAGCTAAAAAGTGGAAGACTCTTGAAAGTGGGGGGTATATCTGGCATACCACAGGATCAGGAAAAACTTTAACAAGTTTTAAAGCTGCACGTTTAGCTACAGAGTTAGATTTTATAGATAAGGTATTCTTTGTTGTAGATAGAAAAGATTTAGATTATCAAACAATGAAAG
>NZ_JBOFXD010000035.1:0-13038 GCF_051653945.1 Cetobacterium sp.
CGCAATAAAATTAAACATATGTTATAATAGAAATAAAAAAAGAGGTAATTATAATGAAATTTAAGGTAACTGAAAAAAGTGAATTGATGAAATTTTTAATAGATAATTTATCAAAGCAAAGTAAAAATAATATAAAAACACTTTTATCAAAAGATCAAGTTGAAGTAAATGGGAAAATAGAAAAACAATTTAATTTAATTTTAACTCCAGGAGATGAAGTAATAATAAATTGGAATAAAAATAGAAATGATAAAACTCCAAAAGGAATAAAAATTATATTTGAGGATAATGATATAATTGTAATAGAAAAAGAAGAAGGATTATTATCTATATCAACAGATAAAAAAAGCAATGAAAGAACTGCTTACAAACTTTTAATGGATTATATGAAATCAAAGGATAAAAAAGAAAGAATATTTATTGTTCATAGATTAGATAAAGATACATCAGGGGTAATGCTTTTTGCTAAATCAGAAAAAATAAAAACAGAACTTCAAGATAATTGGAACACTCTTGTTTTAGAAAGAGAGTACGCTGTTATAGTTGAAGGTATTGTTAAAGAGAAAAATGGACAAATTAAATCATACTTAAAAGATAATAAAGCTTTTGTAACTTATTCAGTAAAAGATGATAAAAATGGTGGAAAGTTAGCAATTACAAATTATAAAGTTGAAAAAACTAAAGGGAAATATACTTATTTAAAAGCTTCTTTAGAAACTGGAAGAAAAAATCAAATTAGAGTACATATGAGTGATATAGGTCATCCAGTAGTTGGAGACAAAAAGTATGGAGCACAAACAAATATTTTTAAAAGATTAGGACTACATGCACATACATTAAAAATAAAACATCCTGTAACAAATAAAGAGATGAGTTTTGTATCACCAACTCCAAAAGAGTTTTCTAGAATTACAGGAGAGTAATATGAAAATAAATGATTTAAGATTTTTAAAAGTAAAGATAGAAAAACATCCAACAAGAGATATTCAATTAGAATTTTTAGATAAACCTAATGCTATTGGAGCTTTAATTTTAAATTTTAAAGAGGATAAAGTTTTATTAGTAAAACAATATAGACCAGGAGTTTCAGGCAACCTTTTAGAAATACCAGCAGGAATAATTGAAAATAATGAAAATCCAATAGAAACTTTAGCAAGAGAAGTTAGAGAAGAAACTGGATATATGTTTGAAAGTTTCGAGGTTATGTATGCACCTAAAACTCCATTAATTCTTTCCCCAGGATATACTTCTGAAGAGTTGTATGTATATATATTGAAATTAAAAACAGAAAAAGAAAAAGTTTATGAGAAGCAATTAGATGAAGGTGAAGATTTAGAAGTGGTTTGGGAAAATCTTGAAAAAATAGAAAATCTAACAAATGATTTTAAAACACATTATGCAATAACACTGTATAAAAATTTAATAAAGAAATAAAAAACATCAAAGGTAATTGTATTTATTACCTTTGATGTTTTTTATTTATCTAAATTCACAAAAAAATCAATAGTTTCTTTGAGAAGAAAAATTCCAGTATTTATATCTTTTTCATTGATTCTAGAAAAATTTAATTTTATAAAATTGTCAAAACCGTAAGTGCTACCAGGAACTATTCCCACATTATTAATTAATAATTTATTATAAATACTGAGAGAGGAAATATTTTTTGGTAATTTTATCCAAATAGAGCAACCACCAGATGGGATTGTAAAACTAATATTTGGAATTTTTTTGAGCTCTTCTACAATAGAATCTTGGATAAATTTGAAATTTTTTCGACAAAGATTCATATGTTTTTCAATTAATCCTTTTTCTAAAAGAAAGGCAAATGATTTTTGATATAAAGTAGAGGTGCTAGAGTCAGATAATATTTTATTATTTAAAAAAGAAGTTAAAAGTTTTTCAGGAACAAGGATAAATCCTAATCTAAATCCAGGCATAAATATTTTTGAAAAACTTTTAATATAAATAACACGATCATCTACATCTAATACTTTTAAAGGAACAGGTGCTTTGTCAGAATAATATAAATCAGAGGCAGAATCATCCTCTATTATATAAAAGTCAAATTTTTTGGAAAGCTCTAAAAGTTGCAATCTTTTTTTTTGAGAAATATTAACACCAGTAGGTGTTTGAAAATTAGCCATGAGATAAATAAATTTTATTTTAGTTTCTAAAAGTAATTGCTTCAATTGAGAAATATTAAGACCATCATTTTCTACCTCAATAGGATGTATAATAAAATCTTGATTTTTAAAAGATTTTAAAGCACCTAAGTAGGTTGGATTTTCAATGGCTATATGAGCTTTAGAAAAACTTAAAGTTTTAGAAATTAAATCAATTCCTTGCTGTGCTCCTGAAAGTATATGAATATTTTCAGTATTACAGATAATTTCTAAGTTAGTCAAATTTTTTTTAATAGATTCACGTAGTTCAAAACTCCCAAAAGGACCTTCATTAATTAATGCAAGTTCTTGATCTCTATCTAAAACATGGTTAATAGCATATTTAATATCATTAACTGGAAGGTAACTATAATTTGGTGTAGAGTTGATAAAATCAATTTTTAAAGTTTTTATTATATTAAAATTATCATCGTTTTCTAAGTTTAAAGAAGGGATATTTTTTTCGAAAAAAATATTTTTATTAATAAAAACACCACTTCCTTTAATTGTTTTTACATAGTTAATTTTTTCTAATTCTAAATAAGCTTTTGCTACAGTATTAGAACTAATATTTAAAAAATTAGCTACTTTTCTAATTGAGGGAAGTTTATAAGAAACTTCTTTTTTTTCGATTTTATTTTTTAAAAAAATGTAAAGAGGAATATATATAAAATTTTCATTTTCAACTTTAAAGTTTTTAAAAAGAATATTCATTGAGCCTCCTAAAGTGTAGTAATACAATTTGAGATATTATTTTGAAAAAAAATAGTAAATATGTCATACTGATAAAAGTATAGCATAAATAGAAGGGGGATAAAATGAAAAGTTTTTTTAAGATATGTACTATATTTATTTTATTATTAAATATAGTCTTAGGAAATTCAGAAAAAAAAATAGTAAAAATAGGATTAGGCTATAGAGGTAGATCTTACGACCCTCATAGACATACAGATAGTTCAACTTTAGCTATAACTAAACAAATTTATAATAATTTATTTATTCTTGATGATAAAAATGAAGTGAAAGGTGAATTAATAGAGAGCTACTCAGTAAAAAATAACACAATAGAAATGGATTTAAAAAAAGGTGTTTTATTTCAAGATGGCGAGGAACTAAATTCTGAAATTGTGAAAAAAAGTTTGGAAAGAAATAAAAGTATACCTGTTACTAAGGTATTGGTTGATCCTATTGAAAAAATAGAAGTTATAGATAAATATAAATTAAAAATAATATGTACAACGAATTCAGATATATTATTACATAATTTAACTCATTCATCTATGGCAATAGTTAAGGAAGATAAAAATAAAAAACTAATTGGAACAGGAGCATTTAAACTTTTAGAATGGGGGAGTGGACAAAAAGTAATTTTAGAAAAAAATGATAATTATTTTAAGGGAAATCCAAAGATAGATATATTGGAATTTTTAACAATTCCAGAAGCACCTAATAGATATATCGCTTTAGAGACAAATGAAATACAAATAGCATATGACATATCATCTATAGATGTAAAAGCTTTTAAAAAATCAAAAGATTTAAAAATATTAAACGACTTGTCTTATGGAACAGATTTTTTATCTCTTAATACTGAGAAAGCTCCATTAAATGATAAAGGATTAAGGGAAGCTATAAGTTATGCAATAGATAAAGAGTCTATAAATGAAGTTGTCTTTGAAGATACATCAAAAGTGGCCAATTCTATAATAACTCCAAATACTTTTGGATATTCAAATAAAGAGGAGAAAAAATACAATTTAGAAAAAGCAAAAAAAATAATGGAGGGTTATAAAACTCCGATAGAGATAGAGTTATGGATATATGAAGATACAAGTAAATACCAAATGGCTCAAATAATTCAAGCAAATTTAAAAGAGATTGGAATAGATATAAAAATTCAGACATTGGAATTATCATCTTTTTTACAATTAACAGCTCAAGGAAAACACGATGCACTAATAGGACTTTGGTATACAAGTACTGGAGATGCTGATTATGGATATTATCCATTATTGCATAATAATTCTAGAGGTGGAGTTGGTAATAGAAGTTTTTATAATAATCAAAGAGTAAATATATTGTTGGATGAAGCAAGAAAAGAATCATCAAAAGAGAAAAGAAAAGAGAAATATGAAGAGATACAAGAGATTATTTTAGATGAAAATCCAATAATACCAATAGTTTATAAAACGTATAATATAGGAATAAATAAAAATATAAAAGGTTTTAAATTTAATCCAAATGGAAATCATATATTAGAAAATATTGAATATTAAATTAAAGAGGAGAATTTCTCCTCTTTTTTTGTTATAATGTATTATAAAAATAGGGAGGTAGAGGATAAATGATAAAATCGGTAGCATTAGATTTAGACGGAACTTTATTAAATTCTAAAAAAGAGATAAGTGATAAAAATATATTTATTTTAAGAGAGTTATATAAAAAGGGGATAGAAGTTTTTATAGTTACAGGAAGATCATACAGTGCAACTAAAGAGATTTTAAGAAAATTAGAGTTACCAATTATAACAATTTGTTATAATGGAGCAAAAGCTATAGATACAAAAGATGAGAGTATTTTACTAGAAGAACCTCTTTCAGAAGATATTGTTAAAATATTGATAGAACTTTCTAGAGAAAATAGTATTCACTTAAATTTATATCAAGATGAAAATTGGTTTGTTGAAGATAGAAAAAATTGGCAAACAGAATATTATAAAAAAAATATAGGAATAGATGCGATTGAAAAAAATTTTAATGATTTCACAAGTTTGTTAATGACAAAAGCGTTATTTATAGATGAAAGATGTAATTTAGAAAAAATAGAAAAGGAAATTAAAAAGAAGTTAGGAGATAGAGTACACTTGACATACTCACAAGAGAGATATTTAGAAGTTCTAAATAAAAAAGTTAATAAGGGAAAAAGTTTAGAAAAAATTTTACGATTAAAGAGTTTAACTTTAGATACATGTATTGCCTTTGGAGATGCAAATAACGATAAAGAGATGATAGAAATGGTTGGATATGGAGTTGCTATGGAAAATGGGGAAGAGTATTTAAAAAAAGGTGCAAAATATTTAACAGATTCAAATGACAATGATGGAGTGTACAAATTTTTAGTACAAAAAATGTAAAAAAGTGGGATAAAACCCACTTTTTTTATAAATCTTCTGAAATAGCCCAAGATATTTGGTCTTTCATTTGAGCAAAGTTTTTCAGATGTTTCAATTCAACCATTTCACCAAAAAGTTTTAATTGAAAGTTTCCAATTAAACTTAAGTTTTCTTTAAGGTCAACACTTCTTCTTCCATAAGTAAGACCTCTTTTTTCAATATCTTCTCCAATACGAACTAAAAGCATACCTTTGTTAAAACCTAAAATTTCAACTTCTCTTACTTTATCATAAAATTCACCTTCAACTCTTCTTTCTTTTCTAGCTTCGGCGTTTACTCTTTTGTTTTCAGCTCTTCTTCTGTCTTCCTTAGCCTTAACAATTCTTTTTGCTTTTTTCATATTTTTTAGTTCATTATATTCTGTACCTTTTGGTTTAGTTTTACTAATAATTTTCATAAACTCTCCTTTCAAATTTTCTCTTATCATAATATTATAAAGGCTTTTACACTTTTTTACAAGAATAATTAAAAAAAATATTTGACAAATACCAAAAAATGTTATATTAATTAATTAACGAACATGTTCACGAGAACAAAGGTAGGTGTAAAGTGGTTACTCAAGCTGAGTTAGCTAAAATATTAGGAATAACAAGAACAACGGTAGCAAGGGCTTTAAATGGGAGTAAAAATATAAAAATAGAAACAAAGGAAAGAGTATTAAAGTTGGCAAATGAAATGGGGTATGAAAAAAACTACTTGGGGAGTTCGTTGGCGATAAAAGAGAAAAAAACAATAGTAGCTATTGTAGTAAGATCAATTAATGAAGAATATTCTAAAAAATTAAAAAGTGGATTGAAAGATTTTCAAGAAGAAGTAAAAGCATATGGAATAAGAATTAAAGTTTTAGAAGTTGATATAAATGATAGTGAAGGGCAAATTGAACTTTTAAAAAAAGCTTTAGAAAAAAAAATTCATGGATTAATAATAATTCCATTGGATAAAGAGAAAATAATTAAAATTTTACAGCCAATAAAAAATAATTTAAAAATTGTTTCCATAGGAAAACAACTTTTTGAAGAAGGTATGTATATAGATTCTAAGTATGAAAAGTCTGGAAGAATAGCTGCAGATGTTTTATCAAGTGTAGTTAAAATTGATAAAAAAATATTAATTATAGATGCAGGAGATGATTTAATTTCATCAAGAAAATATTTAAAAGGTGTCTCAGAAAAATTAAAAGAACTAGATAGAAAGTTTCAAGGACCAATAAAAATCAAAAAATTATTGGAGGATAAAAATCAAATTTTAGATTATCTTTCAGATGAGATAGAAGGAATATATATAAATAGATATGCTCCAGAAGTAATCGAATATCTTGGGGAGATAGGTAAGGATAATTATAAGTTTGTAACAAATGGTTTTAATGAAAAAATACGGGGACTAATTGAAAATGATAAAGTTGTAGCAACAGTATCAGAAGATTTCTATAACCAAGGATACATAGCGGGAAAGAAAATTTTTGAAGCATTATATAAAACAAGTTTAAAAAGATCTCATGAATATCAAACTAAAATAGATATACTTTTTAAAGAAAGTTTGGATTAAAATTGAGATTATTATATAAAATCAAAAGTAAATTCTAAGGGAGGAAATTTCAATGAAAAGAGTGTTAAAAGTAGCTGGATTAACGTTAGTATTTGGGATGGTAGCATTTGGGGCAAATGAGAAGGTTTACAAGTTGAAGATGGGGTTAGTGGCAAATACAAGTTCAAATGAGTACAAAGCAGCAGAGTATTTAGCAAATAATTTAAAAGAAAAATCAAATGGACAAATTGTAGTAGAATTATATCCAGGAGCTCAGCTTGGAGACGATAGATCAATGTTAGAGCAACTATCAGCAGGGGTTTTAGATATGGGGTTTGCTGAAATTGGAAGATTTAATATATTCTTTCCAGAAGCTCAAGTATATTCATTGCCGTATGTAATTCAAGATTTCGATCACATGAAAAAAGCAACATTTGATACAGAGTTTGGAAAGAATTTACAAAAGAAAATAAATAATAATTTAAATATAGAGATTTTATCTCAAGCTTATAATGGAACAAGACAAACAACAACAAACAGACCAATAAATAGTATTGAAGATATGAAAGGATTAAAATTAAGGGTACCAAAGGCTGATGCAAATTTAGAGTATGCTAAAAACACAGGAGCATCTCCAACACCAATGGCATTTTCAGAAGTATATTTAGCACTACAAACAAATTCAGTTGATGGACAAGAAAATCCATTATCAGCAATTAGAGCTCAGAAGTTCTATGAAGTTCAAAAATATTTAGCAATGACAAACCATATATTAAATGATCAACTATATTTAGTTAGTAACTCGAGTATGAAAAAATTACCAAAAAATTTACAGGAATTAGTAAAGCAAGAATCGGAAGTAGCAGCACAATATCATACAAAGTTATTTGTGGATGAGGAAGCAGGATTGCTTGATTTCTTTAAAGAACAAGGAGTTACAGTTACAAATCCGAATTTAGATCCGTTTAGAACTGCAATGCAACCGTTTTATGAAGTTTATATAAAGAATAATGGGAAAGTTGGTAAAGAAGGATTAGAAGAGATTATAGCAGTTAAATAGAGAGTTATAATATAGGAGTTGGATATGAATATAAAACGAATTTTAGATAACTTAGAGGAAATTATAGGGGCTATACTTTTTATAATGATGTTTGCGATACTTGTAGCTCAAATTGTTTTTAGACAGATATTTGATTCTCCTCTAGTTTGGAGTGAAGAGTTAGCTATCTTATTATTTACATATGTAGGGATGCTAGGAGTTAGCATAGGAGTAAAATATAGACAACATGTGTTCATAGATTTCTTATATAATAAGTTTTCAGGAAAAGGGCTAAAAATAGCTAATACATTTATTCAATCAGTTGTTTTTATATCGTTAGTTGCAATGATTCAGATAGGTTACAAACTATTTTTAAGAAAAAAAATATTCCAATTAATTGCGTTAAAAATATCAGCCGGTTGGATGTATATAGCATTACCTCTAATAGTAACATTAATGTTGATACGATTTTTTCAAGTTCTTAGGGAGGATTATAAAGATGGAAAGTTTATTATTTCTCCTAAAAATATAGATAATGAAAGTGATGAAAAGGTGGTGAGTAAAGAATGTTAACATTAGTAACATTTTTATCATGGTTTGGGTTAATATTCGTTGGAGTTCCTGTAGGGTTCTCACTAGTATTTGCCACATTATTATTTTTCGCACTTACAGATTGGAATGTAATTTATTTTGTAGGTTCACTTTTAGTTGATAGTTTAGACAGCTTTAGTTTATTAAGTGTTCCATTCTTTGTTTTAACTGGAGTTTTGATGAATAGTTCTGGAATAACAGAGAGAATATTTAGATTTGCTAAGGCTTTATTGGGACATTATACAGGTGGTATGGGGCATGTAAATATATTTGCAAGTCTAATATTTTCAGGAATGTCAGGATCTGCTCTAGCTGATGCAGGAGGGTTAGGACAGCTTGAAATAAAAGCGATGAGAGATGAGGGATATGATGACGATTTATGTGGGGGATTAACAGCAGCTTCATGCATAATAGGACCATTAGTTCCGCCAAGTATAACAATGATTATATATGGAGTTATAGCAGATCAATCCATTGCAAGATTATTTTTAGGTGGATTTGTTCCAGGAATAATTTTAACTTTTGCTCTTATGATAATGAACTATTTTATTTGTAAAAAAAGAGGCTATAAAAGGGCTCCAAAAGCAACAATGCAAGAAAGATGGATATCTTTTAAAGAATCATTTTGGGCATTGTTGACACCATTTATAATAATAGGTGGAATTTTCTCAGGATATTTTACACCAACGGAAGCGGCAGTAATAGCTACTTGTTATTCAATGGGATTAGGATTCTTTGTATATAAAGAGTTGACTGTGAAAGGGTTTGTTAAAGATGTTATAGAAACTATAAAAATAAGTGGTGTAACAGTTTTAATGATTATGGGAGTTACTTTCTTTGGTCAAGTTATAGCAAGAGAGCAGATTTCAATGAAAATAGCTGAAGTGTTTTTAACATTTGGAAAATCACCGTTGATGGTTTTAGTAATGATAAATTTACTATTAATTTTCTTAGGAACATTTATAGAAGCATTAGCTTTACAAGTTTTAGTTCTTCCAATGCTAATACCAGTGGTAGTTCAATTTGGAATAGATCCAGTATTCTTTGGAGTTATAAGCACTTTAAATTTAATGATAGGAATTTTGACACCTCCAATGGGAATGGCTTTATTTGTTGTTTCAAGAGTTGGAAAAATCCCTGTCAGTACCATAACCCGAGGAGTAATACCGCTGTTGATTCCAATAATATTAACATTAGTTCTATTAACAATATTTCCACAGATTGTTTTATTTGTACCTAACTTAATATTAGGGGCTTGATAGAGTATGCCTAATATTGATTTGCCATTAGATGAATTAAAAAAATATAGAGGAACCAATCCAACTCCTTTAAATATGTTTGAATTTTGGCAAGAATCATTAGATGAATTGAGAGAAACTGAAGCAGGAGTAGTAATTACTCCTGCAGAGTTTCAAACACCATTATGTGATTGTTATGATTTAACATTTAAAGGAATTGATAATGAAAAAATTTATGTAAAAATGCTATTGCCTAAAAATATATCAAAACCAGTACCAGCACTAGTAGAATTTCATGGATATGGAGGTAATGGTGGAGATTGGTCTAGAAGAATGATATATCCAGCATCAGGAATTGCTTATTTTGCTATGGATTGTAGAGATCAAATGGGAAAAAGTGGCGATGAATACTTTAGAACTGGAAATCTAGTTAGAGGTTTGTTAGAGGGACCTAAAAAAAGTTACTATAGAAAAGTTTATTTAGATGCTGTTAGATTATTAGATATTATTTTTCAAATGAAAGATGTTGACAGAACACGTATATCAACTTTAGGTTATTCGCAAGGTGGAGCAATCTCTTTAGTTTCAGCAGCTTTAGAAAATAGGGTATTTAAAGTATTTACAATTTATCCATATTTATCAGATTTTAAGAGAGTTTGGAATTTAGATTTAGGAGATTTTGCGTACCAAGAATTAAGAGATTTTTTTAGATGGTATGATCCACAACATAAAAATGAAAATAAGTTCTTTGAAACACTAGGATATATAGATGTAAAAAATTTTGTAGAGAATATAAAGGGAGAGGTAACAATGGTAACTGGATTAATGGATAGAGTATGCCCACCATCAACACAATTTGCAGTTTATAATAATATAGAAAGTAAAAAAGAGCATATTATTTACCCAGATTTTGGTCACGAGAACATTAATGGACTAGAAGATCTAATTTATCAGTGGGCCTTAAACTTATTAAAATAAAAAACTTGGAGGAAAAAATGAAAGGTATTTATTCAGCATTACTAATCTCTTTTGACGAAAATGGAAACTTAGATGAAAAAGGAACAAGAAATATTGTAAGATACAATATTGATGAAATGAAAGTAGATGGATTGTATGTAGGTGGAAGTACTGGTGAAAACTTTATGATTTCAACAGAAATGAAGAAAAGAATTTTTGAAATTGTAAAAGATGAGGCAAAAGATACTGTAAAATTAATTGCACAAGTAGGATCAATTAATTTATATGAGGCTGTTGAATTAGGAAAATATGCAACAGAATTAGGATATGACTCATTATCAGCAGTGACACCATTCTATTATAAATTTGATTTTGAAGAGATTAAAAATTACTATATGACAATAGTAAATGAAACTAATAACAATATGATAATCTATTCAATTCCATTTTTAACTGGAGTTAATATGAATGTTGAGCAATTTGGGGAGTTACTTTGTCATGATAAAATTATTGGAATCAAGTTTACAGCAGGAGATTTCTATCTATTAGAAAGAGTTAGAAAAGCTTTCCCTCAGAAATTAATCTATGGGGGATTTGATGAGATGTTATTACCAGCAGTAGCATTAGGTGTAGACGGAGCAATAGGAAGTACATACAATGTAACAGGAAAAATAGCTAGAGAAGTTTTCGATGCAACAAAAGCAGGGGATTTAGCTATCGCAAGAGAAAAACAAACTTATTTAAATGATATAATTGAAGCAATTCTAGGAAATGGACTTTATCAAACAATAAAAGAGATTTTAAAATTAAAAGGTGTAGACGCAATAGGGTACTGTAGATTACCAATGAAAAAATTATCAGCAAAAAAAATAGAAGCAGCAAAAGAGATTGGAAGAAACTTTTTATAGGAGATAGTTAATGAATATAGTGGCCATAGATATTGGAGGAACAGAGATAAAATATGGCTTAGTTAGTTCAAGAGGAGAAGTTATATTCTCCTCTTCTTTACTAACTGAGGCTTCAAAAGGTGTAGAGCAATTATTAGAAAAAATTTTTAAAATAGTTGAAGAGTTAAAAAGTGAGAAAACTTTAGGAATAGCCGTATCTGCTACTGGACAAATAGATGGAACTATAGGAAAAGTTGTAGGTGGAACAAACTTAATTCCAGGATGGATAGGAACAAATTTAGTAGAGATATTGGAGAGAAAATATAGAGTTCCAGCAGTTTTAGAAAATGATGTAAACTGTGCTGCTTTAGGTGAAATGTGGATGGGAGCAGCAAAAGGAAAAGACAACTTTTTATGTCTTACAATAGGAACAGGAATTGGCGGAGGGATAGTTTTAAAAGGCGAACTTTTAAGAGGAGAAAGTAGTGTCGCAGCAGAGTTTGGGCATATACAGATTGTAAAGAATGGAGCCCAATGTGGTTGTGGAAGTAAAGGATGTTATCAAAGTTATGCATCAACCACAGCACTTTTAAGATTAGCAGAGGAAAAAATAGGTAAAAAATTAAATGGAAAAGAAATCTTTGACGAAGTTCATAAGAATAACATAAAGTATAAGGAAGTTGTTGATGAATGGGCTGACTATTTTACTGATGGCTTAGCAACATTAATCTATATATTTAATCCCTCACTTATAGTAGTTGGAGGTGGAGTATCCAAGCAAGGAGATTTTTTAAAAGAAATTTTTCAAAAAAGTTTAGAAAAAAAAGTAATGAAAAATTATTTGGATATTCTTGAAATAAAAATGGCTGAAAGAGGTAATGATGCAGGAATGTTAGGAGCTTCATATCTACTTTTAGAAAAAATAAAATAAAAATTTTCAAAAAAAATATTGACAAAAACTTTTTTTCATTTTACAATAAACCCCATACAGTAGTAAAAAAATTGAATAGAAAATCGGATGAAGGTATAGGGAGAGTGCCAAATTGGCCACCGAAGAAGTGAATCTTTCAGGTTAGTTGAAAAAACTTGAGGACCTATACTGGACGAGCCTCTGGAGAGACTCTATGAGCACCGAAGGAGCAAACCCAAATATAAATTATATTTGGACTAAACTCTCAGGTAAAAGGACAGAGGAATTATGCAATAAAAGTTTTTTTGTATTAAACTATTTTTTGTGTATAATTCTTTTTTAATTCCAGAAGGTATTTTTTGAAATACCTTCTTTTTTTATTCAATTTTGCATTTAAAAAAATAGGAGGAAATTAAAATGCAAGATTTCGTAACGAGTATTAATAGTTTTTTATGGGGAAATTTTTTAATTGTTTTATTGATGGGAACAGGGATATATTTTACTTTAAAGTTAAATTTTATTCAGATTAGAAAATTTAAAGAGGGAATAAAACATGTA
>NZ_JBOFXD010000036.1:0-5598 GCF_051653945.1 Cetobacterium sp.
GTAAAAATAGACAGAATTAAATTTATAGAGGCTTTAAATGAAGGTGAGACATTTAAAACAGTAGAAGAGAATATATCTTACGATTCAAAAGGAAAAGTAACAGATTCTAAGATTTATGATACTGAAAACTCAACTTTCATAAAAAATAATCTTGAAAAACTGAAAAAATTAGGATTAATAGAAGATAATAAAATAATTGCAGAATAAGGAGAAAAAATGGTAAATAGACAACTAAAAAAAGTTTTTAGAAACTATACTGAAGAGAAAATTAGAGAAGAACACGAAGCAATGAAAATATTAAAAGTAGATGGAATTTGGTATAAAATAAGCGAAGTAAACATAGAAGATTGCAAAGATGATTCTAAAATAGCATATATATGGTTAGAGTCTTTAGAGGGAGAAGAATTAGAGAAAGTATTATCTGAAGAAAGAAAAGCTAAAGATATTAAACTATTAAATATTCCAGCCTTTATTCATAATTTAAATGAAAATTATAAAGATATTATAGGGATTATTCCACTTCAAAGAGGTGAACAATTTAGAAAATATTTAATAGATGAATTAAATATGTATGATGGTGATTTTATTTATCCTGAAAAACTAGAAGATAAAATTACATATGATGAAGAGACTGAAGAATGGGAATTTAAAGAATATAAGTTTCTTGTAATTGTAAGAGAAGAAACAAATTTTGGGTATAGTCAAGGATATTATGCTTTGAAAGATATAAATAATTTAAATCTAGTAGATACAGAATAAGAGGAGATTAGATGGAGTTAATAATTGCAGAGAAAAAGAATGTAGCAGAAGCTATAGCTTCTGCCTTTGGTAATGATTTTAAAATGAAGAATGGATATATAGAAGGTAATAATAAGATAATAACTTGGGCTAGTGGACATCTTTTAGAGTTAAAAGAACCTGAAGAAATAGATGAAAAATACAAAGAATGGAAATTAGAAGAGTTACCAGTTCCAATTGATGAAAATACAGGATTAAAACCAAAAAAATATGATTTAAAAAAAGCTAAAGATGAAAAAGAAAAAAATATAATGATTAGATCACAAAGTACAATAGATAATCAATTAAGTGTAATAGAAAGATTTTTAAAAGATTCAAAAGTATCTACAATAGTGCATTGTGGCGACCCCGATAGTGAGGGTCAGCTCTTAATAGATGAATTAATAACATATTTTAATTGCAAAAAGCCAGTTATGAGAGTTTTAATTAACGATAATAACCCTAATAAAGTAAGACAAGCATTTGAGAAAATAGAACCTAATGAAAAATACATTCCATTAGGGAAGTCAGCTTTTGCTAGAAGTGTTGCTGATAAATATTTAGGTATTAATGCTACTAGATTTTTTGCATTAAAAGCAGGATTAAAAAGTTTAAGAGTTGGTAGAGTAAAAACTCCAGTTTTAGGTTTGATAGTTAATAGATATTTAGAAGTTAAAAATCACGTTAAATCTTATTACTATATTTTAGACGTAGACACTAAAACTCTAAAAAAATCAAACCCTAAAGAAAGAGAAGAATATATAAAAATATCAGAAAGCTATAAACAAGAATTTGCAGATGAAAACAAAAGAAAAGAATTATTAGAAAAATTATCATCAGAATTTGAAAGATTAAATGAAACAGTTCCAATAACCTTTGCATTAGTTCCACCTAAAGAAATTTTAGAAAATGGAAAAGTTACAGATAAAGTATTATTAGAAGAGCTGGAAAAAGAAATACATGGAATACATAAATTAGAAATATCTAAAGATATTGTTAAGAATGAAGCACCACTGCCATTTAATCTAATAGAACTTCAACAATATGCGAATAAGAAGTGGGGATATGGTTCAAATGACGTTTTAAAGATAACACAAGAATTAAGAGATCAATTTAAAGCAATAACATATAACAGATCGGATTGTCAATTTCTTTCGCAGGAGCATTTTAAAGAAGCTCCAGAAGTAATACCGCAAATACTGAAGAACTTAAATATAGTTGTTCCTGGTGTGAATCTTAATAAAATGTCAAAATGCTTTAATGATGAAAATGTAACAGCTCACCATGCGATAATACCAACAAATACAACTGTAGATTTAACTAAATTAGACGATATGCAAAGAAATATCTACATAGCTATTTCAAATTATTATATAGCACAATTTTTACCAGCATTAGTCTCTGAAAAAACAACAGGAGAAATTAAAATATATGATGAAATATTATTGAGAAGTACTTCAACTAAAGTGCTTGATTATGGGTATAAAGCCTTTTTAAATGATAAGTTAGATGATGAAGAACAAGAAAGTAAGACTTCAACTTTATCAGCTTTATATAGCGGGATATATGAAACAACAATAGATGGAACTAAAATACTCCAGAAAGAAACAGCTCCTAAAAAACTATATACTGAAGCTACTCTTTTAAAAGATATGACAGCAATATCAAAATATGTAAGCGATCCAATTTTAAAACAAGCTTTAAAAAATAAAGATAAGGATAAAAAAGGTGAAAATGGAGGAATAGGAACTCCAGCAACAAGATCACCTATTATAAGTGAAATATTTAAAGATAAAGATATTGTGAATCAAGATAAATATATAATTCCAACAGAAAAAGGAATAAAAATCTATCAATACATAGCAGATGAAATAAAAACAGCCAATGTAACAGCAGAATGGTGGCTTATTCAATCAGAAATTGAAGAAAGCAAAGCAGAGCCTATAAAACTACTAAAAAAGCTTGAAGAAGATTTTATGAACATTATGTCAAGAGAGTTTGGTAGAATTGATTATATTGACGATAGCGAAGACAAAACTGTTTCTACTTGTCCAAAATGTGGTAAAAAGATATATGAGAGCAAAATTTCATATTTTTGTGAAGGCTACAAAGATGATCCAAAATGTGATTTCTCAATTTGGAAAGAAAATAAGTATTTAGATATAAAAATATCTAAAGAACAGGCAAAAAAATTAATAGAAGGAAAAATTATAACTATAAAAGGTGAAAAGTATAAAATAGATCCTTCAGGTAGTTTAAAAAAAGAAGTTGAAAAAATAACTTGTCCTAAGTGTAAAAAAGGAGAAATTAAAGAGAGTCCAAGAGCATATAATTGTTCTTCAGAATGTGGTTTTATTTTCTGGAAAAATGAAGCTATTTCATATAGTCAATTTAAACAATTAACTGAAGGAAAAACAATAGAAGCAAAAGGCTTAAAGAATAAAGCTGGAGATAAATATAATGCTAATATTAAATTAAAAGATGATTTTACAGGATTTATGATTATAAAAAAATAATAACAAAATAAGGGAAAGGAGTTTAAAAAGCTCCTTTTTTAATAAAAGGAAGTGAAGCTATGGAAAAGAAAATAATAGAATCATTGAAAAAAGACGAGTTTTTAAAGGTTGGTTATACTGAAGAGAATTTAACAAATGAAGAGATGGAAGAAACAATTGAATTATCGCCTGAAGAATACTTAGCTCTTTTAAAGGGTGATAAGAATGAGCAGTAGAGTTCAAGAAGATAGACAAGTATTAACAGAGAAAATAATTCAAGGATTAAAAAAGGATGGATTAAACTGGATAAGAGATTGGGGATTGTTAGAAGTTCCTAGAAATGCTATAAATAAAGAAACAAAATACAGAGGTGCTAATAAGGTAAATCTACAAATAGCTATGCTAGAAAAAGGATATAAAGATCCTAGATGGGTAACATTTATTCAAGCTAAAAATGAAGGTTGGAAAGTTAAAAGTGGAGAAAAGTCAATAAAATGTGAATATTGGCAGTTTAGTAAAACTGAAAAAATAAAAGATGAAAAAGGAAATATTAAAGAAATAGAAACAAAGTTAAGTATGCCTAGAAGATCTACTTTTAATCTATTTAATGCAGAACAGTTAGAAGGAATTGAACCATATCAATTTAAAGATGGACTAAATATAGAAAAATATCCAGAAATTATAACTCAATTAGAAAATACAAGTCCTTGTAATATAGAGTATAAAAATCAAAATGAAGCCTTTTATGCTCCAGGGAAAGATGTTATAGTAATGCCTTTAAAAGAAAGTTTTTATAGTGAGGAAGGGCTATTGGCAACTCTAATACATGAAATATCACATAGTACTGGACATCCAGATAGACTAGCAAGAAAATTTGGTAAATCTGATGAAGCATATGCTAGAGAGGAACTCATAGCAGAAATAGCAACAGTATTTATCCAAAATGAAATTGGAATAAAATTAAGTGAAAATCACTTTAATAATCATACAGCATATATTCAGAGTTGGCTAAAGACTTTAAAAGATAATGCTAATGAAATCTATACAATTGCAACTGAAGCAGAAAAAATATCAGAGTATGTGGTAGAGCGTTATAATGAAAGAGAGTTATTAAATAAAAATATAGAGAAAGAAGAACTTTTTAAAAATTTAAAGATAAATTTAATATCTTCAGAATATGATTTTAAAATACCTGAAGGAACTACATTAAGAGGAGAAGAAGCATATAATTTTCTAAATAAATTATCTGAAGTAGATAAAGAGAAATATGAGAAAAAATTACCAACATATAAAGTAAGTTTAGATGTGAGTTATAATAATTTCTCTCAAAGTGAAAGGATTTATGTAGGAGAAGGCTTTTTCAAAGATAATGAGTATGTATCTGATGGACTTAAAGAGCTATTAAAACAACCAGCAAAAGACTTAATAAATGATATAGAGTGGCATAAAAAGAGGTTAAATCTGTCTGAAGAGGAAATTACAAAATATGCAAATAAAGAGATACAAAAGATAGATCTAATTTGTGATTTAATAAAAATAGAAGAAATAAGTAAAAAAAGAGAAGGACAATCACCAATAAAAGAAAATCAAGGCATGGAACGCTAAATCTTAATATTGACTTTAGAGATATAATGTATTATACTAAAAGTGTAGAAACCCTAAAGGGTACTAGTTATAGAAATTTAATGTATGAGCTAAAGCTCATGTTCAGAATTTAAGCTTTCACGAAAGTGAAGGCTTTTTTTCTGCCCTTGAACAAGGCAGAACATTAAAATTTTCTATAACTAGGAGGTGTTAAAGATGATTACATTCAATGTAACTAACTTAACACTAGACGGAGGAGCAATTGTAATAATAATTGTTTTTGGTCTAATGTGGTTAAATGCTAGAAAGTAACACCGCACCTCACACCCCTTAGGGGGGAATGAAATTTTAGTGGCTATTTTCATTAATTTGGAATAGCTATTTTTTATTTGGAAATGCTCTACAAACTCTTGGATTTATTGCATATTTATAGAAAATAAGTTACAATTAGAAAAAATACTAGATGAGATTTATGGAGAATTAATAAAGGATTATCATTTAACAATTTTTTTCCATATAGTAACCATTCATACGTTCAAATTTTTCCAAGTCAAAATAAAGAAGCTCTATTTTAAGGTATAAAAAAAATTTTGAGCATATTGAGAAAGTACCAAAAGAAATCTAGTTTGATAATATATCTACTGCTGTTGCTCAAATAAAAAAAGGAAAAGAAAGAAAACTAACAAATAGATTCACTCAATTTATTATTTTAATTTAAGAAGAATTAATGGAGGGAAGAATT
>NZ_JBOFXD010000037.1:0-14166 GCF_051653945.1 Cetobacterium sp.
AATACAATTATAGAAAAAAATATAGACAGCATAAAGGTAGACGGATTAAATTTTGCATTTGGTAAACAAGAAGTTATAAAAAATTTATCAATAACTATAGAAAAAGGAGAAAAAGTAGCATTTGTTGGAGAGAGTGGAGTAGGAAAAACAACAATATTTTCACTTTTAAAAAGAACATTTTTACCTGAAGAAAATACAATTTTTATAAATGATTTATGCATCCATGAGGTAGATAGAGAAAGTTTGTTAAATAAAATAGCGATAGTCGATCAGAGAGATAGTTTGATGAATGAAACAATATTAGAGAATATAAAAGTAGTAAAAAGAGATGCAACAAAAAAAGAGATAGAAGAAGCATTAGAATTAGCTGAATTAAAAGAATTTGTAGAAAGTTTAGAAAAGAAAGAAAATACAAAACTAGGCCAAGGTGGAATTGAATTGAGTTCAGGACAGAAGCAAAGGCTATCAATGGCAAGATTATTTTTAAAAGACCCAGAAATCATATTTTTAGATGAAGGAACTTCAGCATTGGACAATATTTTAGAGAAAAAAATAATGGATAATATTCTACAGAAATTTGAAGATAAAATAATAATTTCAATAGCTCATAGATTAAATACACTTAAAAAATTTAACAAAATTGTAGTTTTAGGTAAAGATGGAATTAAGGAAATAGGCGATTTTCAAAGTTTAATTGATAAAAAAGGTGTATTTTTTAATATGTACAAAGCTGGAAATTTATAAAATACACAATAAAGGTATAAAATATTCTTGACAAAGTTTGTTAAAAAATATATCATATATTTAAATAGTTTGATTAACAAAATTAAAGGAGAAAAAAATAATTATGATGATGCCAATAAAATTTGATAAAGAACAAATAAAAAAAGAGGTAGAAGAGTTTAGAGGAGACTTTAAATCAGTTATATTAGGAACAAAATCTAAAAATGGAGATGTTGATGTGACATATGCTCCATACTTAAATTTCGAAGGAGAAGGGTATATTTACATTAGTGAAATTGGAGATCATTTTGATAATTTAAAAGATAATCCTCAATTTGAAATTATGTTTTTACAAGATGAGAAAGATGCAGCTTCTGTTCTAGTAAGAAAGAGATTAAGATACAATGTAGTAGCTGAATTTAAGGAAAGAGATGAAAAATTTGATGTAATATTAGATGCTTTTGAAGAGAAAGTTGGAGAAGGAATGAAAGTTGTTCGTAAAATGCAAGATTTTCATTTAGTAAAGTTAAATATAGTTAATGGAAGATTTGTAAAAGGATTTGGACAAGCATATAATTTAAAAGATGGAGATGTTGTTCAAATGACAGGAGATAAAAAATCTCATAGATAGTAAAAAAAGCCAATTAATTTTGGCTTTTTTTAATATTTCTCTAAATGAATTTTAGAAAAATCCATATCTTTATCATCATGTGGAGGTTTGTGTTCATTTGGATAACCTAAGGAAATGATAGAAACTATTTTTAAGTGACTAGGTATATTAAAATTATTTTTAATATACTCTTCTGATTCTGTATTATCGCTTGTTTTTCTATCTTTAACATTTATCCAACAGCTTCCAAGTTCTAGTTCAAAAGCTTTAAGTTGTATGCTGAAAGAAACAATAGAAGCATCTTCATTCCAAGTATTTGAAATTTCAGGATTACCTAAGACAATAATGGCTGCATTAGCTTCTTTTAACATAGCAGATCCAATAGATTTTGATAGAGATAGCTTATTTAATGCATTTTTTTCTTTTATTAGAATCAACTCAAATGGTTTTAAATTTCTTCCAGTAGGAGCAGTTAAAGCCACTTTTAGTATTTCATCTAATTTTTCTTTTTCAATATTTTGTGAAGTATATTTTCTAATTGATCTTCTTGATAAAAAATCCATAAATCCTCCTGTTTAGATTAGTATTTTTTTAATATTAACATATAAATAAAAAAATAAAAAGGAAAATCAAAAAAATTTTGAACAATATTCAAGAAAGAATTCAAAGGAGGGATACCAATGGGTAAATCTATAAAAGGAACTAAAACTGAACAAAATTTATTAAAAGCTTTTGCAGGAGAATCTCAAGCAAGACAGAGATACACACTATTTGCAGATAAGGCTAGAAGTGAAGGTTATGAGCAAATTGCTGCATTATTTGAGGAAACAGCTTTAAATGAGCAGTATCATGCAAGAAGATTTTTCTCATATTTAGAAGGTGGACCAGTTGAGATAACAGCAACTTATCCAGCAGGAATAGTTGGAACAACTATGGAAAATTTAGAGGAAGCGGCAGCAGGAGAATATGAAGAGTGGGCAGAGTTATACCCTGGATTTGCAGAAGTTGCTACAGAAGAGGGATTTCCTCAAGTTGCAGCAGCATTTAAAGTTATTGTAGAAGTTGAGAAATTACATGAAAAAAGATATCGTAAATTATTAAAAAATTTAGGAGAAGATCATGTATTTAAAAAAGATAACGATGTAAGATGGAAGTGTAGAAAGTGTGGTTATGTTCACGAAGGAATAGAGGCACCAAAAGTTTGCCCATCTTGTTTAGAGAAGCAAAAAGAGTTTGAGTTAGAGTGTATTAATTACTAAAATATCAAAGTGGAGAGATAAATTTCTTTCCACTTTTTTTATTGTAAAAAAATTGTTTTTTAGTAGAAAAATAAGGTATACTAAAAATAAAGGGGTGAGAAATTATGAAGAGAAAATTAATAATAATTTTTATTTGTTATTTTTCAATTTTACTAGGAGAGGGGAGCGATAAAATCATGTTAAAAGAATGTCCAAGTACACCGAATTGTGTTTCAAGTGAGGCAAAAGATACAAAACATTATATTAAACCAATATCTATAGATGATAAAGAGGGAAATGTGAAAGAGAAACTTATAAAAGTAATAGAAAAATTTCAAGGTAAAATTTTAGAAGATAAGGGAAATTTTTTAAAAGTAGCTTTTTATAGTAAATTTTTTGGATTTGAAGATATAGCAGATTTTGAGATAGAACCAGAAAAAAATGTAATAAATATAAGATCAGCAGCTCAAACAGGATGGTATGATTTTGGAGTAAATAGAAAAAGAATGGAAAAGATAAGGGAAGAGTTAAAATAAGGGGGAATTAAATTGGGTGAAAGTTTAGCACTTGCTGCAGCATTTGGGTGGGTAGGAAGCTCTGTATTTTTAGAGAGAGCAAGTAAAGAAACAGGAACGTTAGCAGTGAATTTGATAAGATTAGTTATAGCTATGTTGTTTTTAGGAGTAATAACGTATGTGAAGAGAGGGTTAGTTTTACCTTTAGATGTAACAAAGGAATCATTTAAATTTTTATCTATTTCAGGATTGTTTGGCTTGTTTTTAGGAGATTTTTTTTTATATAAATCATATATTAAAATAGGACCAAGAATAACTTTATTAGTTATGACATTTAGTCCGATAGCTGTTTCGATTTTAAGCTTTTTTATACTAGGAGAAAAAATAGAAGGATTTAAAGTTTTAGGAATGCTATTAACAATAATTGGAATAGCTATTGTTATATTGAAAAAGAAAAATGATAAAGAGTTTTCAAAAGTTGGATTTATATATGCTTTATTAGCAATGTTAGGAGAAAGCTTAGGAATTGTTTTTACCAGATTAGGTTCTATTGATTATGATTCTTTTGCAACAATTCAAGTTAGAACAATACCAGCGATTTTAGCTTTTATAGTTTATATCTCTTTAAAAAAAGAATGGTCAAATATAAAAGAAGGAATTTTAAATAAAAAAGGTATGATATATATAGTTTTAGGGACTATTGTGGCAACTTTAGGAGTAACTGCATTAGTAGAAGCTATGAAATATGCAAATGTCGGAATTGTAAGCACTTTAGCAGCAACAAGCCCGATATTAATAATTCCTATATCAATTATATTTTTTAAAGAAAAAGTTAGTATATTAGAGGGGATAGGTGCTTTAATATCTTTTGTTGGAATTACGATATTTTTTATATTATAATCTTGATTTTTAAGTTTAAAAACAATATAATTATTTTTAATAAATAAAAAAGGAAGGGATATAAGATAGAGATACAGGTCTTGGTAGAAAATAAAAGTTTAAATAAAGATTTAGTAAAGGAGCATGGCCTCTCTTTGTACATAAAAACAAATGGGAAAAAGATATTATTTGATGTAGGTGAAAGTAAAAAATTTTGGAAAAATGCAGAGAAAATAGGAATTAATCTAGAGGAAATAGATTATTTAGTCCTTTCTCATGGTCATAAAGATCATGGTGGAGGATTACCATACTTTTTAAAAAAAAATAAGAAAGCTAAAATATATTGTAGTGAGTATTATTTTGATAAACATTATAAAAAAATATTAGGAGCGTATATAGATATAGGTATACCCTATGAATACTTAGATGTTGAAAGATTTAATTTTATTCAAAATACATTTAATTTAGAGAATATATATTTATTTCATTGTTTTGATAAGAAAAGTGATAATCCAATTAATGAAAATCTTTATATGAAAAATGAAAATGGTGAGTATGAAAAAGATAGTTTTAAACATGAGTTACATATGATAATAAAAGAAAATAATATTAATACTCTGCTTGTTGGATGTGCACATATAGGAATAGAGAATATTTTAGAGCAATGTAAAACAGAAAAAATTGAGATACATAGTATAATAGGTGGGCTTCATCTATCAAGTAGAACTAGTTTAAATAAAAATGAGAAATATATAGATGATTTGATAGAATACTTAAATAAAACAAGTATAAATACTATTTTCCCATGTCATTGTACTGGTGAATTTGGAATTAAAAAACTTGAAAAAAATAGTGGATTTCAAGTTTTTGAAATTCAAACAGGAAGTAAATTAGAAATTTAAAAAAATATATTTATAGAAAGCTAGTTCATAACGAACTAGCTTTCTATTGGTATTGATATTTTTATGGTTTGTCCCATGCAATTTCCAGCATTAACAATTACATCACTAAAGGTTTCGATAGAATCACCCAAAATTTTAAAGTTATTTTCATCTATAAATTTGAGTAGTTTGAAGTAACTTTCACCTATTTTTTGAGTGAAGTCTTTATGATAAATTGAAACTACTAAATTGAAGTCAATATAATGATTAGAAACACTAGATGCAATAACTCCAATTCGATCTATTTTAAAATATTCATTTTTTAAAATATCATCTTTTTTTAAAATTGTTATTCTTTTAGCTTTTTCTAAACTATATTTTTTTCGAAGTTCATTTAAAGTATGAATTCCTTCAATGAGTTCTTTTTCAGATTTTGGTTCAGAAATTTCTATTTGAAAAACAAAGACATCATTTAAAGTTTCAAGAAAAGGAGTACAGCCATCTTGATTAGATATATTTTCAATCTCTTGAATCTTGTCTGAAATAAATTCTGCTGAATTTTGAAGAATTGATATTTTATCTTTAATTTGTTGTAGTTTTTTATTAAGTAGTTCAATACTATCAGATGTATTTTTACATTTGATATAGTCTTTAATTTCTTTTAAAGAAAAGTTAGCTTTTTTTAACATACTTATAAAGTATAAATCAGAGATATTTTCGTCATTATAGTATCGATAACCATTCTCTTGATCAATATATGCTGGTTTAAATAAATTTATAGTATCATAATAGATAAGAGTTTCTCTGCTTATATTAAATGTTTTAGCAATTTCACTAATTTTATAAAGTTTCAATAAATTACCCCCTTGACTATAAAGTATACTTTATACTATATAATTATAGCAGATATGATAAATATCTACAAATAGCAACACACAACAAATAAAAATGCATATAGGAGGAAAAATGAACACAAAAATTCAAGAAAAAGAAAGATTGTATAAGAAGATGGAAGAAAATTTTCCTAAATTTTTAAAGGATTTAGACAGAATAGTTTCAATTCCTAGTTTTTTGAAAGAGAACGATGATAGATTCCCTTTTGGCGAGGATATTCAAAAAGCTCTAGAAACAATGTTAGATATTTGTAAGGAGTTAGGATTAAAGACGTTTATAGACCCAGAAGGATATTATGGGTATGCTGAAATTGGAGAAGGAGAAAAATTAGTTGGAGTTTTAGGACACTTAGATGTTGTACCTCCAGGAGATTTAAATAAGTGGGAAAATCCTCCATTTGAGCCAATAATAAAAGATGGTAAATATTATGGAAGAGGATCACAAGATGATAAAGGCCCAACATTAGCAGCTATTTATGCTTTAAAAACACTTTTAGATTGCGGTTTTAATTTAAACTATAGAGTGAGATTTATATTTGGAACGGATGAAGAAAATTTATGGAGAGACATGCCTAGATATGTTGAAAAAGAGGAGATGCCTACAGTTGGATTTACACCTGATTCTAAATTTCCTTTAATATATGCTGAAAAAGGATTATTACAATGTAAATTAACAGCAAAAAATCAAAGTGGAATGGTATTTAAAGGTGGTGATGCTTTTAACTCAGTTCCTTCAAGTATTTTAGTTGAAAAAACAGCAGGATTAGTGCAAGCTTTGGATAAATTAAAATATGAGTATACAGAAAAAGATAATAAAATTGAAATTATAGGAAAAAGTGTTCATGCTCAAGTAGCTGAAACTGGAGTAAACGCTATAAACAGATATCTACATGCTTTGAGTTTAAGTGGAGTAGAAACAAAATCGGGTAAATTTATAGTTGAGAATTTAATTGGATATAACTTTGCAGAGCCAATATTTGGAGAAGTTAAAGATGAGCACTCGGGAGAGTTGAAATTTAATGTTGGTAAAATTGAATTTACACCAGAGAATGAGATTTTATGTATAGATATGAGAATTCCAGTTACTTATGATAAAGAAATAATTGTTAAGACTTTAACTGAAAAAGCAAAGGAATATGGATTTGAGTATTCTCAACATGATTATTTAAAGTCTATATATACTCCTCTTGACTCAGAGTTAGTAAAAACACTAATGGGAGCGTACCAAGAAGTAACTGGTGATATGGAATCTCAGCCGATAGCT
Organism: Cetobacterium sp.; assembly: GCF_051653945.1. Classification (GTDB taxonomy): domain Bacteria; phylum Fusobacteriota; class Fusobacteriia; order Fusobacteriales; family Fusobacteriaceae; genus Cetobacterium_A. The sequence goes on from NZ_JBOFXD010000037.1 coordinate 7,004, forward strand.
GGAGGTGGAGCAACATACGCTAGAGCGATAAATAATTGTGTGGCATTCGGATATGTTTTACCAAATAGTCCTAAGACAGAGCATCAACCTAATGAGTATATAATTTTAGATGATATGAAAATGGCTATGAAAATATATATGAAAGCTTTTGAAAAATTTAGAGTTTAAAAAATATTGCTAGAGGAGATTGAGAACATTGAAAAAAGAAAGAAAGATGTTTAGTGCATATACTATTGTTTTTATATTTTTAGTAATAACAGGGGCTTTAACTTGGATAGTTCCACAATCAGTTGTTGTAAGTAATAATGGCGTAAAAGAAGTAATCTATAATGCTATTGTTAATGATGCTGGAGAAGTAGTAAAAGGTTTGGGTCGTCAGCCAGCAGGAATTTGGAATATTTTAATGGCACCAATACAAGGATTTGAAAAATCAAGTTCAGTAAGTATTGCAATTTTAATGGCTGGAGCTTTTTTAGGATTAATAAATTCTGTAGGTGCAATGGATGCTGGAATTGGAGCGTTGCTAAAAAAATATACAGGAACTACTTTAATAGCAATTTTAATGTTTGTTTTTGCTGTTTTTGGTAGTGTGTTTGGATTTTGGGAAGAGATACCCGCATTTTCAATTGTTATAGTGCCTTTATTTGTTTTGGCAGGATATGATGTGATAACAGGATTGGCTGTTTTAACAGTTGGAGCAACAGCTGGTAATATGGCGAGTGTTGTAAATCCATTTTCAACAGGAGCAGCTATTGGAGCAATTGGAAATCCCGAGCTTTCTTTAGGAAGTGGAATGGTATTGAGATTAATTTTATTTGTACTTCTTTATGCCATTGGACTATTTTTTACAGTTAAGTATGCAAATGAAGTTAAAAAAAATAAAGAAAAATCTCTTGTAGCTGATATTGATGTAAAAACTATGACTCACGAGCAAGGACATCTTCCTGAATTAACTAAGAAAAGATTTTGGTCAATTATGGTATTAATAGGAATTATAGTTTTATTAATATTAGGTTATATGCCTTGGTATGAAATTAAGTTTGCAGATGGATCTAACTTTCAAGATATTATAAATGCACCGATATATTTATTAGCAAAAATACCATTATTAGGAGATATATTAGGAGCTAAATACATCACTCCTCTTGGAGATTGGTATTTTGGAGAGTTTTCTTTTGTGTTCTTTTTAGGATCAATTTTAATAGGATTTATAAATAAAATTCCTGAAGATAAATTTGTAAAAGAATTTGCATCAGGTGCGAAAGATTTATTAGGGGTTGTATTAGTTTTAGCAATAGCTAATGGAATATCTGTTTTAATGGGAAGTAAAACTTCAGGAATGTCAGTAACGTTTGTATATTGGATTCAATCAGCATTACAAGGAATACCAGCTTGGGCATTCTCAGTGGCTACAATTTTAGCATATGTTGGAATTGGATGTTTCTTACAATCAACAAGTGGAGTAGCAGGAATAACAATGCCTATACTTGGAGCAGTTGCAATGGCATTATTTCAAAATTCCAATGTAGGAGTTATAGGTGGACAGATAATGTTGATATCAGCATTTACACTAGGTATAAATTTTATGTCTGGAATTTATCCCAGTGCAACAACCATGGGAACTTTAGAGTTATTTAATGTTCCATATGATAGATATTTAAAATTTGTATTAAAGATATTTATAACAATGTTAGCAGCAGGATGTATATTAATTTCAGTATCACAATTTTTAGGATTAATTTAATAAAAAACACAGAGGGTTTATCCTTCTGTGTTTTTTTTGATTAAAAAATACTAGAATGACGGGTCATATTTTACTCTAAAAAAATTTGACTTTACAATACTGAAAAGGTATACTTTGATTGAATATCAAATAAAATGAATTTTAGGAGGCAAAAAAGATGAGTAAAATAGTAGTAGTTGGAGCAAATCATGCTGGAACAGCGGCAATCAACACAATTTTATCAAATTACCCAAATGAAGAGGTTGTAGTATTTGATAAAAATTCAAACATCAGTTTTTTAGGGTGTGGAATGGCGTTATGGATTGGAAAACAAATATCAGGGCCTGAAGGATTATTCTACTCTTCTAAAGAAAAATTAGAGTGTAATGGAGCCAAAGTTCATATGGAAACTGAAATTAAAAAAGTAGATTTTGAAAATAAAGTTGTATATGGAATAAATAAAGATGGTATTGAAGTGTCGGAAAGTTATGATAAATTAATATTATCAACAGGTTCATTGCCAATAGATTTACCAATTCCAGGTAAGGATTTAAAAAATGTTCAATTTGTTAAGTTATATCAACATGCTGAAGATGTAATAAAAAAATTAGAAAATCAAGATTTAAAGAATATTGTAGTAGTTGGAGCAGGGTACATAGGTGTTGAATTAGCAGAAGCTTTCCAAAGATGTGGAAAAAATGTAGAGCTAGTTGATTTAAGTGATAGTTGTTTATCGGGATACTATGATTTAGAATTTAGAGAAATGATGAAAGAAAACCTTGTGAAAAATGGAATAAATGTAAATTTTGGAGAGAAAGTTTTAGAGTTAAAAGGAACAGACAAAGTAGAAGAAGTAATAACTGATAAAAAAACATATAAAGCAGATATGGTTATTTTAGCAGTTGGATTTATACCAAATAATATCTTAGGAAAAGAATCTTTAGAACTATTTAGAAATGGTGCTTATAAAGTTGATTTAACTCAAAAAACAAGTTTAAATGATGTTTATGCTATAGGAGATTGTGCAACAATATATGATAATTCTATAGAAGATACAAATTATATAGCTTTAGCAACAAACGCAGTTCGTTCAGGAATTGTTGCAGCTCATAATGTGTGTGGAACAGAACTTGAAAGTATAGGTGTTCAAGGGTCAAATGGAATTTCAATTTATGGATTAAACATGGTTTCGACAGGATTAACACTAGAAAAAGCTATAAAATTAGGATATGATGCTGTAGCCACAGAGTTTGCAGATTTACAAAAACCTGGATTTATAGAGCATGATAATGATAAAGTATTTTTAAAAATAGTTTACGATAAAAATACAAGAAGAGTTTTAGGTGCTCAAATGGCATCAAGACAAGATATTTCTATGGGAATTCATATGTTCTCATTAGCTATTCAAGAAAAAGTGACAATAGATAAAATAAAATTATTAGATATATTCTTCTTACCTCATTTTAATCAACCATACAACTATATTACTATGGCAGCATTAGGAGCGAAGTAGAACATATAAATAGATAGAGTTAATAAAAATAATATACTTTCTTGACATGTAACTAGAGATATTAGATAATAGAGTATAGTATCAGTTACAGGAGGAACAACAATGAGAAACAAAAAAATAATGGCTATGTTATTATTAACAACATCTTTATTAGGAGCATGTAGCTCAGCAACACCAACAAATAAAAAAACTAGTGGTACTGTAAAAGGTGCAGCAGCAGGTGCACTAATAGGTCAGCTAGTTGGAAAAGATACAAAGGGAACTTTGATAGGAGCTGGAATAGGAGCTTTAGCAGGACTAGGATGGGGAGCGTACAAAGATGCTCAGTATAAAGAGTTCTTAAATGCTTTAAACAGTACAAATATAACAGTTACTAACAATAAAGATAATATAAATTTAAGATTACCAGGAGAATCATCATTTAAGAGTGGTAGTGCTGTTTTAAACGGTGGATTCTATGCACCATTAAATTCAATAGCATATATTATGAATAAATATCCAGAGACAAAAATTCAAGTTTCAGGATATACTGATAACACAGGAAATCCTAACTCAAATTTAAATTTATCACTACAAAGAGCCCAAAGTGTAGCTAACTATTTAGCGGCACAAGGTGTATCACCAAGTAGAATTTCTAGCATAGGTTATGGAGATAGAAATCCAGTTGCTTCAAATGCTACTCCAGAAGGAAGAGCATTAAATAGAAGAGTAGAAATAAATATATACCAACAATAATTAAAAAAAAGGCTTTTTAGCCTTTTTTTAATTTGTAGAAGAAATTTTAAAAAAAATAGTAGATATATAAAAAAGAGAAGGTGAATTAAAATGGAGAAAATAAGATTAATGTTAGAAAGTTATTTAAAAGCTCCCGGAATTATAAAAAAATTAAAATTATCATGGGGATATTTTATAGGAGGAGTTGTAGGGATAATAATATTAATATTTTTTTATTGGCTTTCAGCTTATATTGGAGATTGGATCTTCAATAAAATAAATATTATTTTTGATGTTAAGAGTTATGCAGGTTTATTTAGATGGCTTATTATTTTTATAATTAGAACAATAATGGTAGCTATTGAATATTTCTTTTTTAAAACAATACTTTTAGGTATATTGGCTCCATTTTTTAGCTATATTTCAGAAAAAATTGAAAACTATCAAGAAGGAACTGAATATAGATTTACTTTAAAAGAAAATTTTAATTTTATACTTAGAGGTATAAAAATAGCAAGTAAAAGCTTTGTAAAAGAAATAATTTACACTTTTATTGTAATTTTATTAGGTTTTATACCTATCGTAAACTTAATCGTTCCTATTTTGATTTTTTTAATACAAAGTTATTTTATATCGTATAATTTTGTTGATTACACTTTAGAAAGACGTAGATTTTCTCCAGAAGAGAGTGCCAAATTTATGAAGGAAAATAGAATGGTATTTACTTTAGGAGGCGGAATATTTACGTTGATATATTTTATCCCTGTTATAGGTATAGTTATAGGACCTATTATTAGTATTGTTGCTTTTACAATGACAACATTGAAAATTTTGAAGCTCCAAAATGTAATTAAGGAGTAAAAAAAAGCTTTTTAAGTATTAAAATAATCATTTTATTCTAAAAGAGTTATTTTTTTTCCGAAATAGTATTATAATCTATTGTGAAAAGAAATCAAAAAAAGGGAGGTTTAAAATGATTAGTTTTATAGGATCATTAATAGCTTTAATTTTAGGTTATGTAATTTATGGAAAGTATGTTGAAAAAGTATTTGGAGTAAGTGAAAACAGAGAAACTCCTGCAGTGCGTTTAGCAGATGGAGTAGATTATGTTGAATTAGATTGGAAGAAAGCTTTTTTAATTCAGTTTTTAAATATAGCTGGATTAGGACCAATATTTGGTGCAGTAGCAGGAGCTTTATGGGGACCAGCAGCATTTTTATGGATAGTTTTTGGATGTATATTTGCAGGAGCAACACATGATTATTTATCAGGTATGTTATCTGTTAGACATGATGGTGCAACAATAGCAGAGATTGTAGGTCATTATCTGGGAGATAATGCAAAAAAAATAATGAGAGTATTCTCAGTTGTTTTACTAGTATTAGTAGGAGTTGTATTTGTAAATGGACCAGCAGGAATTTTAGCAAGTATGACAAGTATAAATACATTGACATGGGTAGCAGTAATAGTAGCTTATTATATGTTAGCGACAGTTCTTCCTGTAGATAAGTTAATTGGAAAAATTTATCCAATATTTGGAGCATCATTAATAATAATGGGAATTGGAATTGGTGGAGGATTAATTTTAAAAGGATATAATATTCCAGAAATTTCAATGGTAAATCTTCATCCAAAAGGAACATCTATATATCCATATTTATTTATAACAATAGCTTGTGGAGCAATATCAGGATTCCATGCAACACAATCTCCGTTGATGGCTAGATGTATGAAAAATGAAAAAGAAGGTAGAAGAATATTTTATGGTTCAATGATAGCAGAAGGAGTTATAGCACTAGTTTGGGCAGCAGCAGCGATGACATTCTTTGGAGGAACAGAAGGATTAATGAATGCTGGTCCAGCAGGAGTTGTAGTAAATACAATATCAAATAGTATTTTAGGTAAAGTTGGAGGAGCTTTAGCACTATTAGGAGTTGTAGCATGTCCAATAACATCTGGAGATACAGCTTTTAGAAGTGCTAGATTAGCTATTGCAGATGCAATAAACTATAAGCAAGGGCCTGTAAAAAATAGATTTATAATTGCAATACCATTATTTGCAGTGGGAATTGGATTATGTTTTATAGATTTTGCAATAATTTGGAGATATTTTGCTTGGGCAAATCAAACATTAGCTACAATAGCTTTATGGGCAGGAGCAGTTTATTTAGCAAATGAAGGAAAAAATCACTGGATTGCAACAATTCCAGGAGTATTTATGACAGCAGTTGTTACTACATATATATTAATAGCACCAGAAGGATTTAGATTATCAGAAACAATAGGATATGTAGTTGGTATAGCAGGAGCAATAGTTGCTTTAGGATTATTCTTAAAGAAGATAAATAAAAAAGAGGCTGTTAAAGCATAATAAAAAGGAGCTTAAAAAGCTCCTTTTTATTATTTTATAGTTAATATCTCTTTTAGCTCTTTAACTTTATTTCTACTAACAGGAATTTTAAAGTTACAGTTTGAAACTTTCAAGATATAAGTTCCATTAAACCAGGGTTCTACTTCAACAATCTTATCAATATTTACAATATAAGAACGATGTCCTCTGAAAAAGATATTTTCTGATAAAATATTTTCAAGTTGTGAGATTTTTAATTTAGAGGTATACATATTAGATGCTGTAAAAATATGAGTTTCTTTTTCATCAGCTTCAATATAGAGTATATCATCAGTAGATAAAACAACCATTTTAGAATCTAGATTTACAGTTATTTTTTTGATATTAAAATCTTTAATTAGATTTTCATTATCATTTTTATCAAGTTCTTCTACTAAATTATTTAAAACTTTTATAATTCTTTCTTCAGAATAAGGTTTTAGAATATAATCAAAAGCTTTAATTTCAAAGGCATCTATTGCAAAATCTTTATATGCTGTTATAAAAACTAACTTTATATTTTTGTTAAATCGATGTATGATTTTACCTAAACTCATCCCATCTAATTCTGGCATATTTATATCTAAGAAAACAACATCAACATTATTTCCTTCAATATACTTTAAGGCATCTATGGGATTTTCAAACTCTTTATTGATTTGAAAATTATTGTTGTTATTAATAAAATATTTTAACTCCTCTCTAGCAGGGAATTCATCTTCAATAATTACACAATTAAGCATCTATTCCTCCTGATTTATATAAAATGATATTTTAGTTCCTTTTTCAAGTTTTTCAATTAATAAACCTTTACCATATATAAG
>NZ_JBOFXD010000038.1:0-9837 GCF_051653945.1 Cetobacterium sp.
CAGTTGTTAGCTTAATTACTGAACTTATATTCAATTATAAAAGCAAAAAAAAAGAGCTCCTAATCCAATACAAAAAATCTTTGTAGCAGAATCAAGTGCAACTGGCTGCCATTTTACAGGCCCTTTAGCTTTGGGTCGTATAGTTTCCCATATTTTGCTAATAGTAATAAGTTATTATTATGTTATTTTACTATATATTTTATATTTTGAAAATTTGAAAAATTTGTAAATCTTTTTTTTATTTTTTCCAATTCTGTAAAAGATAAATCTTTTAATAGTTACGGTATTTTAGTTTTTGGGCAAAATATGGTATAATAGTATGTAAAATAAAGGTGTATAAAAAACAATGAAGGCATATAATTTAACTTTTACATATACTACTGGAGTGAGTTCATTTAATTTCTAAATACTATAAAGTTTATAAATAAAGGAGAGTAGATTAAAATTGGGAAAAGTATAAATTCAACGCATTTTAAAGTTATAGAATGTATAAAAAATGGGTATCATATTCCTGCTCAAATAGCAAGATTATTAGATGTTTCTCAGATGAAAGTATATAGACATATTCGTGACTTGGAAAACTTTCTTAATGAAACTGATATCTCTAAAATTCAAACAAAATTATCACAAGATACAAACTTAGAAATATCGTTAAAAAATAGGCAAGAGTTCATGGCAGATGAAAGAAAAATGTTTATAATTTTAAAGTTTGTAGAAATGGATATAATTAATATTTCTAATTTAAATAAAGAGTTATCAGTTACGAGAAGAACTTTGTCCAATGATTTATATAGTTTGGGAATATTATTAGAAAAATACAACTTAAAATTAATATCTTTAAATGGGCACGGGGTAAGTTTGGAAGGAGAAGAAGTAGACAAAAGAAAAATTTTTCATAAATATTCGTTAAAATTGATAATCGAATGGAAATATTTGCCATCTAAATTTTTGGATTTTTTTATTAAACCTCAGCAAATAATAAAGTCTAAAAATATTGATTTTACTATTTATCAACTATTAAAATCTGCAAATTTATTGGAAATATCATCAGTTTTAAAGTTTTGGATAAGTTCTTTAGTATTTATATCAATCGTTAGAGAAAACTATAAAGATAATAGTTTACAAAGTAATATAAAGACTACTTTTAATGAAATCGATAGTATTTTTAATGAAAGTTATTCATTAACGAATTATGAAAAAGAAAAAATTGATTCTATTTTTTTAAAGAAAATATGGTTAAAAGAAAAGCAAGATTTAAATGTTTTAATTCAAAATTTTGAAAAGAAATTAGGTTTAGAACTGTTGTTGACAGAGAATGAGAGTTATAATTTCAATTCTATATTAATAACAATTGCGATAAAAAACCACCTTAAAATAAAAGAGTTAAATTTTTTTAATATTAACTCAATAATAGAAAAAAGTATTGAATTTAAAAAATTAGAAAAATTAATAGAAAAAAATTTAATTAATTCTGATAATTCTGAAAATTTAAATTTTTTATATTTACTGATTGATTTATTGAATAAAAGATTAAAATCATTATTAGAAAATAAAGAAAAAATAGTATTTTTATACCATTCCCTTTCAAAAAATTTGATTAAAAACGCATGTGAAATTTTAGAGTTAAAAAATTGCTGTGAGATAGTTTCAGCCTTTGAATTTGATAGATATGTAGATAACCATATTGTAACAGCTATTATTTTACTAGAAGATATCTATTTAGATAAAAAATATAAAAAAATTAAAAAAATAAGATTTGACTGTCCAATTTATAAATTGGAAAGACTATTGCTGTATAAATTTATTGATAAAAAATAGAGAAAATCTAAAAAAAATAGAACCCCTAATAGAATAAGGGTTCTTTTATTATTTTAAATATTTTTTTTATTTATCATATCTTTTTTTAAATAATATCCACCATAAATTTTATCTAATTCTATTCCAGCTTTAGTAACTCCATAGAGTACACTTGTCTTAAGAGAAGTCTCTAGTAAGAATTTTCCACCTTTTTCAAAAATTTTTGATATAACTTTATTTTGTATCTTGTCTATTGGATTCATACAAAGAGAAGTAGCACTATATACTGTTTTTCCAGTTTTAATTTTTGAACTATGTTTATCCATAATTTCTTCAATCTCTTCTTTTGCATCCATAAGACGCATTAAATGACAAATTTTCACATCTCTTAAATTTTTTATTTCATATTTGTTCTCTAAAGCTTCCAAGAAAAAATTAGTTATTTCTGAATTTAATTTTAATAACTCATAAAAAGTTAATTCATAATGAGGGTATTTTGATTTAGGATTATATTTTGAAGAAATATTTTTTGCAATATCAAAAGATAATTCTTTAAATTTTTGAAAATTTCCCTCCAAAGTTGTTTCCTTATTTTCTAATAAAGCTTTTTTTCTAGCTTCATGAATAATTTGGTTTATTTCTTTACTTATTTCATTTTTATTAAATTCATTTTTTAATCTTTTTTTTAATTGTCTTTTGCTGTTTATTCTTAAATACAAATTGTAAGCAGCACATAAACATCCAAATATAACTAGTGTTGTAAGCATACCCATATAAAACATTTTTATCAATTTCTCCATTTCTAATAATTTTTAATAATAATTTTTAATATCCTCTATATTCCCGCAATTTGGACATTTATTTTTTTTAGCTAATGAAACTTTCAACTTAGAATTACAATTTGGACAAATTATTATAGCTGAACCTTTAGACACTATATTATCTTTTATATGATTTTCTAATTGTTTTAAATCTTGTTCAATTTTTATAAAACTTTCTTCTACATGACTTTTCAATCTCTTTTTTAAAGTAAAATAATCCACTATACCACTTATTATAGTTAATGGAAGAAGTGGTGTAGTTAAAAAATCTAATATCACTATTAGTGTATAAGCCGCTGCCCTTCCAATGGAAGCAGAGGAATAGTCTTCTGCTTTAATATTTAAGTTATTTAATCCATATAATTCAAGAATTTTACCTAACTCCTCATTTAGTTTCTTAGGGATAATTTCTTCTACTACTTTTCTTAATTCGATATTATATTTATCAGTATCATATTCTCCGTCTTCTATATTTTTTATAATATGCTTTTTTTGTTCTTCCAACTCTTGTAGAGTTTTTTCTATTAAATAAGCAGGAACAAAATTTACCAACTTATTTATATAATTCATATAAATAAGTTTTTCTACACACTCTTTTCCAAAACTTTCTACTTTACCAGCAAAAGTTTCTTCCTCTATACTTCCAACTTCAACAAACCTCATATCCTTATCAATCATCTTCAATTGATCTTTTAATGCATTTTTTTCATCCTCACTAGCTATATCCGATTTTGTAAGAACTATAATAGGAAAATGCTTTTCTCTCCAAAGTAAATCTATAATTTCTTTTTCTGCATCTTCTAATCTAGCAGACTTAGCTGAAAGACAATAAAAAATAGCGTCAAAATATCCTTTTATAGGTAAATCTATGTTTTCTTTTTTTATGTTATTCAAACAATTCCCAAGCATTTCTGTCCATTCTCTACTTTTATTTGCTTCTAATCCCCAAGTATCATATAAATAATAATCTTTCATGTATTCTTTTCTAAATACTCCCTCAGATGTTACAGGCTTTCCTGTCCCCGTTTCACAAAGCTCCTTTCCATCAAAAAGATAATTTATAAAACTACTTTTTCCTACTCCTGATTTTCCAATTATTAATACTTCTTTTCTCATACTTATTCCCCCCTATGCTTATCTTTGTCCTAATTTGTCAAATTGATTTTTGAAAACACTTAAAAACATCTCAGTTGTTGGTCCATTTAAAAATGCTGTTTTTTTAGTGTTATTAATTTCATCCTCTTTCATCTTGTAACATATAGTTGAAACTGTATATCCTAAAGTCTTTGTAAATGTTGCCGCTACAGCTCCATTTATCATCCCTCCAGCTACAGAACCTAAACCAGAAAAAAACTTCATTGCTTGTCCTAAAGCAAATTTTGCAGCCATTTTTCCACCTTGCTGCATTAAACCTTGTAATCCAATAGCTTGAATAATTCCCTTAATTCCTGACTCTTGTTCTTCTAATTCATAAACACATATTATTCTTGATATCATTGCAACTTGACTTGCTAAAAGAAGTGGTGCATCTGAAAAAGGAATTGGTGAAAATCCTACAATTGCATTTCCACTTGCATGTTGATTTACGATTCTAGTTGCTTCTTCCTCTTTAACTTTTAAAGAACATCTTTGTTCTCTTACAAAGGCAAGTCTTAAATTTTCATCTGTTATATTTTCAGTTGTAAACTTTAATAGATTCTCTAATTCTAAATATCCATATTCCTTATTAGTTTTTGGATTTTGAATTTTTATATAATTTGTTGTCACTAAAAAAGACTCTACTCCACATTCAGCTTTTACTGTTGTCTTCATCTCTTGAGCTTTTGTTGGATTTGACTTATCTGCTTGTGTTAATACAACGTGAACTGGAATATTGTAAGATTTAATTTTGCCTATTATTTCCTTATCATAATCTGTTATTCTACTATTAGGAGTTGATATACAATACCAAACTGTACAGATTCCTTCACTTTCAATAGTTGAGATAATGTTTGAATTAAAATGCTCTAATTTATCTTCTCCTATTTCATACCCCTCTGAATCATAGATAATTATATCTCTTCCTGGAATTTCAAACTTTTCTATTCCTCTAGATGTTGGTACTCCGTGTCCTACTTTAGCTACATCTTTTCCAAAAACTACATTTATAAGTGAGCTTTTTCCTACTCCTGTTCCCCCAATAAGCATTATTTTAGCTTTCTTTAAATTTGCTTTAGTTTTTTTTATCTCACTCTCTAATTCATCTTCTAAATTTGGTATGTCTACAAACTCATTACTATCAAAGTTATAATCTTCATCGAAATTTTCAAACTCACTATATTTTTTGTTTATCATTTTTTTAATCCTCCCTAATTTTTAATTAATTTTGTTATATTTAAATTTAATTGTACTTACATAAAATAATTATCAATTTCTTTTTCATTTTTTACTATATTCAAATCTTTGAGCCGAGTTCAAAGAATATGAAAATACCAGTATTGAAATATCATCTAAAGATTTATAAGTTTTATATCTCTATCAAATTCTTTTGGAGAGTTTGCAATAGTATTTATAAATCTTTCAAAATTTTCTATAATTTTAGCTGTATATTCTCTGGTCTCAAAGATTTTTATTGCAGAATTATTAGTTTCTTCTAATATTTCGTTGTATTTTTTTTCTACATTCTCTAATATCTTTAACGCATCGCTTTTTACATCTATATTGAACATTAAACTCCTCCCATTTTTATTTTTAAGTAGTTATCCAATTGATAGTTTAAATTTTATATACTTCTATCATTTTTCTAATTTTCTTTTTCATTTTCTCTCTTAAACTTAAAGGTTCTAATATCTCCACCATCTCCATAAATCCAGCAAAATAAAGCATTGCTTGGTAATAGTTGGCTTCAAAAATATATATATCACCTTCTATCCCTTTAAGTTTAGGTCTATTACTTATAACTTGCTTATAATATTTTTCACCTTCTGGTGTAAATTTTACTTTCACTTCGTTACCAAAAGAAAGAAAAGGATTAAAATTTTCTTTTAAATCTTTAATGTATTTTTCATCAAAAGGTTCTCTATTTAAGTTAGTTATGACAACATTACTAATATTTTTTACCCTATAATTAACTATTTTCTCCTTATAATAGCTATAGCTCACTAAATAGTTTCTATTCTCTTTCTCTAAAGAGGCTATAAAATATGGATCTAAAATATCATCTCTATTTTTAAACTTAATCTCTATTCTTTTGTTATTTTCTATTGCTACCTCTACATGTTCTAAATGCTCTTTAAAAACTATTAACTCTCTTTCATAAGAACTTTTCATAGTATATTCTGTTATCAATTGTCGAAAAAAATCTGCCTTTTTTAGTTTTTTATTTTCTAAAGTATCAAATTTTATAAAGTTTTCTTTGCTTAAAGTAAATTGAAGAAGTTCAGTATCCTCTTTATAAACTGATTTTGATTTCTCTTCACTATAATCAAAATTCATATTTTTGTATATTACGTTATAGTGCTTATTTTCATTAATTTCAAAATCTTCCTGATCTCGTTTTAAAATCAAAGCTATATTCTTTGGAACTGTGACTCTTAACTTTATCATTCTCCACCCCTATAATTTGTTCTATCTATATATTTTTTACTACACTTTACATAATTTTACAATATTTTTTTTGATTTTAAGCAAATAATTGCATTTTTATTGCAATTTATGTTTTGTTTTTTATCAAAATCATCTAATTTATTTTAAAAATCAAGTGTTTTTTTAGTTTTAATTTTTTTTCTTTCATTTCACTATATCTTCTATTGAAGTTTTTCTATCTATTAATTTGTTCTCAACAATACCCATATTTTTCTCTACACTTTTTAAGATTTCAACATAATTAACTGTAAAATTATGCATCATTAAACTACTAATGCCGAAAGTTGAAGCTACACCTAAACTTAAAATCAAAACTGTTTTAAGAATTTTTTCATTAAATTTTAAAATTTTCATACTTTTATTCCTTCAATTTGATTTTTAAATTTGTTCTATTGACTTTAGTTTTATAACATTTTAAAGTATTTATCAATACTTTTTTAACTCTACTTTCCTAATTTGTTCTATATTTTTACTAGATTTTCTTTTAAAATGAATGCTTTTAATTTTAAATTTTGTAGCAACTTTTTTAGTCAATTTTAAAGCTTATCATAAGTTAAATAGTTCCTAATATTAAGGTTAAAAAAATTTCCTACAAATCTATAAAAAATCTCTTTTGTTTATGCAGTTTAACAGAAAAAATTATGGTCCAAATTTAAATTCTTTGAAGAAAAAAGATTGTTATGATTTATAAAATGATGTAATAATATCTTAAGTAGAACAACTCAAAAAATTTCAATCTATTGAAATAAGAAAGTGAATTAATTAATAATAATGGCACTATTGAGACTTATTGGAGTAATTCTATTTTTTATATTAATACTTATAAACCTATTAGAAGGAGGAATCTAATGATTATTTTACTCATAATTTTGTTAGTAGCACTTATTCCTATATTACTTTTCTTACTTGGAGCTGTGGCTGTATTATTTGGAGCTCTATTAACATATTTAATTCCATTTTTAGTAGCAATAATATTTCTTGGTATAGTTTTTAGCTAGATATATATAGGGAAATTAAGAAGAGTCTATAAATTTGATAATAAATTTATCCAAAAATTAAATCATTGTATATAGTTGTTTTTTATTATATATATTGTTATGTACAAAAAAAGTGGCAAAAAAATCACTCGAAATCACTCACATAGAGACATTTTTCAAGATATTTTTATGTTCAATATGAAATGATAAAAAAATAACAAAAGATATTAATTTAAAAGATATTTTTTTATAATTCATCATTCAATATTGAGTCTAAAAGTATATGAGGAAAATATATATATTGATGAAAAATTAATAAAAAATAAAGGATTAACAAGAGTTAACTTAAATATTGTTCAGTATCCTATATTTAGTAAAAACACAAAAAGAAAAGTTAATCAGATAATTAAGGATTATTTTAATGGTAGCAGGAGATTATATTCTTGGTGAAACAGAAGAGAAAGTATTCATAGCTTTAATGAAGATTATGAAGCAAAAGGGGATGCCGAGAAAATTTATAATAATAGTAACAGAATTAAAGAAACATTTAAATTTAAATACAACTAGATATGGAAATATTGTAAAAAATGCATTACTAAGATTATCGTCAACGAACTATAATTTTAAAAATACAATGTATTCATATGATATCAAAGGAACTTTAAAAGAAGAAATTAGTATTCCTATTTTAACATTGAGAATTCTTAGTTCAAAATTGAAAGAAAATAAAAAAATTAAAGAAGATATAGGAGATAAAAGAAATATATGAAATTGAAATTTCTAAAATTTTTTATAAAATATAATAACTAGAGTCTATTTAGTATATAATTCAGATGTTTTACTTGAAATAGCAACTTCTACAGCAAGAACTATATATATGCTAATTGAAAAGTTAAGATTTGATAAAACTTTTCTAAAAATAGATACACTATATCTAATTAGAAGAATTCATTTAAAATTAGATAAAAAAAATGTAACCCAAACAATAAAAACTTTAGAGAAAAGTTTTGAAGAATTAATGAAAAAGAACTTGATTGAAAATTTTAAGATAATCAAAGAGAGTACTTGGGAAAAATCTGAAATAGAGATTTACTTTTTTGATTTTTTAGTTGATCATAAACAAGAAAGATTTTATGATGATTTTAACGACTTCAAAAAATTATCAACAGCTTTAACTATAAGTGAAATGGAACATGATGAGACAGATTTAGATAATCAACAAGATGAAACTGTTACCAAAGAAATAGATTTAAATCTAGTTCCTGAAATATTAGGTATGATGTCTGAAAAAGTAAAAAAATTAAAAACTATGCCAAAAACTATAAAAAAATCGTTAGAAATTTATGATAAAGAAAAAGTAAGAGTAGCAGTTATATATATGAATAAACAAAAAAATTAACAAGCCCAAGAGCATAATTTTTAAAGTGTTTAGAAAATAATTGGGAAAATGATATGTTGGTTGATAATACTGAAAATAAGCAAGTAATTTTAAAAGATAATATTGAAGAAGCTATCGTTATAGGTAATTCAAAAGAGAATAAGCAAAATGAAATTATTGAATTATTTTATAAACTTTCAGTTGAAGAACAAGAAAATATAAAAAAATGTGGTCAAGAAACAAAAATACAAAAGATGGTTTTTAAAACTGGTAAAAATTCATTAATATCAGATTATCTAATAGAAAAAGATTATTTCAATAGACAAAAAGTTGATTTAGTTGAAAAAAATAAATCAAGATGAGCATTAATCTCAGAAATAGTCATTCTACGCCCATACATAGAGATAAATTTATCTTCAATATCAAAGATATCTCTAGAATATTTAGGAACAACTGTTGGTTCAAACTGCCCCTCTCTATCCCTAGGAATATCAACTTGAAGGTTTACACAAATATTTAATTAGACCCAAATAAAGAATTAAGGTTATATTAAATTATTTTCATATCTTCTAAAATAAAGTCTTGTGATTGAATATTTTGAAAGATTTTAATCTTTAATTGTTTCAACAGATGATGATATCAATGAAGAAATTTTTTTAATCCTTTAAGTTTAGCTGTTTTTGCTTTTAATAAAGAAGGGATTTTAAAAGAGGATCAAATTATAGTAATTCCTCCAAATATTCTATGTGAACTACCACCGCCCTAATAGAGGGCGGGGCTTCGTGGGAAGTATCTGACTCATGTCGGATATATCAATCACGCTCTGCGGGTAGTTCCTACCCTGATATATGCTTTAATAGGCTAGTAGACTTCTACCAACCTCACGAATATTTATACTTGCATTTAGATCTCTATCTATCTCCAATTTACACTCATCGCATTTGTAAACTCTTGACGATAGTGGCAATTCAGTTTTTATTGTACCACAAAAAGAACAAGTTTTTGATGATGGAAACCATTTATCAATCTTAATTACTTGTTTACCTAAAAACATAGCTTTGTATTGAAGCATAACTGTGAACATTCCCCAAGAGTTATCAGAAACAGATTTACCAAAATTCAATGCTTGACTCATACCTTTCATATTCAGGTCTTCTAGTATTATTGCATTATATTTATTTACAAGTTCATGCGACAGTTTGTGTAAAAAGTCTTTTCTACTATTTTTAATAGATTGATG
>NZ_JBOFXD010000039.1:0-5427 GCF_051653945.1 Cetobacterium sp.
ATAACCTCATTTTCAAGATTAATAATCTTTTTAATATTATTCATTAATTTCATTCCTCCATATTGAAGACTTCATTTTTTCCCTCATTAAACCTTAGTAATATATAAAAAAATATAATTTTTTATATATTTTACTAAAAATAAATAAAAAATGCAATGTTTTACTTAGTTTTAACGAGGAAATATTATTACAAATACTAAGGTTTAATGAGGAAAAAGTTAAACTTTTTTATATACTAAGGTCTAATGTGGAATATACTAAGGTTTAATGAAGAAAAAACTAAGCTTTAATAAAGAATATACTACGGTTTAGTGAGGAAAAATACTAAGGTTTAATAAGGATTAAAAAAAATTATAATTTGTTAATAAAATCAAGGGAAATTTAATCTTTTTTATCATATTTTTTGTCAACTAACAATATAAACAATAATTACAATATAAAACAACTATATACAATGTTTCTAAAAAAGTTTTCTTAAAATTTTCAGTATAAATATTTTATATAAATAAAATAATAATAATACTTGCAATAGTCTTATATATTTTTTAAAATAATGAAGTATTATAAAATACAATAGGTATATAATGAGGTGGTTAAATTAATGAAAGTTAAAAATGGACACGAAGTGGAAGCTTTTACAATAGATGATTTAAAAAAAATAAATGAATACTTAAACAATAACAAAAAATATGTTATCTTAGGAATTTTTAAATTTGGTATTTATACAGGCTTAAAAATATCAAATTACTTAAATTCTAATTTTGAAGATATTCAAGATAATTATTTAATAATTAATAATTTAGAGAAAGTACAATTAAACATTGAATGTCTTGAAATGATTGAAATTTTAAAAAATTTTTACAAAGAAAAAGGAATTAAAGATTATAACAAAGGTCCGATATTTAAATCTCTTAAATTTTCGGCTTTAAAAAATCAAAAAAATACTCCAATTGGATATCCAGGTGTTTCTAATGCTTTTAGAGACTTGGCTAAAAAATTAAATATAGCTTATCCAATAGGAACAAATAGTTTAAAAAAAACTTACAAAAAATTTATAAATTTATCTGAAACAGAAGAAATTGAGTATATAAAATATCAATTAAAAAAATTAAATCCCAAAATTTTAAAACAGTTGAATATAACACTTGAAGAAATTGATAACCTTCATTTAGAATAATAAAAAAAGCATGAATCTAATTCATGCTTTTAATACTGTTATATAAAAATTCATATTGAGAAAATGTTAAACTATTTAAATTTCTAGTTTGATATTTTTCCCAAATTTCCTGCATTAAATCTTTACTATTTATCATATAAAGTTTAAATAAATCTAGGATTTCTTCTTTAGTAGGAGTTGTCCTAGCTTTTTGTGTTTTCTCAAACTCTTTTTTCCCTAATTGTTTTAATTTATTTCTTTTTTCTGATGAAATAGTTTTTAGTTGAATTAAATATCCTAAAAGTATTCGTGGATCTTCTTTATAAATTTTTACTTTCTCAAATAATGCTCCAACAGTTATTAGCTCATGAAGTCTTTTTTTCTTTTCTAAATAACTTCTTCCTTCTAGTATTTCTAACGATTCTATCTTTTCCAATCTGGACTCTTCGATCTGCTTATTTCCCTGGATTTTTAATCTTTCTTTTTCTATTTCACTAATTAATTGGAACTCCATTAAATAACCTAATAAAAGATTTTTATCTTCTTTTACAAGGTTTTCTATTTCAAATAGAGTTCCTAATTTGATTAGCTTCTTAGCTCTCTTTTTTCTTTTCAAAGATGATTCCAAACGTTTACTTTTATGTTCATTTTCTTTAATTTTCTTTTTAATTCTTTCTAATTTTTTCAATCTCTATCACGATCCTCATCATCACGTATAACTTTAGCATGGAAATATCCACCAGTTCCTTGTGAGTTTCCTTTAGATTTCTTTAGCCTATTTAGAATACTCATAAATGTTGATGTTTCATTTCTTCTTGTCATTTCAAAACCTTCCATTTCTTTTAATAAAGAGTATTGCTTTAATAAAACTTTTAGCTTATCTTTTACATTTTTTTCTTGGTCTTTTAGTTCAGCTAATTCTTTTTGAGGTTTTTCTAAACGTAGCATAATAGTTTCGCTTGGAATAATATATTCTTTTTCAAAGTTACGTAATTTTTCATTAATATGTTTAAGTCTTGTTTCCATAGAAGTAGCGTGATCATGTTGATTAATTTTTCTAAGTCCTTCCATTCTTGGAATAGCCTCTTCTTTTTCTTCACATAATTTACCATACACACCATTAGTATGTTGGTTCAGAATTTCTTTTTTAATCTCTTTAATATCACATTCTTTTTCTTTTATTTTAATTTTTTCTGCGAGATCATTTTTTAAATCGAATAAGTCAGTTATATTTTTCCTTATATCAGCAACAAACTCTTCTTTCTTATCTGGAGATAAATTTTTAGGAGAAGTTAAATCTAATTCTACGGAATTAACAATATTTAATAGCTTATCAATCTCTTTAGACTTGTTAGAATTTTCTTCTAACAGTTCTTCAACTTTAATTTTTACTTTTTCTTTAAAATCATCTGTATTTAAGTCATTTAGTTTTTTAAGCAGTTCCTCTTTTTCAACTAAAAGTTTATCTTGTTGTGATAAAAACTCTTGATTAATAGTTTCATCAATCTCCTCTAACCTATCATTAATTTTTTTCCATTGTCCTTTACTTAATAAATCTTTAGCTTTTTCTTCTAACACTTCAGTAGAAAACTCTATCTTATCTTTTTGAGATATTAATTTATCTTTAGCAACCAATATAGCAACAGAATTTTTAAATCTATCTAATGGGTTATTAGAAGTCTCTAGTTTATCTTTTAAAGCCTTTATTTCCCAGAACTCATTATTTAATTCTTTTCTATACTCTTTCATAATTTTCAATTTATCTGAATTTAATTTAATTCTTCCATGAATATCATCTTGTTTTTGTCTTAATTCTTTTAATTTTTCTCTTGGTTCTTTGATAGCTTCTTCAACAAGTTCTTTAATATTATGCTTTATTTCAAATCTATCAATTGTACCTTTGTATTTTCTGTAATCTTTTTCATATTCTTTAAGAACATTCATATTTACTCTGTATTCATAAGAGTTCGGATCTAAATTTTTTTGTTCTAATTCTTTTTTAGTTTTGAAATATCTAGCTTCGTACTCAACCGCTAACTCTTTAATCTCTAAATATTTATTTTGCGATAACTTTTGGCAAAGATTTAATTTAATTTTTTCAGGATTAGCAATAGCTTTTTGTTCATCTACTTGTTTGTCTATTACCTCTTTTTGAACAAATAAATCCTTTAGATTACTTTGAATTTCCTTAATGTATAGGAATAATTCATTAGGAGTAACATCATCTATATACTTTAATTGATAACTATTGTTTCTAAGTAGATGTAGCTCTTCTACAATCTCTGTTCTACGCTCCATATATTTCTCTCTAATATATCTTTCTTTAGCCAATATCTTATCTTGCATATATGAAGTTTCAAAGGTTCTTAAATAAGTATTTAATGATTCAAACTCCTCTTCATATTCTTTAAAGTTCTTCTCATAAACAAGTTCTTTAAAATCTTTTAATTGATTATATCTATCAAGTTTTTTCGCATATTCTCCATTAGTTAATTGTTGCATAACAATTTCTCTCAACTTATCTGATTGAGAGTTGTAATCAATTTTATTTAATTTTTTAGTTAAATCAACTTTTAATGCTTCCATTTCAACAGCATTATCAAAAATTTCTTTAGGTGTTTCAAGTTTATTTTCAACGACAAAATTAGAAGTCTGCACAACTTCTTCAGAGGTAATTCCAAACTCTTCTCGAACTTTAGTTAAAAATTCCTCTTTAGCTTTTGCGTTTTCTTCTGCATAGTTCTTTATTCTTATTCTATACTCTTTCTCTTTTAACTTAGCAACCTTAATAGCTAACTCAAATCTTTCCACTTCTTGCTTTTCATCTAGTGTCAAAGCCTCTCTATCTTTACGTAGTAATTTACCATTGATATTGATAGGTTCTCTATCAAGGAAATCAGCTTTTAAATAGTCTCCATTTTGTAGTGCTTCTATTCTTCTTGCTTTAAGTGATCTACAATCAATTAGTTCAATACCTTTCTCTTTTAATTTCTCATTACAAACCTTTTCCCAAGTTTGTCTAATCTCATATAACCCCTCAAATTGTCTCCACTTTTCAATCTTACGACTTCCACCTCTTTCTGGATGAATGTTGTTGTGTCTTTTAAAAAAAGTTTCTTTGCTTCTTTCTATTCCATCAAGAACTTTCTCATTAAACATTATATGACAATGTATGTTATCTAATGTGTTATCTGCATTACGTTTATTATGGATAGATAGGCTATATACATATTCATCTTTAAATAGCTTTTCACCTAATCTTTTAGCTATTTCAATATTCTCTTCAATAGAAAGTTCATGAGGTAAAGAGAACTCTATTTTTCTATATGAATTTTCTAATTTACTTGTATAATTCTCTGCACATTCCCAAAAGAAAGAGGCGTTATCTTTAGCAAATGTAGGTAGGTTAAAGTTTTCTTTATATACTAACTCTTCTCCTCTTTCACCTACGCTATATTTTCCTTCTCTAGCGTTGTAAAGATATTTCTCTAAACTACTATGTCCATTAGATGGAGCAACAGTTAAATTATATATTGCCAAGATAATCACCTCCTTCTTAAATTTAAACCCACACTCGCAAGAGTTAATATATCGAGTTAGTTGGAAAACTAACGGAAGATATAGGCGATAGCGGTTTGAAAATTGTAAATTTTCACGAACCGCTAATCGTGCCTCTTTGAGATTTATTTTTTAAACTGCCTGTTGGCAGTTTTTAATATGATACTACTTCTTTGAAGCTTTTTCAATTATTTTTATTTTTTATTACTTTTAATTTGTTAAATATTCATAGAAAAAAGTTGATATATAAAAAAGTTTGATGTATACTAAAAAACACAAAGTACTTACTTTTTTTAAAAAAATAGTAAGTACTTAAAAAGTAAGTACGGAGGTTTTTATGAAACAAAATATTATTTCTAAAAATTTGTTTTTTTTAAAACAGAAAACAAATAGTTTATGTCAAGGGGTAAAGAAGTTTTATCCAACAATTTTTGCACTAGGATTTATGATTTCAAACTCTTTGATTTCTTCTGCCAGTGTTGCAGGATTTCCAATAGTGAGTCTATTAAATGAGGTTCAAGAATATATTCAGATTCTTGCAGGATTTATGATTGCTGGAGGATTTGTTTATGCTATTGCCACATATATGATGGGTAGAAATGATAATCCTATTTCAACTGGTGGAAAATGGGTTATTGGTGGTTGGTTTGTTTATAACGTTGATTGGTTCTTACAAAAGATTGGTAAAGCAGGAGGTGCGTTGTTTTAATGTT
>NZ_JBOFXD010000040.1:0-3838 GCF_051653945.1 Cetobacterium sp.
AAAAAGTCAATGACTACTCCTTAACGAGTGGCATTGACTTTTTATTTAAGATTTTAGGCTTTTTAAACAAAATCTCCCATAACCTTATATTTTCTATTTTGATTTATTTTTTGTTTTTTCTATATTCTGATAGGGTACAGTCTAAACGAACGCCTTAAAATCAAAATTACAAAGCTCAAAAAATAATTTCCGAACGTATTTTCTGAACTGATGTTTGTTATTTACTTTAAACGAACGATATTGTATAATATATGCAGAATTTTAATTATCGGAGGACAAATGAAAGTTGGATATGTGAGAGTCTCCACTGTGGACCAAAACGAAAGTCGCCAATTAGTGAGGATGGAAGAGGCCAAGGTGGAAAAACTATATATTGAAAAAGTATCAGGTAAGAATATCGAGGGAAGACCTGAACTTAAAAGCATGCTAGAGTTCGTTAGAGAAGGGGATACTGTGTACGTCCATGATTTCTCTAGACTAGCTAGATCTACTAAGGACCTTTTACATATAACTGACCTTTTAGCCAAAAAAAAGGTACATTTAGTGTCATTTAAAGAGAGCATTGATACATCTACACCTACTGGAAAGCTAATGTTGACTATGATAGCTGCTATAAACGAGTTTGAAAGAACTAATCTTTTAGAGCGTCAAAGGGAGGGAATATTGATAGCAAAGGAGTTAGGAAAGTACAAAGGGCGTAAACCAATACCTTTTCCAGAGAACTGGAAAGAGATTTACAATAGTTGGAAAACTAGAGAGATCACAGGAACTAGAGCTATGGAGATACTAAATCTTAAAAAGACAACTTTTTATAAGTTGCTTAGAGAGTGGGAAGAGATACAAAAGGGAATTCAGTAAAATTTATAAAAGATATTGTTTAATAATTATTTCCTATGAAAGTTCCATAAAAAAATAGAAAAAATTGTTAGAAAAAGGAGTATTATGAAAAAATTGATAGAGGGATTAAAAATTATTTTCATTACAATAATAATGTTGGTTCCATGTATATATTTTGGAATTAAAAATAATCAAGGTATGGCTGGAATATCACTTATTTCAAGTGCATTAACAATTTGTTTTATTAATTTAGAAAAATTTGATTACTTTAAGGGTGGTGGCTTTGAAGCTAAATTGAAAGATGCTGTTGAAAAAACAGTTAGACCAGTATTAGATTCTCAAACAGTGGAAATAAAAAATGAAATTAATGAAATTAATGAAAAATATTGGAAAGAAATTGAGAAACTCAATATAAATGCACAGAAAAAATATGAATACACATACGATCTTAATCTTTCAGAATCCTCTTTAGAGATTTTGGATGAAATTAATAAAGATATTAATTCTTTATTTGATTTTATAACTCATTATCATGATGATGTTAATAAAAAGAACGAAGAATTAATTAAATTACTTGAAAGCAAAGGAAAAAAATTTGGTATCTATGATTATGATGTCTCAGGTGGAGATGGATATTTTTTAGGTGTTCCAAATAAAGAAACAGCTTTAAAAGCGAGATTAAAAAAGTTAGAAATTAAACTTTTAGAAAAAGAATTAGAAATAAATAAAAATAATGAAAATCTTTT
The DNA here is from genome assembly GCF_051653945.1 of Cetobacterium sp. Lineage (GTDB taxonomy): Bacteria > Fusobacteriota > Fusobacteriia > Fusobacteriales > Fusobacteriaceae > Cetobacterium_A. The sequence goes on from NZ_JBOFXD010000040.1 coordinate 1,584, forward strand.
ACTAAAACTTCAAAAATCTAAAAACGAACTTAAACATATGGCTAAAAATTTGCATGTAGTGGATTAATTTTAGAAGATAACTATTTTCAATAAAATTATATATTTAAAACTTTGATTAAAAAAACTATTAATAATTATAAAAAAAGGGGGATTAATGACTACTCAAGAAATTTATAATAGAGATTTATTTGAAAGAAGGAAGTTTATTAGAACTTTGATGGAGTATATTCAAAGTTATGAAAATGAATGTAAAGTTATATCTATTCATTCACCTTGGGGAACAGGTAAAACAACATTTATAGAAATGTGGAAACATTATCTATCTATAGATCAAAATTTAAAAGATAAATACTACACAATATATTTTAATGCTTGGGAAAATGATGATTCTAAAAATCCATTAATATCTATTCTCATTGAGTTAAATGAAATATCAGATTTTAGAGATTCTTCTGAATCTAAAATCTTAACAACTGCGGCTAGTGTTTTATCGACAAAAGCACCTAAGTTTTTTTTAAAATCATTACTTGGTTTTTTACCTTTAGATTCAAAAATAAAAACAGAAATTAATGATTTTCTTAGCTCCTTGATTGAAGATGGAATGACACTAAATACTCTACAAGAAACTTTCAAAGATCAAACTGAATTAGAAAAATTATCTGAAAAATTTAATGATTTTAATATGGAAGTAATTAGAAAAAAAATAAAGAAATTATTTATTCAAACTCTTCAACAATTTCAGCAGAAAACAAGTAAAAAAATTTTATTTTTTATCGATGAATTAGACAGATGTCGCCCTACTTTTGCAATTGAAACTTTAGAAACAATTAAGCACTTATTTTCTGTTGAAAACTATAATTTTGTACTGGCTTGGGATTTAGAGCAACTTTCGTATTCAATAGGAACTATATATGGTAATAATATGGATACAGGAGGATATTTGAGAAGATTTGTAGATTTAGAATGTAGTTTACCTAAGGTTGATAAAGGAAAATACATAATGCATTTGACAAATGGATACACTCATCAATTACTTGAAAATCTTTTAAAAGCTTTTGATTTTTCTCTAAGAGATTTAGAAAAGATTATAACTGTTATTAAAATTAATGATAGATTTAATAATTTTTTTGCAAATATACCCTATAAAGACGAGAATCAAATGACTTATTTAGCTACGATTGGATATTTTTTCTTTTTATTTAAGTATAAAAATCCCGTATTATATATTAAGTTAAAAAATAAAACTTTAACAGAAGACGAAAAGTTAGAAGTAGCCGAGATATTTGAAGATAAAATTAAAGTAATACTTCCATCATTCACTGATGAAAATCGTCTAGCATTAGTATCTAAAGAAACTGCTATAAGTTTAATTACAGAGCTGATGATGTCATCTCCAATTAAAGAATTTAAAATATCTTCAGGAGTTAAAATAAATATAGCTAATATGGTTAATTCAAATGGTATAAATAAACTTCTAGATATTAGTTTATATTTTTAATATATAAGACTATTTCTAGAAAAACTCTAGAAATAGTCTTATATTAACTAAAAAAACCTGAGATTTCTCTCAGGTTTTATTTATTTCTCTCTTCTCATAAGTTCTTCTAACAACTCCTTAGTACCAAACTTTCTCAGTGGATTTTCTTTAAAAGAGTACTGGAACTCATAGCTTTCAAAAACTACCTCAATAACTTTTTCGAGTAGTTCCAGACTTACACTTTTCTCCAGAAAGAATTCTGTCATCTTTATCTCACTAACTCCAATTTTCTTGGCCACTCTATTGCTGCTTAAATTTTTTAAATTCATCTCTCTTCTAATGCTACCCATAATATCAAACTTTTTCATACAGTACCTCCATCTTTAAAAGTAGCTTGAGGGAGTTCCCTCAAGCTTTACAAATAATCAATTAAACCATTTTCATAAAAACTAAAGTTTTCTGTTTCTGAGATTATGTAGTGGTCAAGTAGTTTTATATCCACTTTATCAAGAAGCTCTTGCATCTCTAGTGTCAGCTCAATATCTTTTTTAGATGGAGTTAAATTACCACTTGGGTGGTTATGTACAAATATAACTCCTTTAGCTTTTGATAGAATTGCCTTTTCAATTATCAATCTTGGATAAACAACACTGCGGTCTATAGTTCCACAAAATAGAGTTTCATTTAAAACTATTTGATTGCTACTATTTAGAAAAACTACTTTAAACTCCTCATGTTTTAAATATCCCATTTGGATGTTCATGTAGTTTAAAAAATC
>NZ_JBOFXD010000041.1:0-27840 GCF_051653945.1 Cetobacterium sp.
ATGTAAAATCTCAGGCAATCGTAATCCTTATAGGTTAATTTTAGATAAAGATTTAATTGTCTCAGAAAAATATAGTATAATAAAAAATAATGAGGACCAAAAAACTTTTATTATTACATCTGAAAAAAATATTAATCTAGAAAAATTTCAATTATTTTCAGAAAAATTTTCAATAAAATTTATAACTTTTTCAGAGAATGAAAATTTAGAGGATATTTTAAAAAAAATTGGTTCTTACAATATTGATTCTATATTAGTTGAAGGTGGTTCGGGAGTAATCTCATCTTTTTTTAAAGAAAATATCTATGATGGCGGAGAAATTATTATTGCTCCTAAAATACTGGGAGATGGTCTTGCTATACCATTTTTAAATGGTTTCTCTCCTATTTCCATCGATGAGGGAATTACTTTAAAAAATATTAAAATAAATCTTTATGATGATAATGTTGGGTTTGAGTTTTATAAGGAGGAAGGATGTTTACTGGTTTAATTGAAGAACTTGGAAAAGTTATCTCTATTGATAAAACTCCACAAGGTGCAAATATAACTATCTCATGTAATAAAGTTTTACAAAAGGCAGCTATTGGAGATAGTATTGCTACAAACGGTGTTTGTTTAACTGTTGTTAGACTATCCAATACAACTTTTACAGCTAATATAATGAATGAATCTTTAAAAGTTTCTTCTTTAAAAGATTTAAAAATTGGAGATTTAGTCAATTTAGAAAAATCTTTGACTTTACAATCCTATTTAGGTGGACACCTTGTTACAGGCGATGTCGATTGTTGTGGAAAAATAATTTCAATATTCAATGATGGATTTGCACAAAAATATACAATTGAGATTCCTTTAGAGTTTATGAAATATGTTGTTTATAAGGGACGTATTACTCTTGATGGGGCTAGTTTGACTGTTGCTTCATTAAATGATTCAACTTTAACAGTTTCATTAATCCCTCATACACAAAAATCTATAACTTTAGGTTTTAAAAATGTTGGAGATATCATAAATATCGAAACTGATTTAATCGCAAAACATCTTGAAAAACTACTCCTAAGCAGAGAAAAAACAGATGAAAAATCTAGTTCAAATATTTCTAAAAGTTTTTTAGCTGAAAATGGATTTTTCTAATATTAAGGAGGCTTAACGTGTTTAATAAAATAGAAGATGCTATTAATGATTTAAAAAATGGAAAATTAATAGTTGTTGTGGATAATGAAAATAGAGAAAACGAGGGCGACCTTGTTGGTGTTGGAGATATTATTTCCAAAGAAAATATTAATTTTATGATAAAATATGGAAGAGGTTTAGTTTGTGTTCCTCTTGAAGAAAAAAGAGCTAAAGAGCTTGACTTAACTCCTATGGTTTTTAACAATAGCGATTCTCATCAAACTGCTTTTACAGTTTCTGTGGATTCTTTAGCTGGAACTACTACTGGAATCTCTGTCGAGGATAGATACAATACTATAAAAGATTTAGCATTCAACTCTAAATCTGGCAATGAGTTTAAAAAACCAGGTCATATTTTCCCTCTAATAGCTAAAAATGGCGGAGTGATTGAACGACCTGGTCATACTGAGGCTTCTGTTGATCTTGCTAAATTAGCAGGTTTTAACGGTTGTGGTGTTATTTGTGAAATTATAAAAGAAGATGGTGACATGGCACGTGTTCCCGATTTAATTGAATTTTGTAAACTTCACGATTTGAAGATGATTACAATTGAAGATTTAATTGAATATAGAAAAAAAAATGAATTCCAAACTGAATTAGTTTGCGAAGCACCCTTACCTACAAAACATGGAACATTCAGACTAATCGGTTTTTCAAATACTATTGATTATAAAGAACATGTCGCACTAGTGTACGGAGATATTGATAATCAAGAGGATGTACTTTTACGTGTTCATTCAGAGTGCTTAACAGGTGATGCCTTTGGTTCGTTAAAATGTGATTGTGGAAGTCAACTAGATAAAGCTCTTGAAAGTATTGTTGATCATGGGTCTGGAGTTCTTTTATATATGAGGCAAGAGGGAAGAGGTATTGGTCTTCTTAATAAAATAAAAGCTTATAATCTTCAAGCTCAAGGGAAGGATACTGTTGAAGCTAATACTCTATTAGGATTTGATCCTGACTTGAGAGATTTTGCTGTGGCTGCTCAAATGATAAAGCTTTTAAATATAAAAAGTATTAATTTAATGACTAACAATCCTAAAAAAATAAATGATTTAGAAAAATATGGCATTAAAATTAATCACAGAACACATATTGAGTTTCCTTCAAACAGTTGTAACTCTAAATATTTAAAAACTAAAAGAGAAAAAATGAATCACTTATTTAAAATAAACTAAAAAAGGCTTGAGTTAAACTCAAGCCTTAATCTTTTAAGTCTTCTAAAACCATCAAATAATATTCTATACCACTTTCTAGTTTTTCTTTCTCTTTTTTTGAGTAATCACTAGTTGAAACTTTCATCTTTAAGTCTTTAAACTGACTTTCTAACTCTTTTCTCTCTTTTTCTTTAAAAGGTTTTGCTACCATATGATTAAATTCATTTTGATAACTTTTATACTCACCTTTTATGCCTAATGAAAAACACCCTGTAAATAATAACATACTTGATATTAATAAGTATTTCATTATATCTACTTCCTTCTTTTTGTTTCTTCTGTAAAAAACACTAAAAAATTATATATATCTTTTGATATATATTCCCATGTATGACATTCATTTTCATAAATTTTACCTTTAAAATCTAATCCATATTTTTTAGCTCTACCTACAACATCAAGCCATTGTTGAAACATTAAATAAGGTTTTTTATCTTCTGACCCAACGCTTAAATAAAACTTTTTTCCCTTGTATCTTTCAGGATTAGTTTCTTTAATTATACTATATGGATCATTTTTTAAAATTTTATATCCCCAAGGACTAAATACTTTCATAAAATGAGCTTTATTTACATCATTAAATAAAAATTTTGGTACATATAGATATCTAAAAATTCTCATAACTCTACGATTTATACTCATTCTTACCAAACTTATAGCCCCTGAAAAGCTAGCTATGACATCATACGATTCTAAATTTTTAAGTCCAATTTTTAATGCACCATAACCACCCATGGAAAACCCACCAATACCTTTTTTAGAATTAGGGTATTCTTGTTCGATAAAACTTGTCAAATCTTTTGAAAAAAACTCTTCATACTGATGAAGTTTATCATTATAAAAATTAGTATACCAACTTTCGCAATTGTATCCTGAGTCAGGAAGAATAAAGATAATATCTTTTACTCTCCCTCCTCTTTTTAAACTTAAATAATTTTCACGTAGTTTTGCTTTATATATCCAATCTTCAGATTTATCTCTTATTCCATGAAGAAGAACTAAGCACAAGGGAGTTTCTAACATTATCTTTGGTTTTACTATTAATACCCTCATCTTTTCAGTTGTATACTTAGTTTCTAAATATTTTTCTTCTATTATTAACTCTTCAGATAGTTCTTTATGTGAAAACTCTTTATATCGAACTTTTGGATCTACTATTTTCTCAACTTGAGGAAAATTAAGAACTCTTTTTAATTTTCTATTTAATTTAAAATTATATGGATATGTTACAGTATAAAAAAGTAGTGAAATAAAAACTAGAAAACCTAGTATTTCTAATATCATTCTTCTTCCTCAGTAATTAAAACTCAGCGTTATTTGGAGTTCTAGGGAATGGTATTACATCTCTTATATTTGTTATTCCTGTCACATACATAATCATTCTTTCAAATCCTAATCCATATCCTGAATGAGGGAAACTTCCAAATCTTCTTAAGTCTAAATAGAATCCATAGTCATCAGCACTTAATCCAGCTTCTGCCATTCTCTCTTCCAATACATCTATATTATCTTCTCTTTGAGATCCACCTATTATCTCTCCAATTCCTGGAGCTAATAAATCCATTGCTCTAACTGTTTTTCCATCTTTATTCAATTTCATATAAAATGCCTTGATTTCTTTTGGATAGTCTGTTACAAACACTGGTCTTTTGAAGTACTCTTCTGATAAAAATCTCTCGTGCTCACTTTGTAAATCAATTCCCCACTTAACAGGATAATCAAATTTCTTTCCTGAGTTTACTAATATATCTATTGCTTCTGTATATGTTACTCTTCCAAAATCATTATTTAATACATTATTTAATTTATCAAATAATCCCTTTTCAATAAATTGATTGAAAAATTCCATTTCTTCTGGACACTCATCCATTACATATTTAATTATATACTTTACCATTGCTTCTGCTAATTCCATGTTACCTTCTAAGTCTGCAAACGCTATTTCTGGTTCTATCATCCAAAATTCAGCCGCATGTCTTGAAGTGTTTGATTGCTCTGCTCTAAATGTTGGTCCAAATGTATATATATTTCTAAATGCAGAACAATAAGTTTCTCCATTTAATTGACCACTCACTGTTAAATTCGTTTCTTTTCCAAAGAAGTCTTTTGTTACATCAACCTTACCCTCTTCAGTTTTAGGTACATCATTTAAATCAAGAGTTGTCACTCTGAACATCTCTCCTGCACCTTCACAATCTGATCCTGTAATAATTGGTGTATGTGTATATACAAATCCATTCTCTTGGAAAAACTTATGGATTGCATAAGCTAAAACTGACCTTACTCTAAATACTGCAGAGAATGTGTTTGTTCTAGGTCTTAAATGTGCAATCGTTCTTAAAAACTCAAAAGAGTGTCTTTTATTTTGTAATGGATAGTCTAAATCAGCTTTTTGAAAAATCTCAATCTCTTTAGCTTGAATTTCAAAATTCTGTCCTGCACCTTGAGATTTAACTACTATACCTTTTACAATTATTGACGACGATATTGAAAGTCTTGAAATTTCGTCAAAATTTGGTAAATTTGTATCAAAAACTATTTGTACACCTTTGAAAAAACTTCCATCATTTAACTCTATAAATCCAAAGTTTTTTTGTGATCTTATCTTTCTTACCCAACCTGATAACTCTACTTCCTGGTCTAAATATTTCTCCGTTTCTCTATAAAGAGTTTTAACTAATTGTTTCATCATTTGCCCCCTATATCATCTTTGATTCATCGACAATTTCGATGCTGTCTAATTTTTGTTTTACTTGTGCTCTAAATTGCTCTAAATATAACTTTCTATATTTCTCTCTTTCAAGCTTTTCTTCAGCTGTTAGCTCTCTTTTTTTCGCCTGATTAGAAAAATAATTAACCATCTCTATAATATCTTTCATTTCCATATTGTTCCTCCAAACTACATAACTACATAGTCTTATTAAACTTTTAGAGTAATTATACCGCTTATTTAATATTTTGTCAATTTGCTTGTATTGCTAAAAAGAATATTTTTCTTATATTAATTTCATATAAAAATTGTTATAATCTAAATACATTTTATTAAAGGAGTTGAAATTTTTAATGAATTATTTCCAACCAAACCCAATAACAAATTTCAAAGTTACAATTGATATCCCTGGTTCTAAATCAATAACAAATAGAGCCCTTATTCTTTCAGCTCTTTCAGGAAAGACAATAACTTTAAAAAATATTCTCATAAGTGATGATACAAAATATATGATTGACGCTCTAAGAGCTTTAAATAATACTATTGAAATCGATGAAATAAATAAAACACTTAAAATTGTAGGAAATAAAAATCCAAAATATAATAATTTAAGTTTATATATTGGAAATGCTGGAACTGCAATGAGATTTTTAAGTTCTTACTTAGCTACTGGAGAAGGAACTGCTACTTTATATGGTAATGACCGTATGAATCAAAGACCTATTAAAGACTTAGTTGATTCATTGCTTCAGTTAGGTATTGACGTTGAATACTTAAATAATCATGGCTATCCTCCAATTCGTATAACTTCTAAAGGAGTTTCTGCAAATTATGTCAAAATTGATGGAAGTAAAAGTAGCCAATATATATCCTCAATTCTTATGGCTGCTCCTAATTTCAAGAATTCTATAGAAATTGAGTTAAGTGGAAGAGTTGTATCAAAACCATATATAAATATGACTTTAGCTATGATGAATGATTTTGGAGTTGACTTTAATTGGGATAATAACTCAATACGTATATCTCCACAGAAGTATAATATAGATGAGTATTTAATTGAAGGTGATATGTCTTCAGCCTCTTATTTTCTAGCAATGGCTTTAATTAGTAACTCCACTATTACATTGAATAATTTTTTTAAAAATAGTATCCAAGGAGATTCTAAATTTCTAAATATTTTAGAAAAAATTGGATTAGAAGTGTTAAATTTTAATGATACTTCTATTACTGTAAAAGGTGTAGCAACGTATAAAGGTATCGAATTAAGTATGAATGATATTCCAGATGTAGCTCAAACTTTAGCTGTTGTGGGACTTTTTGCAACCACACCTACTAAAGTATGGGATGTTGAGAATATGAGGATAAAAGAAACTGATCGAATCTCTGCTTTAAAAAATGAAATCTTAAAAATTAATGGTGATTTTACAGAATTTAATGATGGATTCCTAATTATTCCAAAACCTTTAGAAAACTACCTAGGAGATTTTTTAGAAACTTATGATGACCACAGAATGGCTATGTCACTCTCTTTAATTGGTCTGAAAGTTCCAGGTATAAAAATTTTAGATCCCAATTGTGTTTCTAAAACATTTCCTAATTTTTTCAAAGAATTTAGTAAAATTTATAAGGAGGAGTGATGATTAAGAAAAATTTTTTACTATTTCTTTTAATTTTCATCAGTGTATTTTCAAATAGTTTCTCTCACTCTCCAGAAGATATTGAAATTGAAAAATTAAAACAGGAAATAAAGTTTCTTCAAAATAAAATAAAAAAACTTGAAAATAAAAAAATTGAAAAATTTAAAGAGGAAGAAAAACAACCCAAAATTGGACTTGTACTAAGTGGTGGTGGTGCAAAAGGGTTTGCCCATATAGGCGTTCTTAAAGTTCTGGAAGAAAATAATATTAAAGTAGATTATATTACAGGAACAAGTATGGGTGCTCTTATTGGTGCCCTATATTCTGCAGGATATACTCCAAATCAAATTGAAAAATTAGTTTTAGATATCAATTGGCAAGAAACCTTTAATGATAGTCCAAATATAACTGATATTTCTATTGACCAAAGATCAATGATGAAAAACTATAATCTTTCTTTAAAATATGATAACTCCTTAAATTTTGCACTGCCAAAAGGAATTAGAAATACACAAAAGATCTATCTTACTTTAAAAAATCTTCTTTGGAATGTAGAGCAAACAAGAGATTTTAAAAAGTTACCTATTCCACTTGAAATTATTGCAACCGATTTAAATACAGGAAAAGCCAAAGCTTTTAATAGTGGTGATTTAGCTCAAGTTATTACAGCAAGTATTTCCATCCCTACAATTTTTGACCCTGTAAAAATTGGAAATAACTACTATGTTGACGGCCTTTTATCTAGGAATTTTCCTGTGGAAGACGCATTTAATTTAGGTGCTGATATTGTTATTGGTGTAGATGTAGGAACCTCTCTTCAAAAAAAAGAGGATTATGATATTTTAAGTGTTGCTGATCAAATTGTTGCTATTCAAAGTACTAGTTCAACTAAAAAACAAAGAGATTTAGCAACAATACTTATTACTCCTGATATCTCAAACTTTAAAACAACTGATTTTAGTAATTTTAAGGAGATTGAAGCTTTAGGAGAAGCTGCTACAAAAGAGCAACTTCAAAAAATCTTAGATTTTGGACCTAAACAAAATAAGAGAAAAAGCTCCCTTCAATATAAAAATAACTTTGTTTTAGAAAATATTGATGTTATAACTGAAACTAAAAATAATAATCATAAAGAAATTATTGAATCAATCTTTAAAGATTCTATAGGGTCTAGTATAAACCCAGATACACTTGAAAAATTAATGTTAAAAACGTATAGTTTAAATTTTGTCAATAAAATATATTACTCTTTTAAAAATAATACTTTAAAACTTCAAGTTGAAGAGAATCCTACAAATATAGTTGGTCTTGGAGTAGATTATCAAACTGATTATGGAACTACTTTTTCTATTGGAACTGATATTAGCTCATTTGGTAAAATTGGTAGCTTATCAACTATTGAAGCTACTTTTGGTGATTATCTTGGCCTTGATTTAAAAAACTTTTCGTATTATGGTGTTTCAAATAAAGTTGGTATTTTAAGTAGTATTAGCTACGAAGAGAATCCATTTTTTATATATCATAATAAAGATAAGATTGGCAGTTATAAAAGTCAAGTAACGAAATTAGAAGGAGCTTTTGTAACACAATACTCTAATTTATTTCTATTTTCATATGGAGCTTCTTTAAACTATGCTAGTTTAGATCCTGAAATTAAAAATATATTTGATTCATCAATACAGTATTCAAAAAGTTATGGTGATGTTTTTCTTAATATTAACTGGGATAAAACGAACTCGATAGCTTTTCCTACTAAAGGTTTCAAAGGAAAAATTTCCCAAAAATGGGGCGGTAACTTAGGAAAAGATAACTTAAACTTTTTATCTACTAATTATCTATCTACTAACTACCTACCTATAACTGAAGGAACAAGTTTAACTGCCAAATTTTTTGGTGGAAACATAACTGGTGATGACATTCTTCCTGATAAATACATTAAACTTGGTGGTTTATCTAATGACTTGTCTCACAATACTTTTGCTTTTAGTGGATACTATTTTCAAGAAAAATATCTTTCCTCTCTTTTTGGAGTAAGCCTAGGTGTTCAGCAAAAGCTTATGGAAAATTTATATCTTGGAGCTAATTGGGATTTTGCAACATATAAATTTGCTAATGAAGGTTTTAATGATGATAAAAACTCAATTCTTTGGAAAGACTACTCTCAAGGAGCTGGAATAACCCTTAGTTATTTAAGTTTAATCGGCCCTGTTAAATTTAATATTTCTAAAGCTCAAGAATCGCATGATTTTCTTTTTCAATTTAGTTTTGGATATAAGTTTGATTAAAAAAAACACCCTAAATAATTAGGGTGTTTTTTGCTCCATTTTTTTGAGCTAATTTTTCCAATTCTTCTAATTCTGCATCAGTAGGAGAGAATAAATTACTCTTCATCTCTTCTCTTACTCCAAAATGTCTATATTTTATTATTTTATATCTAATATCTTTATTAGCTATAACTTTAGCAACATTTTCAACAGTTAATCTATTATTTAATCTATTTGCAACTATAACGCTTCTTACTTCGAATAGCTTTCCTATATCTCTTAAAAAATATAAGTTTTTTATAACTGGATCAACTTCTTTTTCTGTTAAAAGTAAATGTTCTTTATTCTCCCAAGCTTTCACATCTAACATAAAGAAATCTGTATTCTCTACTAACTCTTTGTATTCAGTATCATTTAAATTTAAACTTCCATTTGTATCCACAAAACAAGTTAAATTAGGCCATCTCTTTTTTACTTCAGAAAAAAGTTTAGCTATAAATTTATACTGTAAAGTACTTTCTCCTCCACTTACTGTTATTCCTTTTATAAAAGCTTTTACTTTACTAATTTCGACTAATAACTCTTCAACTGTATAATCATTTACTTTAGGAGATGAATCAAATTTACAAATCTTTGTACATTGATCACACTCACAACATAAATTTTTATTCCAAATTATTTTAGAATTAGATATTTCTAACGCTTTTGTTGGACATATTTCAACACATTTATAACACTCTTTACAAATATTTATTGTTTCTGGATTATGACAATATTCACAATTAAAATTACATCCTTGGAAAAATATAGCCATTCTATTTCCAGGGCCATCAACATTGGAAAATTTTATAATCTTATTTATCTTTGCTTTCAATTCCACATTATTCACTTCTTAATTTTCTTCCTAAAGCTTTAGCATTATCTCTAGCACCTTTTCCTAAAATAGTTGTATCCCTTAGTACTTGCTCACCTTTATCTAATTTTTCAATCTCTGATTTTTTTACAAGATATCCTGTTACTCTAACTACATCACAAGTATCACTATATAATGAAAAGAATCTCATTTCAGTTTCAAAAGCTCCCTTTATTATATCTAAGATTGCCTCTGGATTTGATTTATATGTTTCATCAAATACAAATATATCACCAATTCCACTTGGACAATATTGGTGGAATGGAGCTGATTGAACTATATGATCAAATATTTCTGGCTCTTCTCCAACAGGAATTCTGCATCCTGGACTCTCATTTCTATCAGTGTCTATTCCAACTTGTGAATGTAATAAATGAGTATTTCCAAAGAACTCTCCCGCATACTTTGTCTTGTGAGATGCAATTATTTTTGACATAGCTTCTACTATTTCAAGACCTAATTTATTTGCTTTTTCTGAATATCCAAATCTATCTTGTTTTTCTGTTGCACCTAAAATATTATTTACACATTCAGCTAATCCAACAAAACCAAATAATCCTGTAAATTTCTCTTTCTCTAAAAGTCCCTCTTTTATTAAGAAACTACTTTCATAAAATCCACTTTCTTCAATAATGAATTTAGATCTCTCATCTATATATTCTAACATCTCTTTTGATACTTCAGGTAAAACTCTTGTAAAGAAATCTTCCTTTGAATTAGCTAACTTTGATAAAGCTCCTAATCTTACTCTAACTAGGGTATTTGCTCCACCACCAACTTTTAATCCATTGTAACAACTAACTATTCCATATTCACCCTTAAAATCTGCTCTAAAGATTTTATCATTAGCAAAACTTGGCTTAGCTGTTACTAATGCTGTTTTAATTGCTTCTACTGCAATTTTATCTGTTGTTTCTTCAGTATATTTTATTGTTAAATTCGGTGTTGGTAACTCTAACTCTCTCATAGCTTTCAGTATTAATATTCCAGCTTTTGTTTCTTTTGGTCCAATATTAGCATGACAGAATGAGTCTGTTATTGTTGAATCTATATGTTTTAAAAATAATTTAATTGCTAAATATGCTTCTGTTTCATCTTTAATAAAAGGTTCTAATAAATAGTCGATATTTCCTAAATAAACAGGCATAGTCGTTATTGATGGGACATGTTTATAAAGAATTAATAAACCATGTACAGCTTCCCATATATTTGTTGGTTTATCTAAGTTTAAAAATTTACTTCCTTGTTCCATAAAAACATCATAATCTGGAACAATATATCTTGGTCTATATGGTGCATTTCCTTCAAATAAATCACATATAATTCCATCTTCTATATATTTTTTTAAAGCTTCACTTTTATTCAAAACCTCTATGCTACCTTCTGCTAATCTTGCTAAGGTCACAACTTTTTGTTCAAAAGTTATTTTTTGACTCTTTATTGTTTCTAATATCATTACTTTCTCCCTTTAGCTTAAATATAAATTTCACATATTATATTCAATTTCTACCACTTCTGTCAACTTTTATTATACTTTTCTAAAAAAACAACAACTTTCTTTTTGATTCTCTGAATAGAGTTATCTATTGCCTTTGGCTCCTTTTCTAACTTTTGAGCTATCTCTAAGTATCCGTATCCTTTTACCATAAATGTAAACACCTCTTTTTCTAATCCACTCAAATTATCCTTCAAAAATTTTTTTAAAAGTTTCATCAGTTCTTTTCCAATAACAATTTGCTCTGGAGTATAGTATTTTAATGAGGGACTACTGTATCTTATTAAATCCTCTAATTCTGAATATCCTTCCCCTTGCATTGCACTATTTAAATTTTTATTCTTTACAGAATTATAATTTTTTACTGCTGTTATAATTTGTCTCTTTATACAAAGAGATGCAAAAGTACTAAAACATGCACTTCTATTTTCATCAAAAGATTTTATAGCTTTCATTAATCCAATCATCCCTTCTTGGACTAAATCCTCTCTCTCTGCACCCTTTAAAAATAAAGTTTTATTCCTTATGTATATCAGGTTTCTATATTCTGTTACTATTTTTTCTATGGAGTCTATATCTCCTTGTTTAGCTAATAAAATATCCTCTTTGTTAATCATAGTACCCCCTTGTCCTAAAAATTAAACAACAATTCTCTACTAAATAGTTAATAATAACAAACTTCTCTTTCATACTTTATATACCTCCAATATCAAAAAAAATCAATTTTTTATTTTAATTTATTAATCTTTATTTTTTCATTATTTTAAGGTACAATTGTATTAATGAGAGTTTTTTTAATTTATCTCAGAGCACTTTATTTTTCAAGGAGGGGTCTATGAAAACAGATATACAAATTGCACAAGAAGCAAAACTATTGAAAATTTCTGAAATAGCTTCTAAGCTAAATATTACTGAGGATTATTATGATACTTATGGAAAATACAAAGCTAAACTTAATCTTTCTTTATTGGATGAACTTGCTAGTAAAAAAGATGGGAAGTTAGTTCTTGTTACTGCTATTACACCTACACCTGCAGGAGAAGGAAAATCTACTGTTACTGTTGGTTTAACACAAGCTTTAAATAAAATAGGTATTTCTTCTGTTGCAGCTCTTAGAGAACCATCTTTAGGACCTGTCTTTGGAATGAAAGGTGGAGCTACTGGTGGAGGTTACTCACAAGTTATACCAATGGAAGATATTAATCTACATTTTACTGGAGATTTCCACGCAATTGGAGTCGCTCATAATCTTGTTTCTGCTTGTATTGATAATCACATTACTCAAGGTAATTCTTTAGACATTGATAATACTAAGATTACTTGGAAAAGAGTAGTTGACATGAATGATAGAAATCTTAGAAATATTGTTATTGGACTTGGAGGGAAAGCCAATGGATATCCAAGACAAGATTCTTTTCAAATAACTGTTGCC
This sequence comes from Cetobacterium sp., assembly GCF_051653945.1. Lineage (GTDB taxonomy): Bacteria > Fusobacteriota > Fusobacteriia > Fusobacteriales > Fusobacteriaceae > Cetobacterium_A. The sequence continues at coordinate 12,839 of NZ_JBOFXD010000041.1, forward strand.
TCTGAAATCATGGCAACACTTTGTCTTTCAAACTCTTTAAAAGAACTGAAAGAAAATATTGGTAAAATTGTTTTTGGTTATAATTATAACGATAAACCTCTTACAATAAATGATTTAAAAATTTCTGGTGCTGTTACAGCTCTTTTAAAAGAAGCTATAAAACCAAATTTAGTACAAACTTTAGAAAATACTCCTGTCATAATCCACGGTGGACCATTTGCTAATATCGCTCATGGGTGTAATTCACTACTTGCTACAAAGTTAGCTCTTAAACTTTCAGATGTTGCTGTTACAGAAGCTGGATTTGCTGCTGACTTAGGAGCTGAAAAGTTTTTAGATATTAAATGCAGAAAAGGAGGATTGAATCCTAATTGTGTTGTTATTGTTGCTACTGTTAGGGCATTAAAACATCACGGTGGTGCTAAAATTCTTAATGAAGAAAATCTAAATGCTTTAAAATTAGGTTTAGCTAACTTGGACAAGCATATTGAAAATATGAAAAAATTCAATCTACCAGTGGTTGTAGCAATTAATAAATTTATTACTGATACTGATGCTGAAATTAATTTAATTAAATCTCATTGTGAAAGTTTAGATGCTCCTGTAGCTCTATGTGAAGTTTGGGCTAAAGGTGGCGAGGGTGGTGAAGAACTTGCTAGACTAGTTCTTGAGAAATTAGAGGAAAATAACTCTAAATATAAACCACTATATAATCTAGATTTACCTATAAAAGATAAAATTTCAAAAATATGTACAGAAATTTATGGTGCAAATGGTGTTACATTTTCTAGTGCTGCCAATAAGACAATAAAACAATTGGAAGAACTAGGATATGGACTACTTCCAATTTGTATGTCAAAAACTCAGAAATCAATCTCTGATAAAGCTAACCTTCTAGGAAGACCTAATGATTTTACTGTTGAAATAGACACTATCAAATTAGCTGCTGGTGCTGGTTTTATCATTGCTATGGCTGGTGGAATTATTGATATGCCTGGTTTACCAAAAGTTCCTGCTGCTGAACTTATTGATATTGATGAGCATGGTGTTATAAGTGGATTGTTTTAAAAAATATTTTCCCTTACTTAAATATTAAGTAAGGGTTTTTTATTTTTAGAAAATATAGTATAATATATTATAAAATTCTACTACATATGAGGAGTAAATATGAAGATTGGTAAACTTACTATTTCAGATTTAAAAGATTTAATTTTTAATAATATTAAAAATAATAATGATAAGATACTTTCTTTTGGAGAAATTGGTAGTGACTGTGCTGCTATTGAAGTTGGAGATAATATTGTTTATTTATCAACCGATCCAATTACAGGTACTAATAGTGGTCTAGGTAAGTTGGCTATTAATATTAACTGTAATGATATTGCCACAGAGGGAGTCGCTCCTATTGGAATTATGCTTACAATTTTAGCTCCTCCAGAAACAAAAAAGGAAGAAATTGCTGAAATTATGAGAGAGGCTCAACAGGAAGCTGATAAACTTGGTGTTTCTATAATTGGTGGGCACACTGAAATTACTGCTGCAGTTAATAAAACAATAATATCTGCTACCTCAATCGGTATTGGAACAAAAGATAATTTTAAAAAAAGAGAGAATATTATAGCTGGAGATCGATTAATTATAACAAAAGGAGTTGGAATTGAAGGGACTGGTATAATTAGCTTTGAAAAAGAAAGTGAACTTCTTGATACTTTTTCTAAAGATCTTATTGATGATGCAAAAGCACTTTTAGATTTAACTAGTGTTGTAAAAGATGGTATTATTGCCAATAAATTCTCAAAAGGAATGCATGATGTGACTGAAGGTGGCCTTTTGGGTGCACTTTGGGAATCAAGCTGTTTTTATAATTTAGGTGTCGAAATTTCATATGAGAAAATATTTATACCTCAATGTACAAAAGAGATTTGTAATTATTTTAAAATCAATCCTTTAAAGCTTATATCAAGCGGAACTATGCTTATGGTAGTTGATAAAAATAATGTTATTCCTTTAATTGAAAAATTAAAAGAAAACAATATTCCTGCCTTTGATATTGGAGAGTTTACCACTTCTAAAGAAAAGATTCTTGTAAAAAATGGTGAGAGGTTGGAAATTATGCCACCTCAGAGTGATGAGTTATATAAAGTTATATAGTTAGGAGATGTTATATTGAATATAAAACAAAGAATTATTAATTTATTAAGCGAATTTGAAAAAGGAAAATACTCCAATATTCTTTTAAATGAATATTTTTCAAAAAATAATTTAAGTAAAGGAGAGCGTGGTTTTATAACTGAAGTTTTCTATGGAGTTATTAGAAATGATATTTATTTAAATTACCAATTGGAAAAAAGAACCAAAGCTGTTAAAAAAAATTGGATTAAAAATTTACTAAAAATCTCTATCTACCAAGCTACTTTTATGAATAGCGACGATAAGGGTATTGCGTGGGAAGCAACTGAATTAACTAAAAATAAATTCGGAATACCCGTTAGTAAATTTGTTAATGGAGTTATCAGAAGTTATCTAAGAGATAAAGAAGATGAAATAAAAAAATTAAAAGATGAGGACAAACTTGATATTTTATACTCTTATCCTAGATGGTTTTATGAAAAAATAAAAAAAGAGTATGGAGAATCTACTGAACAAGTTTTAGTATCATTAAAAAAAGTTCCATACATGAGCATAAGAGTAAATACTTTAAAATACTCTGAAAAAGAGTTTGAAACTCTTTTAAAAGAGTTGAAAATTGATATTATTAAAAAAGTAGACACTGTTTACTATATCGATTCAGGAGTTATCTTACATACACCTGAATTTAAAGATGGAAAAATTATTGCTCAAGATGGTTCTTCATATTTAGCTGCAAAAATTTTAAATCCTCAACCTGGAGAAAAAATTGTGGATACATGCAGTGCTCCTGGAAGTAAAACAGCAGTTTTAGGAGAGCTTATGAATAATACTGGAGAGATTTTTGCACTTGATATTCATCAGCACAAAATTAAAATAATAGAAGAAAACTTACATAAATTAGGACTTACTAATGTAAAACCAATTAAATTAGATGCTCGTAAACTTAAAGAACAGGGGCAAAAATTTGATAAAATTCTTGTAGATGCTCCATGTAGTGGATATGGTGTTCTTAGAAAGAAACCTGAAGCACTATACAATAAAAATATGAATAATGTTCGTGAGTTATCAACATTACAGTATGAAATTCTTGATTCTGCTGCTTTCTCATTAAAAGTTGGTGGAGAACTGGTATATAGTACTTGTACTATATTTTCCGAAGAAAATACAGATAATATCATTAAATTTTTAAATAACCACAAAAATTTCTCTGTTTTAAAATTTGAAATTCCTCAAAATGTAAATGGACATTTTGATTCAATTGGAGGTTTTTTAATTGATTATACTGAGGAAATTTTAGATAATTTTTATATTATTAAACTAAGAAAGGATTTTGAATAATGTTAGACGAATTAAAAGAAGCTAATGAATATGTTGTTAGCAAAATAGAGGAAAAGGATCCTTTAATCTTAGAAATGGAAGCCTTTGCAATTGAAAATAATGTACCTATTGTTACAAAAGAAGTTGCTAAATATCTTGAGTTTTTAACTTCTAGTCACAATTTTAAAAATATACTTGAAATAGGGACTGCCATTGGATACTCTGGAACTATTATGGGAAGAGTTGCAAAAAAAAACGGTGGTAAATTAACTACTATTGAAATTGATGAAACTAGATATAATCAAGCTCTTGAAAACTTTAAAAAGGGAGAGCTTTTAGATTCAGTTAATTTGATTTTAGGCGATGGTGTTGAAGAGGTCAAGAAACTTGATGAAAAGTTTGACTTTATTTTTATAGATGCTTCTAAAGGTCACTATATGGAATTTTTCACTGATTCTTTTGAAAGACTTACTGATGATGGAATGATTTTTATCGATAATATCATGTTTAGAGGTTATCTTTACAAAGAATATCCAAAAAGATTTAAAACAATTGTAAGAAGACTTGATGAGTTTATAACTTATCTTTCTAAAAATCACAATTTTGTTTTACTCCCATTTGGAGATGGAATTGGTCTTGTGCGTAAATAATTAATTAGTAAAAAAGTAGGATTATTAGAATCCTACTTTTTTTAAACTCTTTTTCTTTTTTTTAAACTTTTGTATTCACCACTTAATATCCAATTCCAAACCAAAGCTATAACAACTCCAACTATAGTGGTTAAAATTCTTTTTCCAGCCCAAAAATAAGGATCTCTCCCCTCCATATTAGTTGCTATCCCTAAGAAAACAATACATGCTATAGTACTTGATGCTGGCTTTTTTAAAATATAAGCACATCCAAAAGTTATTATAACCATGGATAAAGCCATTATTAAACTTCCTTTAAAATCATTGGCTTCTGTTGTTATAAAATAGATTGCAAACAATCCAACTACACCACCAAAGATAGTTCCTATTACTCTTTCTACCCCAACTTTAAAGGAATCTTTTATTGTGCCTTGCAAGCAAGATACCGCTGCTATAGCAGCATAAAATGGATTTACATTAAATAATACTTTTAACAAAAAAACACACCAAAAAACAGAAATAGATATTTTTAGACTCTTATTTAAGGTTTTATCATATTCTTTTCCCATATTTACTTCCCTCTATACGTATAATTTGGCAATAACATAGGAGATATACTATGTAGTTGAATCTTTTCCTTTTTTAACATCTCTATCTTTGTAATTTTTTACAGATTCAAATATTTTCATGGAAAAAAATACTAAAATAATGTATAATTATGAAAAAGAATATGTTGGAGGTATTTTTAATGAAAATTAAAGCCTTTCCTTTGGGAAGCTATATGACGAACTGCTATTTAGTTTGGAATGACAACAACGAAGCTTCTCTTTTTGATTGTAGTGATTCTAGATTAGAAAATATTATATCTTTTATAAAAGATCATAATTTAACTTTAAAGAATGTTATTCTTACTCATGGTCATGGCGATCATATTGGTGGAATAAATGAAATAAAACATCTTTTTCCTAATGTCCATGTTTATATTGGAAAAGAGGAAGAAAAATTTTTAACTGATCCATCCTTAAACTTATCTTATGCTATTCAAGGATATGATTTTACATATACGGGTGATTTTACTCCTATAAAAGAAGGAGATTCTATTTTTGGTTTTAAAGTTATTGATACTCCTGGTCATACAATTGGTTCTAAATGTTTTTATAACAAAGAATCTAATTTTATGATTTCTGGGGATACACTATTCAGAAGAAGTTATGGTAGATATGATTTACCTACTGGAAATTTATCACAATTACAAAAAAGTTTAAAAAAGATTTGTGAAACTTACCCAGAAGATACAATAGTGTATAGCGCCCATACCGAACCTACTATTTTAGGCGAGGAAAAAAGAGTATTGAAATCCCAAGGAATGTTTTAGGAGGAATTAATATGGAAAACAAAGTTTATGATGTTGTTATTATCGGTGCTGGACCAGCTGGTCTGACTGCAGCACTTTATGCTGGGAGATCTAATCTTTCAGTGCTAGTTATTGAAAAACCAAATACTGGAAGTCTTCTTATGGCTCATAAAATTGAAAACTACCCAGGTATTTTAGGATCACCTACAGGAAAAGATATCTACACTTTAATGAAAGAACAAACACTTAAATACAATGTTGAATTTGTTAATGCTACATTTTTAGCATTTGATTTATTTGGAGAACATAAAATTGTTAAAACAGATATTGAAAATTTCCTAGGAAAAACAGTTATAATTGCAAGTGGATGGGCAAAAAATGGAGCTAAAAAACTTCCTGGAGAAGAAAAATATCTAGGTAAAGGAGTTTCTTACTGTGCTACTTGTGACGGTGCTTTTACAAGAAATATGACCGTTTCTCTTTTTGGAAAAGGTAAAGAAATAGCTGAAGAAGCTCTATTTTTAACAAAATATTCAAAAGAGATTCATATGTTTATAACTGATAATTGTGATGATAATTGCGATAAAGCTCTTATAGAAACATTAAAATCTAATGAAAAAATTAAAATGTATTATTCAAGTGAACTAGTTGAAATTAAAGGTGAGGAGTTTGTTGAGGAGGTTATTGTTAAAATCAATGGTAATCAAGAAACTTATCCCACTCAATTTGCTTTCCTATATTTAGGAACAAAATCACTTAAAGAACTTTATGGTGAAGTAGCATCTTTAGATGAGCAAGGGTATATTGTTACTAATGAAGCTATGCACACATCTGTTGAAGGGATATATGCTGCTGGAGATGTTAGATCTAAGCACATTAGACAAGTTACCACAGCTACATCAGATGGTACAATTGCAGCCTTAGAAGCAATCAAACATGTTTTAAAGAAACACAATTTAAAAGCACAATATAGTTAAAAAAAGTCAGAGTTAAAACTCTGACTTTTCTTTTTCTATCTCCTATAATTTAAATAACATATCTTCATAAGTTGGTACTGGCCAAATTTTCTTTTCAACTTGATGCTCTAGTAAGTCAATAATATCTTTTAAACATTTTAATAAAGGTATTATTTCTTTATTTAAATAAACTACTTTTTCATATAAATCCTCAATTTCATTAGCTACTACAAGTTGTGATTCCAATTGAGCTAAATAATCTTTCAATCGGTTTTTTCCAGCTAATAGTTTTACTAAATGAGCTTTATCCGCTATTAAGAACTCATCATCTCCTAGAACTTCTCTAAGTGACAAGATACTATTTGATATCTTAGCTGCATATTCCATTAAAGCTGGGTATATCTCATTTCTAGCTATTCTAACCATTGAGCTTCCTTCTATATTCACCTGCTTAATATAACGCTCACAATAAACCATATATCTTGCTTCTAGCTCCTCTGCTGATAACACTTTAGCATTTTTAAATAGTTCTATTATATTCTCTTGTCTATATACTTTTAATCCTTCTAAGGTATTTTTTAAATTTTTTAACCCTCTTTTTTCTGCTTCAATTTTCCAGCTTTCATCATAACCATTTCCATTGAATATAATTCTTTTATGTTTTTCATATCTATCTTTTATAAGTTCAATTATATCTTTTTTTAAATTCTTAGGATCTCTTCCTTCTAAGTAATCAGAATACTCTTTTATTATAGTTCCAATAATTGTATTTATTATAAATGTTGGTGTAGATGCTGAAGCACTTGAACCTGGCATTCTAAATTCAAATTTATTTCCTGTAAATGCAAAAGGAGATGTTCTATTTCTATCTGATATATCCTTTGGTATTTTTGTAAAGTTTTTTACACCAAACTCCATATTTTCCTGTGCTTCATTCACAGGAACTATTTTCCCTATATTTTTTAATATTTCTTCTAACTCTTCTCCTATAAAAACTGAAATTATTGCAGGCGGGGCTTCATGTCCACCTAATCTATGGTCATTTCCAGGAGTTGCACAAGAAGCTCTCAAGACATCTTCATATCTATCAATTCCCTCTAAAACTGCTGTTAAAAATACTAAAAATTGAAGATTATTTTTTGATAAAGAAGAGGGGTCTAACAAATTTTCTCCTAAATTTGTTGATAATGACCAGTTACAATGTTTTCCAGAACCATTAACTCCTTTAAATGGCTTTTCATGTAATAGTGCACTTAATTTATGTCTATCTGCAACCTTTTTTATTATGTCCATTGTCAATTGATTTTGGTCAACAGCTACATTTGCTGTTGTAAACATCAGTGCAATCTCAAACTGATTAGGAGCTACTTCATTATGCTTTGTTTTTGCCATTATCCCTATTTTCCATAATTCAGTATCTATCTCATTCATCACTTTTTCAACTTTTTCTTTTATACTTCCATAGTAGTGGTCATTTAACTCCTGACCTTTTGGCGGTAACGAACCAAATATTGTTCTACCTGAAAGCATTAAATCTTGACGTTTTTCCCAAAATTTCTTCTCTATTAAAAAATACTCTTGCTCTAATCCTAAAGTATTTGTTATTGATGTTACATTTGATTTAGGGTCTAGTATCTTTTTTAATCTTAGTGCTTGCTCTGATATAAAGTCTATCGATCTCAATAAAGGTACCTTTTTATCTAATGCCATTTGATTGTACCCAATAAAAGCTGTTGGAATATACAGTGATTTAGACAATCCCTCTCCTCTTAAAAACATTGGCGATTTACAATCCCACGCAGTATATCCCCTCGCTTCAAAGGTTGATCTAACTCCTCCATTTGGAAATGATGATGTGTCAGCTTCACCTTTTATAAGCTCTTTTCCAGAAAACTGTGAAACACAAGTTCCATCTGACGACATAGAAATAAATGAATCATGCTTTTCAGCAGTCAGCTCTGTTAATGGTTGAAACCAATGTGTAAAGTGTGTAGCACCATTTTCAGTAGCCCAATTTTTAACTGCATTTGCTATTGAGTCTGCAAGTTCTATAGATAGCTCTTTTTCCCCATTCTGAACTTTTTTAAACTCTTTAAAATACGATTCTGGTATTCTGCTTTTTAATTTATCCTCTGTAAAGCAAAATTGTCCAAAAATTTCCAGCATGTTGTTCATAAATCCTCCCTTTTTCGTTCTACATTGTCGAACATCATTCTTCAATAAAAAATTGTTATACTTACAATATACTATTTTTATTTTTTTGTCAATATAAAAATAAAAAAGAGGAGTTCTCACTCCTCTCTTGCTCCTAATTCGAACGATATTTTTTTACTCATAGCAACCATCTTTGGTGCCAAATTTGGTAAAATATTCATCAACTTTTCTCTTGTTGCCATTATTGATGCTGTTCCAACAAAAATATTATTAACTTTAAAAATTGGAACTGATATACAATAAATTCCTAATTCAACCTCTGATCTCTCTAAAGAATATCCATCTTCTCTAATTTTATAAATCTCTTCTATCAATGTTTCTCTATCTATTATTGTACTATTTGTATACTTATATAATAGATTTTTGCTAAATATTTTATCTATATTTACATCTTGAGAATATGCTAACGCTAATTTTCCAGAAGCTGATGCATTTAAAGGAATTTTAGTTATTGATGTACTGATTGTATAATACATAGAATCCGATTGCACTCTATCTATTAATTTTAAATGCTCTCTCTTAAATAAAAATAAATTCACGGTCACTGAAAACTCTTCCGATATCTTTACTAAATACTTATGCCCGATATTCTTTATTAAAACATCCTCATTTACAATAAAGCTTTTTTCTATAAAGGCTGGTCCTAATGAATAATTGCTATTTTTCTCATTTTGTTCTAAATATGAGTTTTTTAAAAGCGTTGATACAATCCCATGTACAGTGCTTTTACTTAGATTAACTTTCTCACTAATCTCTTTTAATGAAAGTTCATGAACATTTTCATTAAAGCAATTCATTATATCTATTGCTCTTTGGATAGATTGTATAGTTTTCCCTTCCATAAAATCCCCTTTTATTTTAATCTAAAGAATCCTTCTTCAGTTTTTTCTATTTTTCCCTCTTTTAAAAGTTTTCCTATAGCTCTTTTAAAAGCCTTTTTGCTTATTCCAAAGTATTCTTTTATAGATTCTGGTGAACTATCATCATTAAATCTAAAGTGTGTTTTTAATATCTTCATTTTTCCTAAAATACTTTCTGCATCTTTATCCATCTGAACAAAAGCTAACTCTCTCATTGCTAAGTCTAACTTTCCATCCTCTCTAACTCTAATAACTCTAGCTTGAATCTCTTCACCTATATAAAACTTTTTAAAGCACTCACTATTTGGTATCAATCCAAAGTATCTATTATCCACTGCTACAAAAACACCAATTTCAGGGTTAATTCTATATACTGTACCTTCTACAAAATCATTTTTTTGATAATCCTTATTCGGCATTAAAAAACTATATATTTTCATTGTTGCAGATAGTCTTCCTTTACTATCCTCATATATTCCAACTAAAACCTCATCTCCTGATTTAACTTCTCCTACCATTTGTGCATGCGGTAATAGCAACTCTTTTTTTAATCCCCAATCTAAGAATGCTCCTAATTTTTCATTTATATCTGTTACATAAAGTTTTCCTATTGTCCCAACTGTTAACGCTGTTTTTCTCAAAGTTGCTATTAATCTGTCTTCTGAGTCTCTATATATCATTACATCTAACTCATCACCAATATCTAAAACTTTCCCCTCTAACTCATTGTTTGGCAGAAGAATGTTATCTTTTGAGTCCTCTGTTCCTGCATCTAAATATGCTCCTTTGCTACTGAAGTTATTGATCTTCATTGTTTGTCTTTTTCCTACTCTTACCATTTTACCTTTCTCCTTACTATTTTACTCCAAATAGTTTCCAAATAAATTAAATTTCTCTTCCATTTTATGAGGATAGTTTTTATAATAATACTCAAAAAGTTTTACTACAGGTTTAAAATCCTCATAATTTTCTAATATTCTTAAATACTCTTTTTCGATACTAATTAAAGAGTAATAATCACTTTTTTCAAACATTTTAAATAATCTGTTAATTATATCTATCACTTCTTTAAGAGGAACCTCTATTCCTTTTCCAATTATAAGTGCTTCTATATAATAAGTTCTACTTTCATTTTTTTTCTCAAAATGCTCTGATATTTTTCCTAAATTATATAATAATTTAAATTTCTCTTCATTATTTTTTATAATTCTCTTTTCATGAATCTTATTTAACTTCAAATAAATATTTTTCAGTTCGCTATTTCTTTTAGAACTCATTAAAATTTTTCCTAAACTATAGAGTGTGTGTAATTTTTCCTCTAAAGTCACAGCTTTTTTCAAAATTAAAAAATATAATTCAATCCCTTTTTCTACATCATACTTTATATAAATTTCTGCTAATATATTCAGACAATTATTTTTTACAATTCTATTTTTTATAATTTTTAAATATTCATTTATCTCATTCTCTATGTCTAAATAACTTTTTTCTTTATCTTTATAAAGTGACACTAGATATAGATAATATATTTTATCATTCCTTTTTAAAATTTGATTTGCTAAAATATCATCTTTATACTTATTAAACAGTAAAGATATTATCTCATACTTTTCATGTTTTGCACATAAATTTATGAAAATTTCAAATTCCTTTTCGTACTTTTTAATTTCTGGAATTCTTTGAAAAAGTTTACTATACATTCTTCTAGCTTCATTTGTATTTTCTAATTTTAAATACATCTCCGCTAAATCAATTATATATTTACTTTGATCTACTTTAGTTAATTTTAAAATTCCCTCTTCAACTAGCCATTTATTACTTATTTTTCCGTCTTTTATAACTCTATCTAAATATTTTTTAGCCTGTTCTTCAGAAGTTTCTATAAAACTCTCATAAGTTATTGTAAACTCTTCGCCTAATTCTTCAATTATTTTCTTTAAATTTTTATAAAAAATAACACTCATTTTTTTACTTAAAGATTTTCGACCATTTTCAACCATTCCTAAATATGTTTTAGAAACTTTATCCCCTGTTATATCCTCTTGTTTAATTTTATAATGTTTTCTATATTTTAGTATCTTTTCTCCTGGCGATAAAAACATACTATTCCCCCTTAAAATAAAAAACTGTTTATTATAGAGTATCAAATTTTACATATTTTTACAATAAAAAATACCTTAGATTAGTTTAAATTCTAATCTAAGGTATTACTTTACTCTTTTTCTAACAATATTGTTTTATTATTTTTAATGTAAATTGCTTCATAGTCATCTAAAGAATCCAGTGCTATTTTAGACATTGGAACTATTGCAATAATATTAAACACTGTCATTAATGCCACTCCTAAATCTCCCAATTCCCATACAAATAGATATTGAGCCATTCCACCTACAAACATCATAACTAATGCTAAAATTTTATATGCATCTTGAGCTTTCATACTATCACCAAATAAAAATGCTACGTTAGATCTTGCATAGAATAATATCCCCAAAAATGTACTAAAACTAAATAAAAATAATATTACTGCAACTAAAGGTGTTCCAATACTTCCTATATGATAGTCCATACAACTTTGAAGAAGATCCATTCCCATTTTTCCCTCTCTAATTGATTGTGGTGCTAATAACATTGTAAATGCTGTACAACTACAAACAACTAAAGTATCTATAAAAACACCTAAAGCTTGAATCAATCCTTGTTCAACAGGATGATCTACATCTGCTGCCGCTGCTGCACATGGAGCTGAACCACTTCCAGCTTCATTTGAAAACAAACCTCTTTTTACCCCTTGCATTAATACTGCTCCAAATCCTCCTGCAACTATCTGTCTAGCACCAAATGCTTCTTCAAAAATTTCTAAAAACATTCCAGGAACTGAACCTATATTTTTAATCAATATAAATAGTGTTAAAGAAAAATATAATATTGCCATTATTGGCACTAATCTATTTAAAACATCTGCTATTTTATCTTTTCTTCCTTTTCCAAATAAAACTATCGCTCCTAAAATTGTCATAGCAAGGGATGTATAAAGAGGGGATATCCCAAAGGCATTATTAAACGATTCTGAAACAGAGTTAGAAACTATTTGTGTTATTCCAACCCAAGTTATTAATCCAGAAATTGCAAATAAAATTCCACAAAGTCTAAAATTAGAAGATTTTTTATAGTATCTTTTTCCACTTTTAGATATAACATCCGAATCTTTTTCTAAATCTTTTTCAAAAGGATCTTCCTCTCTAGATTCAGCAATAACCTCCATTCGATTCATAAAATAAGCTGGGCCACCTCTCCACCCACCAAATAAAGGATCTTTTTCTTTATAAATTTGAGCTAATGTGCTCTCTATAAATGCAGTATTCGAACCTATTATAGCTGCTACCCACATCCAAAAGATTGCTCCAGGTCCTCCAAAAGAAACTGCAGCTACTACACCTGCTAAATTACCCATTCCCACTCTTGAAGCTGTAGCTATAAATAAAGCTTGTAATCCAGAAATAGCTTCCTTATCCTCTTTATTCTTACTTTTTAAAACTATTCTTATCATCTCTGGAAATAATCTAAATGATAACATCCTAGTTTTAATACAGTAATATATCCCTGTAGGAATTAGCATTAAAACTAATAAACTTAAGCCAATATTTGTTTCCCCAACATTAAATAATATTATATCACCCCATAAAAAACCATTTAATGCACTAACTGCTGTTTTCAACGGTGATAATAATGAATCTATAAACCCCATCACATACCTCCTAATTTTTATTTTAGTAGAAAGTTTTATGTAGGTATTTCTAGATTAAAATATCCTAAAGTTATCTTTAGGATATTTTAATTTTTATTATCTATTTCTGTGAAAATCTTCCTGTAAAAAATCTTAAACAAGCTGGTTCATACTCCCACTTTAATCCTTTTATCTGCTCTTTATTCTTATATAGTTCTATTATTGTATCTGCTACATAGTCTAAATGAGCATATGTATAAACTCTTCTTGGAATTGTTAATCTTACTGTTTCTAACTTAGGATAATGATTCTTTCCTGTTTTTACATCTCTTCCTGCTGATATAATTCCTCTTTCCATTGTTCTAACACCAGAATGCTCATAAATAGATGCTGCTAAAGCTTGAGCAGGGAAATCATCCTGAGTTAAATGTGGTAGAAATGCTTTGGCATCCAAGAAAATTGCATGTCCTCCATAAGGTTTTACCATTGGTACTCCTGCGGCATCTAATTTTTCTCCTAGATATCTTATCTGATTAACTCTATGACTTATATACTCGTAATTTACAGCCTCTCTAAGCCCAATTGCCATAGCTTCCATATCTCTTCCTGCTAATCCACCATAACTAGGCATTCCTTCAAATTGAACTACTGTAGCTGTCGCTTGTAGATATAATTCATAATCATTCATACATAAAAATCCACCAATATTAGTTAAACAATCTTTTTTTCCACTCATCGTACATCCATCACCATAAGAAAACATCTCTTTTACAATATCTTTTATAGATATATCTGCATATCCTTCTTCTCTTGCTTTAATAAAATATGCATTTTCTATACAACGTGTTGCATCATACATAATCTTAATTCCATGTTTATGAGCTAGTTCTGAAACAGCTTTTATATTAGCCATTGATACTGGTTGTCCTCCAGCTAAATTAACTGTAACTGCCAAACAAACATATGGTATTTTTTCTGCCCCAACTTCGTCAATTAATGCTTGAAGTTTTTTCAAATCTATATTTCCTTTAAATGGTAGGTCTATTTGAGAGTCATGAGCTTCATCTATTATAATATCTCTAAAAGTCGCTCCATTTCTTTCTTGATGGAATCTTGTAGTAGTAAAGTACATATTTCCTGGAACATAATCTCCTGGTTTAATTGTCAATGTTGATAAAATATTTTCTGCTCCTCTTCCTTGGTGAGTTGGAACTACATATTTAAAACCAAAAAGTTCTTGTACTGTTTTTTCTAAATGATAGAAGTTTCTACTTCCTGCGTAAGCTTCATCTCCTAACATTAATCCAGCCCATTGAGCATCACTCATAGCATTAGTTCCAGAGTCAGTCAATAAATCTATATAGCATTCATCCGATTTTAATAAAAAAGTATTGTACCCAGCTCTTTCAATAGCCTCTTTTCTCTCTTCTTTAGTCATAATAGCCATATTTTCAACCATTTTTATTTTATATGGTTCTGGTGCAAATCCTTTTGACATAATAATTCCTCCTCATTTATTTTTTCTTGTTGATAACATATATACTTTATTTTCTTTTTTATGTCAATATTGCTTATTTTAGAACGTTTTTTGTTATTGTTGTTTTATTTTTTATTATAAAAAAATAAATTTTAGTTTTTTTTATTTAAAATAAACTATTTTAAGGTTTTTTTTATAGAAATAATCTGTTTTATTTTTACTAACTTCGTATAAAAATAATTATCTTTACTCAAATAATTTAATTTTTTTAATAAAAAATTTTTTAAAATTTTTTTTATTTTAATTTTTTATATAAATTTTAATAAAAAAATAAATTA
>NZ_JBOFXD010000042.1:0-22698 GCF_051653945.1 Cetobacterium sp.
TAAATCATGGAGATAGAATATTAATTGCAGAAACTTGTACTCATAACACTTCTCATGAAGATATTGGTAGAGTAAAAATTCCAAAACTTGTAAAAAATTATACTGGAAAAGAGATTGAATTCACTTTTGTAGGAGGAAAAGATTTCCCTGAAGATTTATCAAAATATGCTTTAGTTATCCATTGTGGAGCTTGTATGATAAATAAAAAACATATGCAAAGTAGAATAGACGAATCAATGTCACTAAACGTTCCAATAACAAATTATGGATTAGTTATAGCTGAAGTAACTGGAATTTTAGATAAATCCTTAGAGATTTTTAAATAAAAAATATTGATAAAAATAAAACCCATAAAATTAATTCTTTTTTTAATTAATTCTATGGGTTTTTTTATTTAAGTTATTAATATAAATAAATAAATTTATATATAGCTATTGACTTCAAAATATCTGTGGGGTAATATAAGTACCACTTAAGAAAATAAAAAAGTAAAGGGAGGGGCATATGATTTTTAATCCAGTGATATTATCAGTTACTACTATGATTGTACTAAGTTTATTAAAATTAAATGTAATTCTAGCAATATTAGTGGCAGCTTTGGTAGCAGGGGCAACTTCGGGAATAGGTATAAACGAAACTATGAAAACTTTAATAGGTGGAATGGGAGGAAACTCTGAAACGGCACTTAGTTATATTCTTTTAGGTACTTTGGCAGTAGCAATTAATAGTACAGGTGTAGCTGCTCTTTTATCAAAGAAGATATCTAAAGTAGTTAGTGGGAAAAAATGGATATTAGCATTAATTATTGCTGTAATAGCTTGTTTTTCTCAAAATTTAATTCCTGTTCATATAGCTTTTATTCCAATATTAATTCCACCTTTATTAAAATTAATGGATGAATTAAAAATGGACAGAAGAGCTATGGCATGTTCTTTGACATTTGGATTAAAAATGCCATATATAGTTCTTCCTGTAGGATTTGGATTGATTTTCCATGGAATAATTAGAGATCAGATTGTTAGTAATGGAATGAATGTCGAGTTAAGTCAAGTTTGGAAAGCTACTTGGATTTTAGGAATTGCTATGTTAGCTGGATTATTAATAGCTGTATTTATAAGTTATAGTAAACCTAGAGATTACAAAGAGCTATCAATAGGTGGAGTACACGAGGATATTCCAGAAAAAATGGAACTAAAACATTGGTATACTTTAATATCAGCAATTATAGCTTTTGGTATACAACTTTATACAGGATCACTTCCTTTAGGAGCTATTGTAGCAATAGGATTTATGTTGGCTACAAAAGTTATTAGATGGAATGAAATAGATGGATTAATAAGTGGTGGAATTGGAATTATGGGACTGATAGCTTTTATTATGCTAGTTGCAGCAGGATATGGAAGTGTTATCAGAGAAACTGGAGCAATAGCACCTTTAGTGCAAGGAGTTGTAGGAGTTGTAGGTGGAAGTAAACTGATGGGATCATTTGTGATGCTGTTAGTTGGACTTTTTGTAACTATGGGAATAGGTACATCTTTTGGTACAATTCCAATTTTAGCAGCGATATATGTTCCACTGTGCATAGAATTAGGAATATCTCCGTTAGGAACGATTGTCTTAATAGCATGTGCAGGAGCTTTAGGAGATGCAGGATCACCTGCATCAGACTCAACATTAGGACCAACAGCTGGATTGAATGCTGACGGACAGCATGATCATATAAGGGATACTTGTATTCCAACATTTATGCACTATAACATCCCTCTTATAATAGCAGGGGTTATTGGTGGAGTATTATTCTAAAAAGGAGGCAGGATTGATTTGGAACTACTAATAGGAAACAAAAAACTAACTTTAGAGGATTTAATTAATGTTACAAGGAATGGGTATGAGGTAAAAATTTCAGAGGAAGCTAAAGAAAAAGTTTCTATAGCTAGAAAATTAGTTGATGATTATGTGGAAGCAGGAAAAATATCTTATGGAATAACAACTGGATTTGGAAAATTTTCAGACAGTATAATTTCTAAAGAGGAAACGGCAACATTACAACGAAATTTAATAATAAGTCATGCATGCGGTGTAGGAAACCCATTACCAATAGATCAAGTTAGAGGAATAATGCTTTTGAGAGTAAATAATTTAATTCAAGGATATTCAGGAATACGTCAAAAAGTTTTAGATTTATTAGTAGAAATGATAAATAAAGGTGTAACTCCATATATACCAGAAAAAGGGTCGTTGGGTGCATCTGGAGATTTAGCACCATTATCTCATATGGTTTTAGTTATGTTAGGGTTAGGAAAGGCTTATTATAAAGGTGAGCTATATACTGGAGAGGAAGCTTTAAAAAAAGCAAAGATTAAGTCTATCAAAAGTTTATCTTCTAAAGAAGGGTTAGCTCTTATTAATGGAACCCAAGTTATGACATCTGTAGGAGCACATACAGTATACGATGCAATAAATTTAATGAAGCACTTAGATATAGCAGCAAGTTTATCTATGGAAGCTTTAAATGGAATTATCTGTGCCTTTGATCCAAGAATTCAAGAAGTTAGAGGGCATCTAGGGCAAATTAACACAGCTAAAAATGTAAATAAAATTTTAAAAAATAGCACATCAATAACAAAGCAGGGTGAGTTAAGAGTTCAAGATCCTTATTCTCTTAGATGTACACCTCAAGTTCATGGAGCAAGTAAGGATGCTTTAAATTATATAAGAGATAAAGTTGAGATTGAAATGAATGCAGTTACGGATAATCCTATAATTTTTCCAGCAGAAAATGAAGTTTTATCAGGAGGAAATTTTCATGGACAACCAATGGCACTACCGTTCGATTTTTTAGCAATAGCTTTAGCAGAAATGGCTAATATATCTGAAAGAAGATTAGAAAGATTAGTTAATCCATCTTTAAACAATGGATTACCAGCATTTTTAGTTGAAAACGGTGGAGTTAACTCAGGATTTATGATTGTTCAATATAGTGCAGCTTCTTTGGTTTCAGAAAATAAAGTTTTAGCTCATCCTGCATCTGTTGATTCGATACCATCTTCAGCTAATCAAGAGGACCATGTATCTATGGGAACTATAGCTGCTAGAAAAGCTAATGAAATTTTAGGAAATGTTAGAAAAGTAATTGCAATGGAAATTTTAGCTGCATGTCAAGGGATTGACTTAAGAGATGTAAAAAGATTAGGTAAAGGAACAAATGAAGCTCATACATTAGTGAGAGAAATAGTTGAATATTATGACAAAGATAGAGTTATGTATATTGATATAGAAAAAGTAGAAGAACTAATTAAAACCAATAAGATAGTGGAAAAAGTAGAAGAGAATGTGGGTAAATTAAAAGTATAGTTGGGGGTAAAAATGAAGAGGTTAGTTCAATGTGTTCCAAATTATAGTGAAGGAAAAGATTTAGAGAAAATAGAAAAAATAGCAGCACCTTTTAAGAACAATAAAAATATAAAGTTTATGGGATGTGAACCAGATGCTGATTACAATAGAACTGTAATTACTGTAATAGGAGAACCAGAAGATGTTGTGGCAGCAGTAGTTGAATCAGTTGGAATAGCTACAGAATTAATTGATATGAATATTCAAAAAGGAGAGCACTTAAGAATGGGAGCAACAGATGTTATTCCATTTATTCCAATAAAAGATATGACAATGGCTGAATGTGTAGAGCTTTCAAAAATTGTAGGGGAAAAAATATGGGAAAAGTTTAAAGTACCAGTATTTTTATATGAAGAATCAGCTACAGCACCTAATAGAGTTTCGTTACCATCTATTAGAAAAGGTGAGTTTGAAGGAATGAAAGAAAAATTAAAATTAGAAGAGTGGAAGCCAGATTTTGGAGAGAGAACTCCTCATTTAACAGCGGGAGTAACTGCAGTTGGAGGAAGAATGCCTCTAATAGCTTTTAATATTAATTTAGACACAACAGATATAAATATAGCGAAAGAGATATCTAAGGCTATAAGATTTTCAAATGGTGGATTTAGATTTATTCAAGCTGGGCCAGCTGAAATGAAAGAAAAAGGAATTGTTCAGGTAACAATGAATATAAAAGATTATAAGAAAAATCCTATTTACAGAGTGTTTGAAACTGTAAAAATGGAAGCAAAAAGGTACGGAGTTAATGTTCTTGGAAGTGAAATAATAGGAGCTGTTCCAATGGAAGCATTATCTGATTCAATAGAGTATTATTTAGGCTTAGACGGTTTTAAAATAGATAAAATAATAGAGAACGAGTTATTAAAGTAGAATTTTTATGAGGTGAGTTTATGAACGCAGATTTAATAATTTACAACATAGGGCAATTAGTAACAGGAAAAGAGATACCATTAAAAGATGGAGAAAGTCCAATGGAAAATATTGAAATTTTAGAAAATGGATATATAGTTATTTCTGGAAGTGAAATAATGGAGGTTGGGCAAGGAGAAGTACCATCAAAATTGATAAAGTTTACAACAAAATTAGTAGATGCTGAAGGATGTGTAGTAACTCCTGGATTAATAGATTCTCATACTCACCTAGTACATGGAGGTTCTAGAGAAAATGAATTTTTAGATAAAATTCAAGGTGTTCCGTATTTAGAAATTTTAGAAAAAGGTGGAGGAATATTAAGTAGTGTAAGAGCAACCAGAGAGTTAAGTGAAGAGGAACTTCTTGATAAAGCAAAAAAATCCTTGAGAAAAATGTTATCTTTTGGGGTAACAACAGTGGAGTCTAAAAGTGGATATGGACTTGATAGTGAAACAGAATTAAAACAACTTAAAGTTAATGAAAGATTGAACCATGAACAAGAAGTTGAAGTAGTTTCAACGTTTATGGGGGCTCATGCATTACCAGAAGAATATAGAGATAAAAGAGAAGAGTATCTTGAAAAGGTTATCAGTTTACTTCCAATTATAAAAGAGCGTAATTTAGCTGAGTTTTTTGATGTTTTCTGTGAAGAGGGTGTTTTTTCAAATGAGGAAAGTAGAAGATTGTATTCAGAGGCTAAAAAATATGGATTTAAATTAAGAATTCATGCAGATGAGATAGTAAATACTAAAGGAGCAGAATTAGCTGTAGAGTTTGAAATGAACTCAGCAGACCATTTAATGGCAATAAGTGATGAAGGCATAGAGGCTCTTAAAAATAGTAAAACAATCGCAAATATTTTACCTGGAACATCTTTTAGCTTAGGAAAAGCATATGCACCTGCAAGAAAAATGATAGAATCAGGTGTTCAAGTAGCACTATCAACAGATTATAATCCTGGATCATGTCCAACGGAAAATTTACAATTAATAATGCAAATTGCAGCTTTAAAATTGAAGATGAAACCTAAAGAGATTTTCAAAGCAGTGACTATAAATGCAGCAAAATCTATTGGACGAGAAAAAAGAATAGGTTCAATTGAAGAGGGGAAAAAAGCGGATTTTGTAGTATTTGATGCTAAAAATATAGAGTATATTTTATATCATTTTGGTGTGAGTCACACAAAAAAAGTTTTCAAAAATGGATGTTTAGTTTATAAAAAGGTAGGAGGATAAATGAAGCTAGTAGACTTATCAGTTAAAGATTTCTTAAATATAGTTGATTCTAAAAGTCCAGCTCCAGGGGGAGGGTCAGTATCAGCATTGGTTTCAGCATTAGGATGTACCTTAGGGAGAATGGTTGCTCACTTAACTTTTGACAAAAAAAAGTATAAAGAGTTACCTGAAGGAGAACAAATTATTTTTAAAAATGCTTTTGAAGAGATTGATGATTATAGAAAAGTTTTAGAAGAACTAGTAGATAAAGATACAGAGGCGTATAATTTAGTTATGGCAGCTTATAAACTTCCTAAAGAAAGTGATGCTGAAAAAGAGATTAGAAAAACAACTATTGAAAAAAATTTAAAATTAGCAATTGAAACACCTTTAGAAATTTGTAAAATTTCAAAAAAAACTTTGAAAGCATTAAAAATTATATTAAAATATGGTAATAAAAATGCAATTACAGATTTAGGTGTGTCAGCAATACTACTTTACTCTGGAATAGAGGGTGGTATTTTAAATGTCAAAGTTAATTTAGCAGGTTTAGATGATGAACTATTTAAAATGGAAACTATTAATCAGTTGGATGAAATATTAGTTGCATCAAAAGAGTTAAAAGATGAAATTTTAAATGTAGTTAACAACAGCCTATAACTTTAAACAGCAAGAGATGACATAGAAATTATGTCATCTTTTTTTGAAAATTAAGTTTTAAAAAGGAGATACTAATGATAAAAATAGCTATAATAGGTACTAGTAAAATTTCAGATGAATTTGTAAATGCTATTCAAAAAGTTATGGGATGTGAGCTTAAAGCAATTTATTCAAGAAATTTTGAAAAAGGATTAATATTTGGTAAAAAATATGGAGTAAGTGATATAATTATAGATTTTGAAGAGTTATGTAAAAGAGAAGATTTAGATATGGTTTATGTTGCAAGTCCTAACTCGTTACATTATAACCAAACTTTAGAGTTATTAAGAAATAAAAAACATGTACTATGTGAAAAGCCTATGGGAATTAATGAAAAAGAGATTGAAGAGATGTATAGAGTAGCTTATGAAAATAATGTAAGTTTAATGGAAGCTATGAAAAATACATTTTTACCTAATTTTAAATCAATAGAAAAAAATATCTATAAAATAGGTGAAATAAGGGGAGTTATAGGGAATTTTTGTCAATATTCATCAAGATATGATAATTTAAAAGCTGGAGAATTAACAAATATTTTTGACCCTAAATTTGGAGGAGGAGCTCATTTAGATATAGGTGTTTATCCATTGTATTTTGTATTGAGACTTTTTGGAATTCCATTAAATAGTAAAATAACAAACTATAATTTAGATAGTGGAGTCCCTGGAGTTGGAAGTGTACTTTTAGAATATAAAAATATGACAGGAGTAATAATCTATTCAAAAATAACAAGCAGCTATATAGGAAGTGAAATTCAAGGAGAAAAGGGTTCAATTATAATAGATAGTATTTCTAATATAAAAGAGGTAAAAATTCATTATAGAAATGGTGAAATTGAAAATATTAGCGTTCCTCAAGAGGAAAATAGTATGATTTATGAGTTAGAAGAGTTTATAAATTTAATAAAAAATAGTAAAGTTGAGTCAGGTGTAAATACTAAAGAAATATCAAAAGAGGTAATAAGAATATTAACGCAAAAATAGAGGAGATATTCTCCTCTATTTTTATAATAATTATAAAATTACTCAGATATTTCAATAGTTGCTTTACCACTGGTATTAAAAATAGCTGATATAGAATCATTATTTATATTTAGACCTACGATTTTAAAAGTATTTATAGTAGATTTTAAATTTACATTTTTTTCTAGTTCAATATTTTCAACTTTTGTTTGTAAGTAATTTTGAGCTAATTTCATTTCATTTGCTGGATTAAAAGATAGATAATTATTTTTAATTAAATTTATTATTTTGTTTTTAAAGAAATAATTTCCAATTTTTAATATAAGACTATTAGTTTCTAATGTATAATCAAAATCGTCGCCACTTAAAGTTCCAGTTTCATTATTAAAATTAGGTTTTACATTAGCTTTTATAATTCCACTTGGGTGTAAAAATCCAAAAATAGATAGATTAAAGTCAGATGTAACATGCAAAGTAGAATTTTCTGAAGATATATTTATATTTTTTATATTTGAAGATATACCTGATGTCAATTGAATAT
Organism: Cetobacterium sp.; assembly: GCF_051653945.1. Classification (GTDB taxonomy): domain Bacteria; phylum Fusobacteriota; class Fusobacteriia; order Fusobacteriales; family Fusobacteriaceae; genus Cetobacterium_A. The sequence continues at coordinate 7,722 of NZ_JBOFXD010000042.1, forward strand.
CTTTATTAGTTAGATTTGTATTGATAATTTCATTTAAGCTTTTATATGAGGCTGAAATAGGTAATATAATATTAAATGAATCATTTACAAATCCGTAGTTCATACTGGGAAGAGTTGTAAGATTTAAAGCTGCAGGCTTCTCTCCAAAATATAGATGAAGATTAACATCACTACCAACTTTAATTCCTAAGTTATTATCAGTAGTAACTAAATTAGAATATCTCGCTGACTGTGGGCTTACTGTTAGCCAAAGTTTATATTCAGGATTAACTAATATAGGCTCTTTAAATTCTAGCCAATATTTTTCAACAAGAGATTTTAAGTCAAAGGCTTGAATTTTATTATCCAGTTCTTTTGTAGCAGTTTTTAATTTTGAAACAATACTTTTTTCTAAACTATTTCCAATGTTTATATCAGTTTTTAAGTTAAGGCCATAAATATTTAAAGTTAATGGTAAATTATTGTTAGAAATATTTAGAAACGGTGTACTATTAACATTTATCTGCCAATTAGGAGATATACTAACAATACTTGAAATTCCAGCAGTACCATTCAATGCAATCTCAGTACTTTGACTTTCTCTACTCCAACTTGCTTTAAAGTTTCCACCTATATTAGTAATAGCTTGAATTTGTTGTTCTTGTGCTGAAAAAGTAATGGGAGAACGATTTATTTTATAGGCCCATACAAAAGCTTCTGAAAATTGAGAGAATTTTTTGTCCACACTTCCAAGAACGTCAAGGCCAAATCCTAATAGATTATTTTTACCGCCATTAAAAATTTGGTTTCCAGAACCTGAATCTTCAATTGTATATGGTAATTGATTATTAATAATATTTTCAACAATAGATTTGTTCATCACAATATCTACATCAACTTTAGATGTAGAGTTATCTTCTGAGTAGGTATATGTTCCTAAAATAAAAGGTAGAGCAAAAAGTGATATACAATATTTGTTAGTGAAATTTTTATTATATTTCATACAAACCTCCTGTTAAATAGGTTAAAAGATATAAAAATATAGAAGTCACGTGGGACTTCTATATTCTGTAATGGTATTATTTATGTGCTTTTATTTTTGGAAAATACTTAGTGTGTAAAAGCTCGTGAGCTTTTCTACTTAAAGGATAATCTAAATACTTTTCGTAAATAGCAAGAACCTGTGGATTCTCATGAGATCTTCTGTACTCAGAAGCTACGTCAATATTGTTTAAACCCTGTGCTCTTTTTTCAAGAGTTTCTTGTTTTTTTATAGCTTTAGGTTGTCCACCTCCACCGATGCAACCTCCTTTACATGCCATGATTTCAATAGCGTGATAGAACTCTTCTCCACTTCTAATTTTATCTAGCATTTTTTTTGCTTCTTCAAGACCATGAGCAATACCTATTCTTAGTTCAATATGACCAATTGTTAGATCACAACTTCTAAATCCATCCCAACCTCTTAAAGCTTCAAATTCAATATTATCAATTCTTTCACCAGTAATCATTTCGATTGTAGATCTAGTAGCCGCCTCAATAACTCCTCCTGTTCTACCAAAGATAATACCAGCTCCAGAGTATTCTCCTAATGGATTATCGAACTCTTCCTCTTCCACGGCATTTAAATCAATTTCAGTTTCTTTTAATATTTTTATCAGTTCTCTTGTAGTGATAACATAATCAGTATCATAGTTATCCCCTCTAGAAAACTCATCTCTAGAAGCTTCGTATTTTTTAGCTAAGCATGGCATGATAGCAACAGTAGTAATTTCATCTCTTTTGTATCCCTTTTCCTTAGCCCAAATATCTTTTGCAATTGTAGAGAAGATTTGCATAGGGGACTTAACCGTTGAAGGAATATCAAGCATATCAGGATAGCTTTGTTCAATAAATTTAACCCAAGCTGGACAACATGAAGTAAGTATAGGTAATCTTACATTGTCGTCGCCTTTAAAGAATGCTTCTAATCTTTGCTGGAACTCTGTAGCTTCTTCCATTATAGTAAGGTCAGCTGCCCAAGTAGTATCGAAAACGAAATCTACTCCAAGCATTCTAAGAGCACCATTTATTTTTTTCTCAATATTAACTCCAGGTTCAAATCCAAAAGCTTCACCTAAAGCAACTCTAACTGCAGGTGCCATTTGTGTGATAACTACTTTACCTGGTGTAGATAAATCTCTAAGAAATTTTAAACTGTTATCTCCTTCGTTAATTGCATTTACTGGACAAGCAGCAACACATTGTCCACAGTGAGTACATCTTTCTATATCAATACGATGTCTTTCTTTTATTTTTCCTTCAATACAATGAACTGGACAAACTCTAGCACAAGCTGTACATCCGATACATTTGCTTGTAATTCTAAATTTAACTAATTGAGGACACTCACCAGTATAACATCTATGCTCTTCAACATGCTCTTCAAACTCATGATAGAAGGCATCAATAGATTCTTCGATTAAATTGTGTTTTTGTTGAGTCGTTTCTTTTATATTTTTAGAAAGTTGTCTTAAAAGATAAAGATCTCTCATATTTCCTTTACCTTTAGAAATTCTATCTAGAACTCTCCAAGATCTCTCTATTTCAAATTTTGCAATAAGATACTCTCTATATTCTCCTTTAGAAAGTTTTCCTAAAATAAATTCGATATAGTATTTAGCAAATTGAACGATACAACTTTCGTTAGATAAAACGATTAATGCTTTTGGATGTTTTGAATCAAAAAAATAATCAAAATCAACAATCTCATTTAAAGATTCTTTAGTAGCAAATCCACCAAAAGGTAATCCAAATTGAGCTGCTTTGAAATCTTTTCCATTTTTCATTCCACCAGCGATATCTAAAATATCTTTTAGAGTAGCATTTTCAGGAATTTCGTAGATTCCTGGATTATTAACTTTTCCAGAAATTGTGATTAGTCTGTTTTCTCCTACAAGTCCTCCCATAAGATCGCTTTCCATAAAGACAGAACCTAAAGTTGTTCTAAGTAAGTTTTGCTTCTTGTTCATAAATTCTCCTTTTTATTTTTGTAGTTTTTTATTATATTCTTATATAAAATTAATTTCCTTTTTTCTAGGTTATTATTAGGAACATTTGCTAAGTTATTAAGTAGTTCATCGAGCATATCTTGATAGATATTTAAATTCAAAACTTTTTTATATATTAAAAGTTTAAAAACAGGTATATTTTTTAAATATATTGAAAAAAACAGTTTATTATTAAAGTTAAAGTTGAATTTAATAAAAATATCTAAAAATTTTGATTGAAGCTCTTTAGATAGTTTCATAGTATATAAACAATAAAAAGGCACAAGCTCTTTTCCCTTAACATAAGTATTTAAATTTCCACCTAGATGCATTATCATTTCAAAAAGTATAGGGTCGGTTTTAACTAATAGAGCCCTTTGTAAAGCGTTTAGTTTATCTTTTTTATCAAAACTATTTATATTTTTATTTGAAATAATTTCATCTAGCTCTGCAACTTTATCTTGAAAATTAGGAAGATTTTTAAAATAATCTTCTAAAATTCCACAACGAGCTAATCTTACACCAGGAATATTATTTAAATTTTGATAAAAAATTAAGGCTTCATTGAATCTTTTCATTTTTAAAAGTAAATCTCCAACAAAGGTGGAGTCTTTTTTTTCTTTATAAAGCTGGATGATTTTTTGAAGTTCTTTTTGAGTGAATCTATTTTCTAAAACACCTCTTTTAATTCCTTCTTTAATCTCTTTATCCTTGTAGGCTATTCCAAAACTACGATTACATTCAGCAGCGATAAAAAAAAGATTATTTCCAATGGCAGTATCAATTATTAGTTTTCTATAAAAAACCTCTTTACTTTTTAAAGATTTATTTGAAAGTTTTATAATCGCATTTTTAAAATTAAGCTGTGATATATCATTTTCAAGATCTCTTTCTAAAATCCATGTAGGTTCATCAGCTTTTTCAAAAGCATATTGAGCTTCCTCCAATTGTTCTAACTTATAAAGTTTAACCCCTTCTTTTAACCAATCTTCTTTTTCATTTAAAGTATCACTGGTATTTTTGGTTATATTAATATTATTATTAGGTGTTAAGAAATTATGAAGTTCTTTTAAAACTTTATTATTTTCAATATTAGACTCCATAATAATTAGATTTTCTTGTGCTCTAGTTATTCCAACATAAAAAATATTAAAATATTTTCTATATTTTTGATCGTGTTTAGTAGCTTTAGAAAAAATCTTTTCCCATTGAGATTTGTAAGTAGATGATAGATTATAACAAATAATATTACTATATTCTAATCCTTTAATCTCTTGGATAGAAAAAACTCTATGTTTATTATTTAACTGCTCAAGAAGTTCAGTTTTTGTTTTAGGATCAGAAACAACAATAGCTGTATTAGCATCATTTTGTGCCTTTTCTAATAGAGAGAGATTTATTCCAGTTAGGTTAACTTCGCCATCTTTTTGGATAGCAATCTCTTTATAATCATCACTTCCTAAATTTCCAATATATGAACTTCTAAGTTCAGCGAAATAATTTGCCAAATCTACAATTTTTTTACAACTTCGATAATTTTTAGAAAGAATTTTTATATTAACTTTTTTATTATATTTAGAGTAAAAAAGATTTTTCATTCTTTCAAAGTTAAAAAAAGTGGCATTTATCATTTGATGAATATCTCCAGCTAAAAATAAATTTTCTTTATTTTTAACGAGAGAAGTTAAAGCAAAAATTTGTAATTCAGTTAAGTCTTGAACTTCATCGATTATAATAAAGTCAAATTGGATATCTTTTTTTAAAAGAGCTAGTGAAAGATCATTTAAATCAAAAAGACTGTTATCATCTAACCATTGATTATATTTTAAACATATTTCATAAAAAAATATTCGATTTTCTTTATCTAGTGTTGAATATTTAGAACTTAAGTTTAAATAATCCTCTAAAGCTATTGAACGTTGGTCTAAATCTCTATTCCAATTGTCTGCATTTCCTTTAACCATAAGACCTTTAATAATTCCATTTATTTCTGAATAAATCTCTTCGATAGAAAGATTAAATTTTTTTCTATTGGGATAGGAAAGAAGAAAAAACTCTTTAAACCTATTGAACTCAACAATTTGTTTTGACGAAATTTCTAGGGTTTGGCATATAAACTCTTTTAATGTAAAAAAATCAGCTATTTTTTTACCCTCTTTTCTAAATTCTAAATACTGTTCAAAAGAGTTATCTTTTAAATATCTATTAGCTGTTAAATATAGAATTTTTGATATATCATAAAATTCATAATTCTCTTCCAAATTTAAAAGTTTTCTTAATGTTATTGTACTTTTACCGCTTCCAGCACTTCCAGCAATAAAGTGAGGAGGTAAATCTATAAGACATGAATATTGTTCATCATTTAAATAATAATATTTGTATTTTTTGTTATAAAAATTTTCTATAAAATGAGAATCATCAATAACTTCATAGGTAATTAGATTATTATAATTAAAGAAATTTTCATCAATAGATTCTATATTATCCTCTTGATCAAAGACTATAAAATCTTTTAAAGAACTCTCATCAATCTCTTTTCGTTTTGCTTTTTTTATAGCCATATCATGAGAAGAATAGATTAAGAAAATAAGATTTCCTTCAATGTCATCTCTTGAAAAGCTGTTAAGAAGAAAAAAAATACGGTCACCACTATCAACTCTAAACTCATAAAGAGAGTTAGCTCCTGCAATTTTTTTTACCCAAAAACCTTTAGGAAGATTATAAGATAAAATTTTATGGTTTTTAATTGTATTATAAAAGAAATAAAGTTTATCGAGAACTTTTTTATTTTTTTCAATAGGAATACTTTTAAAAAAATAATCAGTAATTAAAAATTTCATAGGTATACTCCAAAAATACGACATAATTAAATATTATATCATTTTAGTTAAAATTTCAAGAAGTTTAAAGGATAAAAAGAAAAAAGAGTCTAGATTTAACCAGACTCTAATCATTTTGTAATACTTTTTTTACTAAGTAAGTTACATCCACCCTTATATTCAGGAAAATAATATCTAACTAAGGAAGCAATAAAGTATTTATTTATGTTATTTTTCTTAATAAAAGTTTTAAAACTTTTGTTAAGATTTATTTTACTTATTAATTCTGGAATAGATATATTTCCATCATTGTCATTAGAAATGACAATCTCTTTGAAAAATTCGATTTCATTTTTTGACATTTGAACAAAATTAATTAATCCGATGAAAGATCTATCAAAACTTATAATTTGGTTTGAATTATCAATAGCATTATTTAAAGAAACATTTGAATAATTAAGTTTTTCTTGAATATAACTTTTTTCAAGTATTTTTCCTTCTGTTTCAATAAACTTTTCAAGTTCGTCAACTCTATTAAACCCTTGATCTCCAATTGTTAAAACTCTACTATTACCATTTGTAGTTAAATTTAATTCTTGAGCAAAATGATATTTAAATAGTGAGTAAAAAACATGATCAGAGTAAACTCCAATACTATTTAGTATGCTTTCTAAATTTTTATAAACAGCAATACTATCGATGTAGTTCTCATTGAAAGAAAGAATAGTGTTTCTTAAATTTAAAAACTCTTCAACATTATATTTTATTTTATTTATATGAATATAAGTTCTAGAATCCGTCATAATAATACCATCTATTCTTGAAAGTAGTCCTTCCAATCTACGAGCTAAATAAATTGCAGTATTATCATTCATATTTTTAATCTCTTCAGAATAAAGAGCGTAGTCTAATCTAGAATTAATATCTTCAATAATTAATTTAATTGTATTTTCATCTACTCTCAATGGATGTGAAACTAATTTAACAAAATAAAGTTCTAGAATATCCTTATATCCACTGTTTTGAACATAGTATTTTCCATGTTTTTCATACCCTAATTTTGTTATTATTTTTTCAATCTCTTCTTGAGTAATCCATTTAAAACTTTTAAAACTACTTCTGATTGTTTTAACATTTTCTGTAGTTAAAATATTAGTAAATTCTAGTGAGTAGAAAATTTTAAAAAAACGTTCTCTTTTATCGAAAAGAAATAAACCTAAGAAATCTATATAAAAAGGTCTTGAGAAAATTTCATTTCTTTTTAAAAAACTAACTAAAAAACGATAATTTTTACCAAAAAGTTCATACATTTCATCCAAAGATATTTCATCTTTAAAATCAGCTTCGATTTTTAATGCAATATTTAGATTTGTATTTTTAAATATATTTGCAATAATTTGTTTCAATTTTATCTCAATTTGTCTTGTTCTTTCCCGACTAATATTTCTTAGAGTACCAATCTCTTCCAAAGTTTTATTATTTTCAAGTCTATCAACTAAAAGTTGAATATCATCTTGAGAAAGAGTAGTTTTAATTTTTTTTAGAGTTTCTTCCAGTGGAAGTGTAGTAGTGCATATCTCGTATATTCTTTCAAGTTCATTGTTAGTTAGTTGTAAAGAATCAATATCCTTTTGATTATAGTTTAAAAATTCACCAACAGTTATTCCTTCAATATGCTTTATATTAAAAATTATTTTATCTAGACGACAATCAACAATCTTTTTAAAAGTTTTTTGTTTTGAAAATCTTTCTACAATTTCAGACAGATCATTTTTTATATCTGCAATTCTTCCAGGACCAACACCAGGTACTTTGGAGTATTGAGTTAGTAACTCCTCATCTATTTCAGATAGGTAAATTACATTATTTTCCTGGCAAAAATTTAAAAATTTTAATTTTTTTTCATCAGGGTAAATAAATCTATCAATTCTAAGGTAGTTGCACCATAATTTGTATGTACTCATCAAAATTTCCTCCCCAAAACTCTACGCCTAATATATAAACTAGGTAAAAGCTATTATATTTTTCTTTCGGCATTATATGATTTATATTTTTGTTTAAAAGCATCTATATCTTCTTGAGAAAATCCAAATTCATTGAGTGATTGAAAATCAAAAGATTCTAACTCAACCATAAATTCAATATTTTGCTCAGATAAAATGTTTAAAAATTTTCTAGATTTTTGATAAATTTTAGTTACTTTATCACCTTTCATTAAGAAAGTTTTCACATCCCAATCAATAATTCCCTTTTTATAATCTAAAAATTTTTGAAGTCCCTCTTGTACATAACGATCCTCTTTTAAAAGAGTTGAAAACATCTCCTCATTTATCTCTTGTAAGTATTTAACACCAGATTCTAAAAGTTTTTCTCGGATACTTACAAACTTATTAGCTGAATAAAAATGATGAAGATCAACTAAAAAAGAGTATTGCCATTGCTGTTTTGGAATAATTCTATTTAATTTAATGAAATTCTCCTTTAACATTCTATTTTCTTCTTGTAGATTCCTAAGATTTTTTTCCATAAGTTGCCATTGCTTAGAATAGTCAGTATTTGGCTTAGATTGTAAAGAAGAGTAATTACTAATAAGAACCTCTTTTTCCTCCAACTCTTTTTGAAGATTTTCTAACTTTTCACTCAAAGTTAGATTAATTTTTTCGAGTTCCTTGATGTTCTTATTGTTAAAAAGTTTAAATAAAAAACTCATAGCTCTCCCCCTTATAGATTAATACTTTATTTATATATAGATATTATACTAACTGATATCATTATAATTCATTTTAATCAAAAATTCAATTTAAAATATAGTATTCTTCAAATATTTGACATTATATAATACATAAAGTAATATATTATTATATCAAAGAAGTCCAAGGAGGAAATTATGGTTCAAAGGTTGATAATATATAATTTAATAGTACTAACTTTTGATGCATTTACATATTTTTTTATGAATGAGAAATATAGAGGTTACTTAGGGATTAATGATTACATTAGATTATTTAGTAATCCAATGTATAGAAAAAGTCTTCTTACCAAAATTTTTATAGTAGATTTTATAGTGATATTATTTTTCATCCTATTCAGATAAGGTCTTTTCAATTAATTTATATAAAATATGTATTGATTTATAGTAAAAAATGGTCTACAATATTAGTATTGAAATTAAAAAAACTGGAGGAACAATGTTAATAAGTAGAGAAGTTGATTACGGTATAAGAATCGTACTTTTATTGTGTGAAGCAAATAGAAAAATGGATGCAAAGGAGATTTCTGAAATTTCAGGTGTTTCTATAAGATTTACACTTAAAATTCTTGGAAAATTAACTTCATCTGATTTAGTGGAATCATTTCGTGGTGCAAAAGGCGGATATGTAGCAGCAAAGAAGCCAGAAAATATAAGTGTATACGATATAGTAGAAGTTTTAGAAGGTGGAATTAAAGTAAATGGATGTTTTGAAGATAAAACAAGTTGTACAACTTCTAAAATGGCTTTATGTGGATTAAGATGTAAATTAGAGGGAGTTAATTTAAAAATAAAAGAGGAGTTAGAAAAGATAACAATGGACAAACTTGAAAACTGCTCAGGATACGACTCATAATAATCTTATATATTTAACAAGAATTTAAAAGGGAGATTTTGGGAAATGAAAATTTTAAAAACAAAAGGTGTTTGTGCAAAAGAAATAGGTATAAAACTAAATGGGAACATTGTTGAAAAAATTGAATTTTTCGGAGGATGTGACGGTAATACAGTTGCTATTGAAAAATTAGTTGAAGGAATGACAATAGAGAATGTAATAAAAAAATTAGAAGGTATTGATTGTTCAGAGAGAGGAACATCTTGTCCAGATCAGTTAGCTAAATTATTGAGAGAATTAGTTTAAAAGCAAGGAAATTATAAAGTTAGATAGTATAATAAGTTAAATTATTATATTGATTTGATTTTATAGGAGGTCCTTAAAATGAAAAAATTATTTGTGGGTTTAATTTTAGGTTTAATGTTAGTAGGTTGCTCGAATATGACATCTAGAGAGAAAAGTGCATTAGTAGGAGCAGGAGCAGGAGCTTTAGTTGGAACAGCAATTTCAGGAGATTCTAAAGGTGCTTTAATAGGAGCGGGAGTTGGAGCTTTAGGTGGAGCAGCAGTGGATAATTATGATAAAAAGGGTAATATTCTAGGAAATTAGGACTAGACAAAATTTACTAAAAAAGCAAAAAAGCTATTGTCAACTTATAGAAAGTTTGATGATAGCTTTTATTAGTTTAGGTAAGTATAAATTAAAAAGGGGGGATTATTTGTGAAAAGAGTTGTCAATATAATAAAAAAATCTTTAATTTTTTTTGTAATATTAATATTAGTAGTTCAATTTACTAGAGCTTATTTATATAATAAGATGGCGCCAGAACTAAAAAAATGGCATGAAAAAAGTAAATATAAGGAGCCAGAGTACAAAAATTTTAAAACAATTGATGAATATTTAATTGCAGAGAAAGAGTTTTTAGAAAAAACTTATGCAGAAGTAGAAATTAAATCAAAAGATGATTTAACAAGGTTTTCTAAAAATGGGATATTGTCACCAATAAATGAAAAAGGTGAAAATCTAAATAGTTCTTTTGAGCTTATACCTGAAAAAATTAAAGGTGGGGTACTTTTACTTCATGGATTAACAGATTCGCCTTTTATGATGAGGGATATAGGAAAAGTTTTTTATGAGAATGGATACTATGTTTTAGGATTAAGATATAAATATCATGGAACCTTTCCAGGGGAGTTGCCTAAAATATCTCAAAAAGATTTTGAAGAAACTGCAATATTTGGCTCTAAAATGATAAAAGAAAAATTGAAAGATATAAAAAATCCAGAATTTTATATGGTAGGATTTTCAACGGGAGCAGCGGCAACTTTACAATATATAACTCATAGTGTAAAAAAAGACAAAGAGCTACCCAATCCTCAAAAGCTATTTTGGTTGTCACCAGCTATGGGAGTATCCTCTGCAGCAAAATTTGGTTTTCTAGACAGTTGGGTTAGTATGATTCCATATTTTAAAAAGTTTCAGTGGTTAGATATAAATCCAGAATATGATCCAAGTAAATATAACTCTTTTCCTAAAAATCCAGGAATTCAGGTGTATTATCTAATAAAAAAAGCAAAATTGAATTTTTCAAAGCTTAGTAAAGAGGAAAAAATTAACTTACCTCCTATTTATAGTTACACTTCATTGGTAGATTCTACTGTTTTAGATAAAGATTTATATGATATTTTTGAAAAAATGGAAAATCCAAATAATAAGCTAGTTATTTTTGATATAAATAGAAAATTTGAAGATTTTTTTAAACCAGACTTAATAAAATTGAATTTGAAAGATGAAATGTCAGAATTAAATTTTAAATTTAATGTAGCGTTTATTAGTAATTATAGCAGTAAAAAAGATGATAAGGTAGCTATATTAAACTATAATAACAATGTATTTTCTGAAGAAAGTAAATCAAACCTTAAATGGGATGAATCTAATTTTTCTCTATCTCATGTAGCGATACCGATATCACCTTCTAATCCTATTTATGGGAGAGATTCAATACTAGGTAGTTTAAATTTAAAAGGAGAAAATAATTCATTGTATTTATCTCCAGATCTTTTATACAGATTAAGATATAATGAATTTTTTCAATATATTGAAAATGATATAAAAATGGTACTTAACTAAAAGTTATAGAATATTTCTGTAACTTTTTTTCTTTTTATAATATATTGAAAAAAATTTTTCAAAATTAAATTGACAAAATTTTAAAGAAGGAGTAGTATTTTAAAAATTACAAACTTGGGGAGGTTCAATAAAATGAGTAAAAAGTATTTATTTGGATTGGCAATAGCTTGCTTAGCTGTAGCAGCTTGTGGTGAAAAAGAAAGTGGGGTAAAAAATGAAGAAAAATCTAAAATAGTAACGGTTTCTTTGGGGTCTAAACCTAAAAGCTTGGATCCAGCTATGTATAATGAAATTCCATCGCTTTCTATAGTAGAGCAGATATATAATACGCTGTTTCAAATTGATGAGAATGGAAAAATAGCTCCAGAGTTAGCAGAATCTTATGAGTATATAAAACCAACAGAATTAGTTATAAAATTAAAAAAAGGTGTGAAGTTTCACAATGGAGATGAATTAAAAGCAAGTGATGTTGTTTTTAGTTTAAATAGAATGATAGAAAAGCCAGCTACAAAAGTAATGTTAGATGTTATTGAGAGTGTTGAACCAATAAATGATTATGAAGTTAAAATAAAATTAAAAGAATCGTCAGCACCGTTGCTATATACATTAACTTATCCTTTGACTGCAATATTAAATAAGAAATACACAGAAGAAAAAAATGGAAATATTGCCACAGACGCTATGGGAACTGGAGCATTTAAATATAAAAATTGGGGAGATGGAGAAAAAATACAGTTAGTAGCCAATGAGGAATATTTTGGTAATAAAGCTAAAATAGATGAACTGATATTTAGAGCTATTCCTGAGAATACAAGTAGATTAGCAGCGTTAGAAACAGGGGAGATTGATATAGCAACAGTTGCACCAATTGATGTCCAAACTGTAGAGAGAAGCTCTGACTTATATGCAGTTTCATTCCCTACAACGTCAACAGAGTATTTGACTTTAAACACAGCTAGAGAACCTTTTAATAATAAAGATTACAGAAAAGCTTTAAATTATGCTATAGATAAACAAAGTATAGTAGATGCAGTTTATTTAGGAAAGGCGAGTGTAGCAAATACAATAGTAAATCCTACAGTTTTTGGAAGTGATCAAAAAGTTGGGAAAATAGGTTATAATCCAGAAACAGCTAAAGAGCTTTTAGAAAAATCAGGAGTAAAAAATAGGACAATAAAAATTATGTCTAATGATAACCCAGTGAGATTACAAGCAGCTCAGATTATACAAGCTAATTTAAAAGAGATTGGAATAAGTGTAGAAATTGAAACTGTAGAGTGGGGAACTTACTTGCAGATGACAGCTCAAGGAGATTTTGATATATTTATAGGGGGATGGGTAGCTGGGACTTCAGATTCAGATATAGTTTTATTCCCTTTATTACATAGTAGTTATAAAGGAGGAGCTGGAAATAGAGCTAATTTTGAAAATTCTGAATACGATAGGTTAGTTGAGTTGGGTAGAAAATCAACAGAGAGTTCAGAAAGAATAGAGGCTTATTCAAAAGCACAAGAGATTTTAGCAGAAGAGAATCCATTAGTTCCACTTTATTATAAAAATGAAAATATGGGATTAAATAAGAGAATAAAGAATTTTCTTCCAGTTGCTAATACAATTCATAATTATGCAACAATTGAGATTCAATAATTAAATCTTCTTGACAAAGGTGAAGAAGAATAGTATCATAGTCAACAATTTAGACAAAAAATAAAAAAGGGAGAGTTGAGGGGTATGAAATTAGATTTAAATTATACACTACAATTTACACAAGAAATTTTAGCTATTCCAAGTCCAGCTGGGTATACAGAAAAGGTTATGAATAGAATAGCTGAGGAGTTGGATACATTAGGATTTAAATATAGTTATAGTAAAAAAGGGTGTTTAATTGTGAAAATAGAAGGGGAAGATTCTAGTTACACAAGATTATTGTCAGCACATGTGGATACATTGGGTGCTGTAGTAAAAAAAGTAAAAAGTAATGGACGTTTAGAACTTATAAATATCGGAGGATATGCTTGGGGATCTGTAGAAGGGGAAAATGTTATTATTCATACTCTAGATGAAAGAGAATATGAAGGAACAGTACTACCTGTTAAAGCATCAGTTCATGTATATGGAGATATTCCAAGAGAGATGCCAAGAATAGGTGAAAATATGGAAGTTAGGTTAGATGAAGAGGTATATTCTGAAAGTGACACAAGAGCTCTTGGGATTTGTCAAGGAGATTTTGTAAGTTATTATACTAAAACTAAAATAACAGAATCAGGATACATAAAATCAAGATATTTAGATGATAAGCTTTGCGTAGCTTAAGTACTAGCTTATCTAAAATATTTAAAAGATAATAATAAAAAACCAAATAATAATTTATATGTTTATTTCTCAAATTTTGAAGAGGTAGGGCATGGAGTATCAGAAATACCAAAAGATGTAGATGAATTTGTAGCACTAGATATTGGACTTGTAGCTGATGATGCTCATGGTGATGAGAAAAAAGTTAGTATTGCTGCAAGAGATAATAAAACAGTCTATGATTTAAAAATAAGAAAAAGATTACAAGAAGTAGCTGATAAAAATGGTATCCATTATACAGTAGGTGTTTATAATAGATATGGATCAGATGCTACAGCATCAATTCTTCAAGGAGCAGATTTAAGATACGCTTGTATAGGACCAAATGTTGATGCAACACATCACTATGAAAGAACTCATGTAGATGGAATAGTAGAAACTATAAAATTATTAATAGCATACTTTTAAATAACAAAACCCCTCTAATTAAAAAGAGGGGTTTTGTTATTTGATTATATTTTATAATTGTTGTAAAAAAGTTATAGCCATTTTAGCAGTAACAATAGTTGTTATAACAAGAAAAACAGGTCTTATGAACTTTGTACCTCTTGTAACAGCGACTTTGGCACCAACATTAGCTCCAATTAGCATCACAACTCCAACTGCAAGGGCATACATATAAGCTATTTTACCATAATATATAAATGTTATGACACTAGCAACATTACTAGCTAAATTTAAAAATTTTGAATTTCCACTTGCTCTGATGAAATCTAATTTAAAAATTTCAATAAAGCCAAATATTATAAATGAACCTGTTCCAGGACCAAAGAATCCATCATAAAATCCAAGAGAAAATGCCATTAAAATTCCAAGTTTTAAATTTTTTGAATTCACTCCTTGAAAATTATCATGACTACCTAAATTTTTATTTTTTAAAGTATAAATAAGAACAAAAACTAATAAAAAAAATGCAAGAGGATATAGGTATTTTGAATCAATCAAAATAACTGCTTTAACTCCTAAAATAGCACCGATAAAAGAAAAAGGAATCAAATATTTAATTAAATCCCAATTAATTTTTCCAGAACGAGCAAATTTAAAAGCACTACCACTACTTGAAAAAAAAGCTGCTAGTTTATTT
>NZ_JBOFXD010000043.1:0-31792 GCF_051653945.1 Cetobacterium sp.
AGAATATTAAAAACACTTTCTAAACATAAATAAAATTTAAAATTATGATGGAACGCCGTGTGCGGTGAAAGTCGCATGCACGGTGTGGAGCAGGGGAAAAGGTAGAGATAAATTCAAAGCCTTACCTATTGCTATAAAACCGTGATACATATATAAATGTTACACCTAAGGCAGGAGATTATATACCTGGAGAATTAGAAGAAAAAGTTTTTATAGCTTTAATGAAAGTTATGAAAAATAAAGGTATGCCAAGAAGATTTATTGTAACAGCAGCAGAGCTAAAAAAAGAATTAAAGTTAACAACTAAAGATTATGTAAAAAGGATTAAAGAAAGTTTATCAAGGTTAGCAACTTCTAACTATAATTTTAAAAATACAATGTATTCTTCTGTGAATAAATCAATATTAACTCAAGATATTGAAACAACAATTTTATCACTTAAAACAATTAGACTTGACGATAGAAAAAATAAAACTCTTAAAGATCAGATTGGGGATAATAGAATAAAAGAAGTTTATGAAATATCTGTATCAGACCATTTTTATAATAATATAATGACAAAGGGCTATATGGTGTATAATTCTGATATTTTATTAGATATAGATACAAGTACAGCTCGTACAATTTACATGTTAATAGAAAAGCTTAGATATCATAAGCTTTACTTAAGAATAGACACACTTTTTTTAATAAAAAGGATTCCGTTAAAATTTAATCCTAAAAATCCACATAATACTATAAAAATTTTAGAAAATAATTTAAATGAATTAAAAATAAAAAATTTAATTAAAGAGTTTAATTTTGTAAAAGATAGTACATGGGAAAAATCAGAGATAGAGATACATTTTTATGAAGATTCAGCAGAAGAAAAACAAGAGAGATTTTTTGATGATTTTAATGATTTTAAAAATATTTCTACTCAATTAACAATATCTGCAACAGAGCATGATACATTAACTGAAAACGAAAAAGAACAATTGGAAAAAACAATTATAACTAAAGAGTTAATAGAAGAATTATTTAATAAATTACCAAATGTAGCTAAAAAATTAAAATCTATGCCAAAAACTGTAGCAGATAGTATTGAAAAATATGGAGAAGAAAAAGTAAGAGGAACAATAGTGTATTTAAATAAGCAAAAAAAATTAACCAGTCCAAGAGCATTTTTCTTAAAAGCTTTAGAGAATGATTGGGCGAGAGATATTGTTATAGAAGAAACTAAAAATGAAAATTTATCTCAAGAAAAAATTAAAATAGGAAAAGATGAAACAGTTGATGAGAGATTTCTTCAATTAGAAGCATCTTTTGAGCTATTATCTCAAGAGAAAAAAGAAGAGATAGAAAAAAATGCATTTAAAAATTATATAAAAATATGCGGAATGAACACCAAAATACAAAAGATAGCTTTTAATGCTGGGAAAAAAAGAATAATTTTAAATTATTTAAATGAAATAGATTACTTTAATTATAATTTTTTACCAGAATTAAATGTAATAGAAATAGAAGAAAAAAATAAGAGCTATTCTGAGCCTTTAACTAAAGAGTTTCTATCGTTAGCAAAAGATTATATTAATAATGTGTTAATAATGTTAGAAGGAGATTTTTCTAAAGAGGAATTGTTAAGATTGAAAATGAGATTAACAAAGGAAGTTTTAGCAGGAAATATTCAAACTATAGATGATGTTCAAAATAAAGTTGAGGAAATTTTATTAGGAAAATAATTAAATAAGCAATTTTAAGATAAATCAAAAGCACTTTTTCACTAGTTGAGAAAAGTGCTTTTTTTATAAAAAAAAGAGATTATCTTAAGATAAATCCCTTCTACTCGCGGACAAATTATAACATTAAAAATATTTAAAATCAATAAAACTAGTAAAAAATATTTTTTAGGCTTGACATAACATAATAAAAGAAGTATTATTTTATTAAAATAAAATAATAGAAAATTTTAATGTTAAATCCTTTCTACTCGCAATAGAAAATTCATTAATTTTTTCTAAAAATTTAGGAGGATAATAATGAAAATAAACTATCGTGAAAATTTGATAACAGTAACATTAAATTTAAATGGAGCAAAGATATCTTTAGAAGGAAAAAATTCAGATGAAATTGAAAAAGCTCTTAAAAATTTAAAATTATTGTTAAGTTAAGGAGTTAAGATGATAAAAAAACTATCGTTTTCATATAAAAAAGATAGAAGATTAAATGGGTGTAGATTAAATTTATCTAAAGATATTTTAAACTTTTTGTCTATAACTGAGGAAAATAATAATATTATTTTTGAATATAAAAATGATGAAATAACTTTAAAGTATGGAAAAACTTTAGTAGAACAAGAGCAAAAAACAGAAAACGGAAAAATTCTTTTATTAATAAAAAACTATAAAGTTAAATTTGATAAAGTTGGAAAATATAAATCACCAAAATTAGTAATTCCGTTACCCATTATAAATAGTTTAGGATTAACAGAAGAGAAAAAAGAAGTTGTAATAACACTACTAGATGATGCTGTGAGTATAAAGCAAAATGTGGAGGGAAAAGTGGATAGAAAAGGAAAAGTATATACGATAAAAGTTAATAAAGGTGGAGTAGGAAAAACTTTTTTAACGGTTCAACTATCGGTTGGATTATCATTAATTGGAAAAAAAGTATTAATTTTAACATCAGATTCTCAGAACAATGTGTTAGACTACACTGCTCCACAAGAGCATAAACCTATTTTTGATAGTGGCTTAAAAGCTTTTGTAAAAGGTGATGATGGAGATATTATAAGGATAAGAGAAAATGTTGATTTTATTCCACTTGAAGATTCTAAATTTTCTACAACATTTTTAAATAATCTTCCTAAATTTATAGAAAAAATGAAAACAGAATATGACTTTATTTTAATTGACAGTATTCCAACTATGAAATTAGATACAATATTTGTAGAGTGTTCAGATAAAGTTATTATCCCTTGTTTCTGTGATAGAGTTACAGTTGAAGGAGTTATAAATGTAGTCGAAGAAGCAGGTATTGATAAGGTATTTTCAATAATAGTTAATAAATATAGAAATACAACAAATCAAAATAAATATTTAGATGACCTAAAAAATGTTTTAGGACAAACAACAATACTTCTTCCAGACCCAATAAAAGAGTTATCCCAAATTGAAACTCTCTTAGAGAAAGGAAAAAGTGTTTGGGAAACAAATTCAAAAGGATTACAAGAAGTTCAGGATAGTTTAATAGAAGTTATAAAAGGGATGTAACACATGTGTTACAAGAATAAAATTTGTGTTACAGCTTTATATTAAAAATTAAGTTTGCTTAAATTATACAATGAGGGGTGTTCAATGGGAGCAATAGATAGACTGAGAAAAGCTACTGAAGGAGCTAGTAAAGAAATCACTGAAAAAGAGAAAAAAAGTGAAGCATTAGAAATAATAAAAAATGTAGCTAAAATAGAATTTTGTGAAACTAAAGAGGAAAATGAATTTTTAGAAGTAAAAACGAAAGAGATTTTAAATTTACAAGCAAATGCTTCAATTCAACTTGGAAAGATTTTTAAAGAAGTTTCAGAAAAAATACAAGAGGATATAACATATTGTCAATGGTTAGAGTTAATCGGATTTAATAGAATGACAGCCTTAAGACATAGAAGAAGATTTGAATTATTCGAGAATACTAGTACTGATATAGCAAAAGAAATTGTAGGATCTTTAACTTTTAGAGAGATAGAAAAAATTTATAAAAATTTAGAAGAAAATTTAACATATTTAAACACATCAAACAGTATAATGGAGTTTAAAATGTTTTTAAAAGAAGAAAATCAGATTAGAAGTGAAGAGACTAGAAAAGAGATTGGAATAAATATAAATTTTGAAATTTTTAATAATATAAAAGAGAAAATTCAGCATGTTGATGAGAAAAGAAAAGAAGAGATAGAAAAATTATTATTGAAAATAGAAAAATTATTAAAAGATTAAATCTTTAGAGATTTCCATATTAGTTTTTGAAAACAAGAAAAATAATTAAAATTTAATTGAAAGAAAAAACTTAGATTAAGTAATTATTTATACTTAATCTAAGTTTTTTTATTTTTAAACAGTTTTTATTTCTTGGACTCTACCAACAGTTCCATCTTGAAGTCTAACTTTTATTCCGTGGGGATGTGTACTCGAATTTGTAAGAATATCTTTTACAACTCCTTCAGTGAGTTTTCCTGTTTTTTGATCCTCTTTTTTTACTATCATAACTTTTATTCCAGCTTTGATATTGTTTCTATTTTTACCAGTCATGTTATATCTCCTTAAAAATAATTAAAATGCTATATACATTATATAGTATAGTTGTATTAAAGTAAAATTAAACACATTAATATTATTTATAAAATTTAATTAATAAATACTTATATAAAGTTAAAGAAACTAGATAGTTATATATCAAGAAATAGAAAAATAAAGAAAATATTTAAATTAAATAAAAAATATAGTTGACTTTTTTTATAAAATACGGTATAATAATTTTGTTCGTGAGAGAAATATAAGTTTCTAACTAGGACGCCTGGGTGGCGGAATAGGTAGACGCACAGGACTTAAAATCCTGAGCTATCTGATAGCGTGCCGGTTCGATTCCGGCCCCAGGCACCATTTAATTTCGCGGGATAGAGCAGTTGGCAGCTCGTCGGGCTCATAACCCGAAGGTCGTTGGTTCGAGTCCAGCTCCCGCCACCAAAAATTAAATAAAATTTCAACAAGATATGCGTCATTAGCTCAGATGGTAGAGCACACGACTTTTAATCGTGTTGTCACTGGTTCGAGCCCAGTATGACGCACCATCACCTGCCCCGTTCGTTCAGTGGTAAGGACAATAGATTTTCACTCTATAAACAGGGGTTCGATTCCCCTACGGGGTACCAATATGAACTTTAAAAGATGTAGAAATACATCTTTTTTTATTTTTTATATTTAGCTTTTAATGTAACTTTATCAAGAATATGGCCGTCCATGTTAGTATAAAGTTCGTTTAAATAAAATCCAGATTGTAAATTAATCTCTTTGTCTAGAGCATAGATAGTAATGTTATAAGTATGATCTGTATCTGGTGGTGCAGGACCTCCAAAATGTGAGGCATCACTTTTATTTAATCCTCCCATAGAAGAGATCCAGCTGTTAACACCTTGAACAATCTCTTTATTTTCTAAGCTAGCATTTTCTTGAAGTTTAGTAGTTGTTTTAGGAACAATTGTAATCCAATGTATCCAAGAAAATCCTGTAACAGGAATAGCATCAAAATCTTCCATAACTAAAGCATAACTTTTAGTATTTTTAGGAGCATTTTTCCATTCTAAAGGAAAAGATAAACTAGGCATACCATTTAGATTTTGAGTTCCATGTTTACCATATTTTTCTTTTATATATCCATTTTCTATACCATTACTTTCTAAAGTAAACCCAAAAGCTGAAATAGATAAAGCACTTAATGTTAATAAAATATTTTTTTTCATAATAGATTCCTCCTAAGTTTTAATTCAACTTAAGAATAACACACTATTTATCATCTGTTAATAACTCACTTTTTTGTAAGTATTTAATTCCAAACTCTTGAAATTTTGCAAAAGTAGGGATTAGCTCTTTTCCAAACTCAGTTAATCTATATTCAGTATGTTTTGGATAAACATTATATTCAATTTTTTCTAAAAGTCCATTTTCAATCATATCATTTAAGTGTTGGATCAACATTTTTTCATTACAACCAATAATATCTTTTTTTAAATCAGTTAGACGTTGATTTCCTAAACGTATTCTCCATAAAATAATAGGGGTCCATTTTCCTCTTAAGATAAAGAAAACAGCTTCTAAAGGACAAGTTATTTCTCTCATTTATTCACCTTTTGATTTGAAATTATTTTTACTTATTTGGTATTTTCAAGAGCAGCTTTTAAAGCCTTTTTAAAAACATCAGATGTATATGTGGCTCCAGCAACTGAATCTATATTTGCTGAATTTTTAATTTTACCATTTGAATCTTTTTCTAGTTTTAATTTAATTTCATATCCATATTTATCATCTTTACCAACTCCAATAGATTCACTACTAAAAGTTATAGTTGAAATTAAAAAACTAAAGATTAATATTTTTTTCATAATAAATACCCCTTTTAAACATAATTATCTTTTAGAATATCATAAAGCTATATAATTTGTAAACTAGTTACTTCTAGGTAACTGGTAACAAAATAGTAACTAATTGTTTTTATACCTATCTTATATTATTCTTAAAGTATAAGAAAGTCCAATTAACAAATTTAAAGAGGTGATTAATGGTGAATGTTCTTGAAAAAAAATTATCAGAAAGAAGAGAGTCAGCTAAAAATAGGATAAGTCCAGAAATATTATCTAAAATGTTAGAAGCTACTCAAAGTTTAAAAAATAGTAAATTAGAAAAAGAGGCATTTAATATTGGAGATAAAATAGAAGATATGATTTTATTAAATAATTTAGGAGACAAAGTGTCTATAATGGAGGTTTTAGGAAAACAACCAGCAATTATAAGTTTTTATAGAGGAACTTGGTGTCCATATTGTAATTTAGAATTATCTACATACAATGAGTTATTAAAGGATAAAAATAAAATTAAAATGATAGCAATCTCTCCAGAAAGACCAGAGAGTTCTATTAATGTTGAAAATCTCAAGGGAAGAAAAGTAGAATCCTTCCAATTCCTGCAACTTATACAGTAGATTCATCAGGAGTTATTGTGTATGGATATATAGATGCTGATTATATAAAAAGGGCAGAATCAAAAGGTATTATAGATAAGTATTTAGAACTTATAAAATAAAAAAATAGAGAGGGATTAAAACCTCTCTATTTTTTATTTATATTAGAAATTTCCAAGTTTTTTTTAAATTTTGCTGGAGTGACATTTTGATATTTTTTAAAAATTTTAGAAAAATTTTCAACATTACAATAATCTAATTTAAAAGCTATTTCAGATATTTTTAAATTTGTATTTTCAAGATAGTTTATAGCTAAATCCACTTTTATCTTTTGAATATAGTCTTTAAAATTTATACCGACCTCTTTTTTAAATAATCTTGAAAGATAATCAGGATTAAGTGAAATAAAATCAGCAACTTCACTTAAACTAATAGGTTTATCTTTATTTATATCAATAAAAAGTAGGACATTTTTTATATTTAAACTATAGGTATTATATTTTTCATTATGAAAAAGACAAAGCTTAGAATATTCTTTTATAATATCCTCATCAATTTTCTTAACTTCAGCTATTGTAGATGAATTTTCAATCCATGTAAAAATTTTAGAAGATAAATTATGAATGAAAGTTGGAGGAATACCAGCTTCTTCCACAGCTTTTCTAATCATACCACTTGATATAAATAGTCCATTTTTCAAAGCTCTGAAAATGTTATTTGGAATCCGTTGGTTTAATTCACTTAAAGATGACATTTGTTTATTACATTTTAATGCCTTTTCATAATCTCCAAGTTTAATATATTTTAATTTTAAGTTTTCTAAATGATATCTCTCATTTGTTAATTCGATATCTTCTGAAGAGATATTTAAATTTTTCATTTTAAATACTGATTCTTTTATAGTCTCTTTGATTATATGAGGTTTACTATCAATATTTATAAATTCATAGTTCATTAGATTAAAAACTAATGGAAGTAGTATTTCCATTGGTATTGTTTTAACTTTTTTTAAATTTGAATAAAAAGTATATTCTTCCAGATTATTTTTCTTTAAGTTATAAAGATCTTTTTGTTTTTCGTAAAAAGGATCTGTCCAAAGAAAGGGACCAACTATGAAAAAAATATTTTTTTGTAAGGACTTAACTCCTATAAAGTTGATAGAGTAGTTGTAAGTTTTTTCTAAATTTATGCTTATATTTTTATCATCAATTAAAAAAGATTTAATATCAAGTATATTTTTTTCATTTAAATTAAAGTTATCAATAACCTGAAAGGAAGAATATTTAATGATTTTTTCTCCTAGATTATTAAAAATAATGACATTTGTGTTTGTTAAAACTCCTAACATGTTACATAAATGATATAAATTATTCATTTAACAACCTCCTTAATTAAAAATAGCACAAAAAATAAAAAAAGTCAAAAAACAGGTATGATTTTATCAGATTTTAACATATTTTTTAAATGAATAGAGAAATATAATTTAATTATTAAGAAGTTCATTTAAAGGAAGGAGATAAAGTTATGAAAATATCTGGGTTTATTGATGAGATAGACATTGGTTTTGAAAAAGAAGTTGAAGTAATTAAAAAGCTAGGAATGGAGTATATAGAATTAAGATCAGTTAATGGTACGAATATTTCTGATTTATCAATAGAAAAAGTTAATGATATAAAAAAATATTTACAAAATAAAAACATAAAAATTTCTTGCATCGCTTCTCCTATTGGAAAAATAAATATAGATGAAATTGATTTTGAAAATAAATTTGAAGAACATTTAAAAAAATTTAAGCATACTTTAAATATAGCACAAATATTAGAAGTTAAATATGTGAGAGTTTTTAGCTTTTTTTTAAAAAAATCGGAAAAAGAAAAATATCAATCTCTTGTTTTAGAAAAAATGAAAAAATTAAAAGAAGAGGTGTCTGATTTAGAAATTATATTGCTTCATGAAAATGAAAAGGGAATATATGGAGATGATATAAAAAGCTCTTTAAAATTAATTGAAGAGATTGATTCAGAGAAATTTAGATTGATATTTGATCCAGCTAATTTTATACAAGTTCGGATATCCCCCTTGAAAGCTTATGAAAAATTAAAAAAGTTTGTGGAGTATGTACACTTAAAAGATGCTAATTTTTCATCTCAAGAAAATGTGTTAATAGGTACTGGAGATGGAGAGATACTAGAGCTATTAAAAGAGTTAAAAAAAGAAAAATATGAAGGATTCTTATCATTAGAACCACATCTTATAAACTTTAGTGTTTTACAGAGCTTAGAGCAAGAGGATGTAAACGAGAGAAAAGTTCAATTTAAAGATGGAGAGGAAGCTTTTAAAAAATCCTTAGAAACATTATTAGAAATGATAGAAAAAATATAGCGTGGGAGGAAAAATATGTTAAGAATAGGAATAGTTGGAATTGGTTTTATGGGAAAGGTTCATGTAATGTCATTTACAGATAAACCTATGATTCCTAATGCTATGGTAAAAAATGCAAAATTAACAGCAGTGTGTGATATAGATTCTGAAAAATTAGAGTGGGCTAAAACTATTAATCCTGAACTAAAAATTTTTACTGATTTTAAAGAAATGTTAAGTTCAGGAGAGATAGATGCAGTAATCATTGCAACTCCTCATTATCTGCATCCAATTATGGGAATAGAAGCTATAAAACAAAAAATACATGTATTAGTTGAAAAACCAGTTGGTGTTTTTACAAAAAATGTAGAAGAGTTAAATAGAGTTTCTGAAGAAAATAAAGATATTGTTTTTGGTTTATTATTTAATCAAAGAACTAATCCTTTATTTAAAAAGGCAAAAGAGATAATTGACGCAGAGGGGATTGGGACATTTAAAAGAGTGAATTGGATAATAACAAATTGGTATCGTCCACAAAAATATTATGATAATGGGGAATGGAGGGCTACTTGGGCTGGAGAAGGTGGAGGTGTTTTGATAAATCAAGCTCCTCATCAAATTGATATGTGGCAATGGTTATGTGGAATGCCAAATAAAGTTAGAGCATATTGTAAATTTGGAGAAAATAGAGATGTTGAAGTGGAAACAGATGTAACAGCTTATGTGGAGTATCCAAATGGTGGAAACGGAGTTTTTATAACTTCAACACATGATGCTCCAGGAACTAATAGATTAGAAATAATAGGAAACAATGGAAAAATAGTTATAGAAAATGATCGATTATCATATAAAAAATTGCTAGTTCCAGAAAATGAGCTTAACTTAATTGCTACAGCAGATTTAAGAGATCCAAAAAATACACCTCAATTTGAAGAAACTATTTATACATCCAAAGAGCTTGGAGAAGTTCCATGGGGAGTTGAACACGCTTTAGTAATTGAAAACTGGATAGATGCTATTGAGGGAAAAGATAAATTAATAGCTCCAGGAATTGAGGGAATAAAAGCTTTAGAGCTTATAAATAGTATGATTTTATCGACATTTTTAAATAAAGAGATAGATTTACCTATAGATAAAGACCTTTACTATGAAGAGTTAATGAAAAGATGCGCTACTTCTAAATACAAAAAGAAATGGAGTATTTAAGTATGGAGAAAAAAAAACGTGTAGGAGTAGTTGGATGTGGAATAATAAGTGATGTTCATATTCCATTGATAAAAAAAAAGAATGATTTAGTTGCAGTGTGTGACACAAAATTAGAATTAGTAAAAAAAATAGGGCAAGAAAATAGTTGTAACTACTACGAAAGTTTTACTCAGATGTTAGAGAAGGAGGAGTTAGATGTAGTTCACATTTTAACTCCTCATAACATCAGATACGAGATAGCAGAACTAGCTTGTAAAAAAGGAGTTCACTTTATCATAGAAAAACCATTGGCTCACACTTATGAAGAGGCTAATAAGTTAATAAATCTTTTAAAATTATACCCTGATGTAGAAGCAACTGTGGTTTATCAAAATCGAAGAAATAAAAGTTATGTGAAATTGAAGGACGAACTTGAAAATTTAAAAGGCGGAAAAATTTTAGGCCTTGAAGCAACTGTATTTTGGAGAAGAGACTTAAATTATTATAAGAATGCTCCGTGGAGAGGAAAAAAAATAGAAAGTGGTGGAGGTTTACTTATAAATCAAGCTATACATACGATAGATTATTTACAAGATATTGGTGGAGAAGTTAAAAATATCTCTGGAGAAATATTTAAGTTGAAAAATCTGGAGCTTGATATAGAGGATACAGCTGCAATAAAACTTGAATTTGAAAGTGGAGTAGAAGCTTTTTTTAGTGGAACATTGAGTAATTTTTCAAATACAAGTATAAGTTTGAAAGTATATTGTCAAGATGGGACTTATACAATAAGAGATGGAAAACTATTCTTGAATAAAGATGGTGAAGAAAAAGTTTTAGAAAGAGATGAAAAGGGAGAGATAAAAGATTACTATGGAGCATCTCATGAAATGGAGATTAAGAGTTTTTATGATTCTTTAGGAAAGAGTGAGAAACTTTATTTACCATTGAATGAATCTTTAAAAAGTTTAAAAATAATAACAGATATCTATAAAAGAGGTGATTTAAAGTGAAAATTGCAGTTCAAATGATAGGGTATTTTATGCCATATTTAAAAGAGGGAAAGGCTGTAGAGTTATCTTTTGCTAAAGAAGCTTTAAAAAATGCAAAAGAGATGGGATATGATGGAGTTCAGCTTTCAGGTTTTGGAAGAGTAACTAATGAGATCATAGATTTTTATAGAGATACTTGTAAAGAGTTAGGATTAAAGATTGTTGCTACACATATAAATTATTTAGATTTAACAGAAAATTTAGATTTGGTTATAAAAGCACATAAAGAATGGAACTGTAATCTTTGTGGAATAGGTGCTATGCCTATGAATTATCAAGGTAGCTATGAAAAATATATAGAGTTTGCAAATACAATAGATGCCATTGGAGAAAGTTTATTAAAAGAAAATATATTTTTTATGTACCATATGCATGCTTTTGAATTTATGAAATTTAATAATAAATTTGGATTAGAGATATTAATGGAAAATACTTCTATAAAAAACGTAAAATTATTGATTGATACATACTGGGCACAATATGGTGGTGTTAATATATTAGCTTTAATTGATAGATATAGTGATAGAATAAACACTATTCATTTAAAAGACATGAAAATTGTAAGTACAGGGGAGAAATTTTTTGATTTAGGGAAGCAAGTTATATGTCCTCTTGGGGAAGGGAACATAGATTTTAAACCAATTGTAGAAAAAATTAAAAAATTAAAAATAGATTGGATTATTATAGAGCAAGATTATTCTTTAGATAATGATATAAATGGAGATTATAAAAAAAGTTTAGATTTCTTAAAGAAAATAGTTTAAAGGGGAGTGTATAAATGGAAATGTATAACCGTTCGAAATCATATAAGATAGGTCTTTTCGTACTAAATAACTCTGCAACAAATTTGGCAATGTTTTTAACTTTTTATTATATGTACTACACGCAAAATATTTTAGGATTATCTAGTGTTCTTGTTGGAATAATAGCAACAATGATGAGATTATTTGATGGGATAACAGATCCAATCATAGGATATTTTATAGATAAAACAAATGGGAGATTTGGTAAGTTTCGACCATTTATGTTTGTAGGAAATATTATAATTGTTTCAAGTTTATTTGCAATATTTAATACCCCACTTGCTTTATCACAAATGGGAAGGTACATTTGGACAACTTTATTTTATGTTATATATATAATTGGTTATACATTTCAAACTGCTTGTACAAAGGGTGGGCAAGTAGTTTTAACTAACGACCCTAAGCAAAGACCTCTTTTTTCAATCTTCGATACAATTTATAATACAATAATATTTACAGGGGGAATATATGTATTGATGAGTTTAGTGGCTCCTAAATATGAAGGAGGATTAATAAACCCAAATTTATGGAGTTTTGTTTCACTCTCTGTGGCGGGACTTTCAATTTTATGTACGATATTAGCTATATTTGGAATATGGGAAAAGGATAGAACTGAGTTTTTTGGAATGAAAAGTGATATAAAATTAAAATTTTCAGATTATGTAGATGTTTTAAAAAATAATAGAGCGATTCAGATGTTAACAATAGCGGCTTCTACAGACAAGTTAGCAGGTAATGCTACCAAGGGAGTAGCTGTATATATATTTGCTAATCTATTATTAAACTCAAAATTGCAAGGAGATTATTCAGCCTTAACAGGAATTCCAATAACTATTATGGGAATATGTGGATTATTTCATGCAAGAAAAGTTGGTTTGAAAAAATCGTTTGTTCTAACAACTTGGTTAGGAATGGCTTCTTCAATAATATTATATATATTAGGTTTAACAGGAGCAAGTACAACTTTATTTTTAACATTTATGTTTATTCAACAAGGGTTTAATGCTGTTTCAAATCCAATTGTAATTCCAATGATAGCTGATGTAACAGACTATGAGTTATACAGATCAGGAAAATTTATTCCAGGAATGATGGGAACATTATTTTCTTTTATAGATAAATTTGTCTCTTCGCTGTCTACAATGATTGTAGGATTTGCATTAGCTTATGCAGGAGTTGGAAATTCAGTTATTGCACCAAATACATTTATTAGTTTAAAATTTAATTCAGCAATACTTTTTGTGTATTGTATAATTCCAATTTTTGGATATATAGCATCCTTAATTGCAATGAAATATTATGAGTTAAGTAGTATGAAGATGGCAGAGATTCAAAAAAGTTTAAATTTACAAAAACATGAAAATGTTGAGAGCGATGAAGAGATAATAGATCAAGATTTAGAATTGGCATAAGTAGAAAATAAAAAAGAGAGGTAATAAATGTTATATCCAATAATGACTACAACTAGAAACTTAATAGATTTATCAGGTGTTTGGAAATTCAAATTAGACGATGGAAAAGGAGAAAAAAATAACGGGACTAAAAATAAATTGGAGGGTAAAATTTATAACCTGCCAGTTCCTTCGAGTTATAATGATTTAATAGAGGATAAAGAAGTTAGAGAGCATGTGGGAGGAGTTTGGTATGAGAAAGAGTTTGAACTTCCTAGAAATATTTTAAATGAAGATAGAATAATTTTAAGGTTTGGAAGTGTTACTCACAAAGCTATTGTCTTTTTAAATGGTGAAGAAATTTGTAAAAATAAAGGTGGATTTCTTCCATTTGAAGTTGAATTAAAAAAAGAGAGTTTATTAGAAAAAAATAGATTAACAATATTAGTTGATAATGTATTAGATCACACAACTTTACCTGTAGGTGGAGTAAAAGAATTAGAAAATGTATCTAAAGGTTTAGAGGAGCTAATGATACCTAAAACAAAACGTCATACAGCATATTGTGTAGATTTCTTTAATTATAGTGGAATTCATAGACCAGTAAAAATTTATACAACTCCAAAAGAATATATTAAAGATATAATTTTAATTACAGATATAGTTAATACAACAGGGATTATAGATTATGAAGTGAAACTATCAGTTGATAGAGATGTTTTAGTAGAGATTTTAAACGAGGATGGAGTTAGCGTAGCTAAATCATTAGGAAAAAAAGGGAAAATAGATATAGAAAATGCTAAATTTTGGGAGCCAGGTGCAGCATATCTTTATGAAGTAAAAGTCGTATTAAAAGATGAAGAGAAAGTTTTAGATTTATACTATGAAAAGTGTGGGATAAGAACAGTTAAAGTTATAGATGGAAAATTTTTAATAAATGGTAAACCATTTTATTTCAAAGGTTTTGGAAAACATGAAGACTCAAACTCAAACGGAAGAGGTTTAAATGAAGTAATAAATAGAAAAGATTTCAGTTTGATGAAATGGATAGGAGCTAATTCTTTTAGGACTTCACATTATCCATATTCAGAGGAGATTATGAGATTGGCTGATGAAGAGGGAATTGTCGTTATTGATGAAGTCCCAGCAGTTGGACTTCATATAAATTTTATGAATACATATATGGGAATAAAATCATCAGTTTCAACTTGGAAAGTTTTAAAAACAAAAACTCAACACGAAAAAGATATTAGGGGATTAATTGAAAGAGATAAGAATCATCCATGTGTTGTAATGTGGTGTATTGGAAATGAAGCGGCTTTGGAAGAGGAAGGTTCTTATGACTATTTTAAACCAATGATTGATTTAGCAAGAAAATTGGATCCACAAAAAAGACCAATAACGCTAGTATCGCATATAGCTTACCCATTAAATACTGAGGAGGGACACAAGCTTTGTGCAGAGTTAGATGTGTTATGTTTTAATAGATATTATGGTTGGTATTGGGGAACTGGAGAAGTTGAATTGATTGAGGATGTTGTTGTAAAAGAATTAGAGATGTGGTGGAATCGTCATAAAAAACCGATGATGTATACAGAATTTGGAGCAGATACAGTAAGTGGAT
The DNA here is from genome assembly GCF_051653945.1 of Cetobacterium sp. Classification (GTDB taxonomy): domain Bacteria; phylum Fusobacteriota; class Fusobacteriia; order Fusobacteriales; family Fusobacteriaceae; genus Cetobacterium_A. The sequence goes on from NZ_JBOFXD010000043.1 coordinate 15,119, forward strand.
TAAAAGAGACAACACCGATGATTTATAGCGAAGAGTATCAGGGGATTTATTATGAAATACATGGAAAAGCTTTTGATAAAGTAGAATATTTTATAGGAGAACAGGTTTGGAATTTTGCTGATTTTGCAACAAGGTATGATAGTATTATGAGAGTTGGAGGAAATAAAAAAGGAATATTTACAAGAGAAAGAAAGCCTAAATTAGCAGCTCATATATTGAAAAAAAGATGGGAGCAAATTCCAGATTTTAATTATAAAAAATAATGTAAATTTATGAAGATAAAATTTCCATTACAAGATAAAATGTAGTGGAAATTTTTTATTTATAAATTTTAGACTATGAAAATTTTATAATAATACTCATTGGGAACCTACAGAAAAAACTATGATTGTTCATAAAATGAAAGTGTTTACAGGTAGAGATAAAAAAAATCCCTTATAGAAACTTCTATAAGGGATTATAAAATTCAATTACTTTGAAGAAACGATGTTCTCAGCTTGTAATCCTCTGTCACCTTTAACAACATCAAATTCTACTTCTTCGTTTTCTTTTAAAGATTTGAAACCGTCTTTTTTGATTTGAGAGAAGTGTGCGAATACATCTTTCCCATCCTCACCAGTGATAAATCCAAATCCTTTTTCTTCGTTAAACCATTTTACTGTACCTTTCATTTAAGTACCTCCGTTATTTTTAATTGTTAGTAACTATTTACCCAATCAATATTATTATAAAGAAGTACTCGTTAAAATAGTTCCTTAAAAATCTTTATCTACTTGTGTTATTTCCTTACTACAAAATTATTATAACACATATTTTTAGAAAAGTAAACATTTTATTTTAAAATATTTTATCATAATATGAATTAAATATAAAAGAGACAACTCTAATTTTAAATTAGAGTTATCTCTTTCTATATAAAATTTAATAATCCCCATACATAATATACCATATTTATATATAGCTTTTCAATTTATAAATAATTTTTTTATCAAAGGACGAGGATATTATAGTCCATGTAAATCGGTATATTCATCTGAATTTGTGAAAGAATAAAAAATATAATGTTAGTTATTGAGATATTGATTTTATAAATTCTTTAACTTTTTTTTCAAGAAGGTCTACTACTACTACTTTTTCTTCAAAAGTGCTAGCTGGGTATTTATCCATGTCAAAATCAATTGTTTCTTTAGCAGGAACAAATGGACACTCTACAGCACATCCCATTTTTACTAAATAATCTATATTTTCTGGAAGCTCATCTAAAGGGTGTGGCTTATAGTTAAACATCGAAAGTCCTTTTGCTTCCATAATTTTTGCACCTTCATCATTTACTTTTTCTGCAGGATTTGTTCCAGCACTAACTATTATGAAGTCATTTGTTAATTCTTTTGCAAATCGTTCACAGATTATACTTTTAAAAGAGTTTCCTTTACATACAAAAGCTATTGTTTTCATTGAGTTTTATCCTCCTAAATTTTATAATAATTTAGATATATGTTACCATGAAGCAAACACTTTGTAAATTAGTATATTAGAAAAAACTAATTTGTTTATTATCTTTTAGCAGAACTACTGAAAACAAATTTATAACTTCTATGGTGAGATTCAACATCCTCGTAAAGAGTATAAAGTTATTTTCCATAGCGATTTTATTCCTAGTTTTGCTATCCTTGAACTTTCGTTATAGGTTCATAAAAACTTTGTAAAAAAGCCCTCGCAGATTTATCAGGAATAAAATTTGATAATAAAAAAAGTAGAGGGTAACCATCACAAACCCCTCTACTCACTATTAAAACTTAATCACCTTCTAATAACTTTAAACTTGTAAATTTTTTCCTTTTAATACTCTTAAAAATAAAATAGTTTACTGACTTTAAATCTATTACTTCATATAATAGTTAGAATAACAACTTTATAATTAATTAAAACTCTTTAAAAGATTTAAATATATCTCTAAATATTAAAATTTCTTTAAAACTATGTGATGGTTTTTTTTATAACATTTACAAATTGGTACAAAATCCTTTTCTACTTTCTAACTATTATTATATCGTTTAGACGTTTTTTAGTGAGAAAAAAGTTTTGAAATTTTTTTATTTTTTAAAAGTTTTCCAATCTCCAGATGTAATGGGTATCAGATTGTCATATGAAAAATTTGGATTAGTTGTATTATAAACATAAACATCTAAAATCTCTATTTTGCCAGTTTCTAAATTTTTAATTTCTTTTTTTATCTTATTATATTCATTATTAGGATTATTTTCACCAAAATAATTTTCCATATCGTCAATAGCTTTTAAATCACAATTTTCAACTGTTATAATTTCTCCAATGACAGTTCCATTCTCTTCTAATAGAGCAGGATATTCTTGGTCTTTAATAGCGTATAGTTTACCTTTTACTTCACCAAGTTCAATTTTCTTAGCTGAACTATTTATATATTTATTAAAATTAAAAAATCCCTCTCTTAAACTTCCATAGACAAAAATTTTCATAGTTATCCTCCTTATTAATAAAAATATTTATCCTTAAATAGTAACACAGAATAAAATTTTTGTCCAAAAAATATCTCTTTTTAGATTTAAGATTTTTTGTTAAACAATACATTTAGAAGGGCAAGCTAATTGACAAGCTCCACAATCAACACATGCATTAGAATCTATAAACCTTTTTTTATCTTTTATTTGAGATATACAACCTACAATACACGTTCTTTCACAAAATCCACATCCAATACAATTTTCTTCTATTATTTGTTTTGCCATTATTATCTCTCCTTAGATTTAAAGTGTTTGTTTATATGATGTTACGGTAATTTCTAAAACTCTTGTAAGAAATGAAAATTTCTCTTTCATCATATGGAAGTCTGTGCCCTCTTTTAAAAATTTAGCAGTTCCTTCAACCAAAAAACCAGTTCCCATATATCTATATCCCATTACTTCATGACTACCTAATGTTAATTTTACTTTTGGATTTTCAATAACATTTTTCTCTGTTAGAATCATTGCAGCAGCGGGAATTAAAATTTTATTATTATCAATTATAGTGAGGTAACTATTCCAAGTATTAGAAACGTGAGCCCCATTTGGTCCACAAGTGACAATAGAAACTACTCCTTCGTGTTTTAATACCTCTAAAAATTTTTCATTAAACATAAAACCTCCTATAAAAATTTATATTAGCGACAATTATTGTCGTTAATTATATTAACATTTTATAAAAGCTATGTCAATAAAAAATATCGTTCTTGAATCAATAATATTTTGATGATAAAATATAAGATGATAAAATTTTTAAAGGAGTATGAAATTATGAAAATGTCAGTAGGTGTAGAGTATGCTATTCATTGCCTTTTATATATAGTAAAGCTTAAAGATAAAGATTATATTGGAATTAAAGATTTAGCAGAATTTCAAGGAGTATCAGAATCTTATTTAGCTAAAGTTTTTACAAAATTAGGAAAAGCAGGAATAACTAAATCAGTTCCAGGAGTAAAGGGTGGGTACGAGTTAGCACGAAACCCAGAAGAGATATCTTTTTGGGATGTAATTGAGGCCATTGAAGGAAAAGAGCCTCTTTTTCAATGTGTAGAGATTAGACAGAAAAATATTTTAGTGGATCAACATAATCTTCCGGAATCATATACCAAATGCCCATGTTTTATTAAAGTAGTTATGCAAGAAGGAGAGAATGAGATGAAAAAATATCTTTCAAAAAAAACTTTAGCATGGTTATATAATGAAGTTTATGGAAGAATTCTTCCGCAAGAAACTGAGGGTGAGACTTTAGAGTGGTTTAAATCTAGAAGAAATATAGAATTAAAATAAGGATTATAGATAAGTGGAACAAATATTTTTAAGAAATAATTAATTAAAGATATAATTTATATGATATTGAATATAATCTTATTAAGAATTAATAGTTTGAAGGAGAAGTTAAATGTTTTTTAAAGAGATTGATATTGAAAATTGGAAAAGAAAAGAGTACTATGAACATTTTTCTAAGGATATTCCATGTACAGTAAGTTTAGCAACAAAAATAGATATAACTAATATAAAAGAATTAAATTTGAAAATTTATCCAGCACTAATTTTTGCATTAACTAAAACTGTTAACGAGTTTGAAGAGTTTAGGATAAATAAAAATTCTAATGGAGTTTTAGGGATTTATGAAACTTTATATCCTTGTTATACTTATTTGAAAGAGGGAAATGATTTATTTACTAACTTATGGAGTGATTCTATCAGTTCCTACTCTGAATTTTATAGCTCATATGTTATTGATGTATCTAAATTTGGAGATAGTCCAAAAATGATTGGAAAAGAAAATCTTCCAGAAAATAGTTTTCCGATTTCAATGATTCCTTGGAATACTTTTGATGGATTTAATTTGAATTTGAAAAATGGATATGATTATTATTTTCCTATATTTACTTTTGGAAAATTTTATTTAGAAAATAATAAATATTTAATCCCTTTAGCTATTCAAGTTCATCATGCAGTATGCGATGGTTTTCATCTTTGTAAGTTTATAGATAAGCTTCAAGAAATTATCAATGATAAAAAAAATTTTTTAAATTAAGAAGAAACTGTATAATAAGAAATTAGAAAAAATACACCCGCTAAATGCCGGTGTATTTTATTTATTTTTTTAATAATTTTGTATGGAGTAACAATTTTGCTTTTTCTGAACAGGGAGAGTCAAAATATTCTTCATATAATTTTCTTACATATGAATTTTCATGAGATTTTCTCAACTTACAATTTTTATCTATTTTATTTAGCGAGTTGACTCTTTTTTGTAATATTTGAGTTTTTTCATGAATAAATGGTTGGCCACCACCTCCAACACATCCATAGTGACAAGCCATTATCTCTATTGCATGATAGAATTCTTTTCCTGATTCAATCTCCTCCAAAAGTTTTCGAGCGTTCCCAAGACCATGTGCTATTCCAACTTTTAATTGTGTTGATCCAAATTTTATTTTTTTAGTTATTAAACCCTTGGAGTTTTCAATCTCTAAGATATTTATATCCTTTAATTCTTCGTGCATCATCCATTCATAGGTAGTTCTCAAAGCAGCTTCTAGAACTCCACCAGCCCTTCCAAATATTATCCCAGCTCCTGTATACTCACCCATTGGAGAATCGAATTCATTATCTATTATTTCAGGAAAATCAATATTGAAATATCTTATCATATCTGCAAGTTCTCTTGTTGAAATAGACATATCCGTATCTCTATTTCCGTCTTTCATAAATTCAGGTTTTGAGGCCTCATATTTTTTAGCTAAACAAGGCATTATAGAAACGACCACTAAATTTTTTCTATCTATTCCCATTTTAGGAGCCCATATATTTTTTGCAACTGCTGAAAACATTTGTTGAGGAGACTTACTTGTAGATGGAATATCTAGTAAGTTTGGAAAGTTATATTCTATAAAATTTATCCATGCTGGGCAACACGAGGTCAATAGAGGAAGTTTTATATTTTTATCTCCTGAAAAATAACCCTCAAGCCTCTCTTTTAATTCAGTTGCCTCTTCCATAATTGTTAAATCCGCTGCCCAAGTTGTATCAAATACTCCGTCAAATCCCATTTTTTTAAGTGCTGTAACAATTTTTTTCTCAACATTTAAGCCTACTTCCATTCCAAACTCCTCACCCAATGCAACTCTAACAGCAGGAGCAACTTGTGCTATAACTTTTTTATTAGGATTTGCAAGAGCCTCCATAACTTCCCAAGTATAATTTTTTTCATGTAGAGCACCAACAGGGCAAACATTCACACACTGACCACAGAATGTGCAAACGGTATTATCTAAATTGTTTTCATATGCTGTGGAAACCACTGAGTGAAAACCTTTATTTATAGCTGATAAAACTCCACATGTTTGAATTTTATTGCACATGGTTTCACACCTTCTGCACATGATACATTTTTCAGGATCTCTAATAATGGATTCAGAGTATTCACTATTAAATTGATTTCTTTCTCCGTTAAATCGAATCTCTTTGAGTCTGAATTCCTGTGTTAATTTTTGCAGTTCACACTCTCCGGACTTTGAACAAGTTAAACAATCTTTAGGGTGATTTGATATTAAAAGTTCAAGTATATTTTTTCTAATTTGAATAATTTGGGAGGAATTTGTAATAACATTCATTCCTTCCCAACAAATAGTTGAGCAAGCTGGGTATAAACCATCTCTTTGGTCTACCTCTACAACACATATTCTACAAGTTGCGTGGTTGTTAAAAAAATATCCATCTAATTTTAAATTACAAAGAGATGGAATTTTTATACCTATATTTTTAGCAGCAGTTAGAATAGTTGTATTTTTAGAAACTTGAGTTTTAAAACCATCAATTGTTATTTCAAACAAAATATATCATCTCCTTTCTAGTTTATCTAGATACTCATTTCTAAATTTTTTTAATGTTGATAGAATCGGATTTGGGGCAGATTTTCCTAGTCCACAAAGAGATGCTCTTCGGATTGTGATACTAAGCTCTTCTAATAGATTTAAATCTCTTAGTTCTCCTTTTCCATTTAATATTTTATCTAAAATCTCATATAATCTTTTTGTTCCAATTCTACAAGGGGTACACTTTCCACAGGACTCACCCACAGAAAATCCAATATAAAACCTAGACATTTCAACCATACAATCATCCTCATCTAAAACAATTAATCCTCCAGATCCCATCATGGCACCTCTTTTTACAAGTTCATCATATTCAACGGAGATATCTAAATCCTCCTCACTTAAACATCCACCAGATGGGCCTCCTGTTTGAACAGCTTTGAATTTTTTGCCGCCTTTAATTCCACCACCAATTTCATAAATTATCTCTTCTAATTTTGTTCCTAGAGGAACTTCAACTAAACCAACTTTTTCAACTTTACCTACAAGAGCAAAAATTTTAGTTCCAGGTGATTTTTCTGTTCCAATTGCTTTATACCAATCAACACCATTTTGGAAGATTCTGGTTATATTTGCAAATGTTTCAACGTTATTTACTACAGTTGGTTTTTCTCGGTAACCAGACTCAACAGGATAGGGTGGTTTTGCTTTTGGCTCGCCTCTTTTTCCTTCCATAGATTGAATAAGAGCAGTTTCCTCTCCACAAACAAAAGCACCAGCTCCATATTTTAATTCAATATTAAAACTAAAATTTGCTCCAAAAATATTCTCTCCCAATATACCATGTTTTTTTAAATCTTCTATAGCTTGTGGATATTCAGCTCTTATATAGATGATTCCATTTTTAGCCCCTACAGCATATCCTCCGATAATCAATCCTTCTAATACTAGATGTGGATCTCCAGCTAGAATAGATCTATCCATAAAAGCTCCAGGATCACCTTCGTCTGCATTGCAAACAATATATTTTTCATCACCTTTATTTTCATAAAGAGCTCTCCATTTTTTACCTGTTGAATACCCAGCTCCTCCTCTCCCTCTTAATCCAGATTTTTCTACAGAGTTAACAATGTTTTCTCTTGAAAAATTGGCTAGTATATTTTCTAATGAAAAATAAGCTCCTCTAGCTATAGCAGCTTCAAAACTTTCTGGATTTATGTCACCACAATTTAAAAGAGAAACTCTTTTTTCTTTTATTCTAGGAGTTATATCACCCTCGATTTTTTTATTTGTTATTATTTTATCTAAAATATCTTTTGCTTTTTCAATAGTGACCTCTCCAATAATTTTTACTTCTTTTGATTTAGGTTCAAGTATTTTTAAAGTTGGTTCACAGTAACAAAATCCCATGCATCCAGTAGGAATAATCTCTATATCTAAATTTTTATTCTTAATCTCTTCTAAAAAATAGTTATAAATTTTTTCTGAACCAGAGGATTTTGCACAAACAGACATGGCTATTTTTATTTGAAGTTTCTTATGTTCACGCTCGATAAAATTTTTCTTGATTTGATCCAAGTCTTCTTTTTTAGTAATCATATTCCTTCCTCCTTATATTTTTTTAATATTTCTGTTAAAGATTCAGGAGTTAATTTACTATAAATTTTACCATTTATATTAGCTACAGGGGCTAAAGCACAAGCACCAAAACACCTAACTACACTTAGAGAAAAAATTCCATCTTCAGTTACTTGTCCTATGTCTATATTTAAAATTTTTTTAATTTCTTTCAGTAGATTTTCAGATTTATTTATATAACAGGCTGTTCCCATACAAAGATGAATCGGATACTTTCCCTCTGGTTCTGTTATAAAATAATTATAAAATGTGATTACGCCATAAATTTCAGCAATAGGAATTCTTAATTTTTTAGATATTAAATTTTGAATATCTTTTGGAATATATCCAAATATGTTTTGAGCTTTTCTTAAAACGATAATTAGTTGCTCTTTGTCTGGTCCTACAAAGTTTAAAAATTTTTCAAATTCTAAAAATTTTTCTTTAATAGAATTTTTTTCGTCCATTTGCAATCCTCCTAAAAACTATATAAATATATATTTATATTTTTTTCTACTTTTTCCTTTACATAATTTTTCAAAAAATAAAAAAACTTTTCTCTGTTATGAGAAAAGTTTATTCTAACTCTATAGTTTTAATTAATTCTTCAGTTGTTTCATCAATGTAAAGGTCATCTAAGATAACTTCGGCCCACGAATATTTTTTTGACATCTCCTTTAGTAGGACAATAGACAGAGCTCTTACCATATCAACTTCACTCCACATAGAATTACTTAAAAATCTAAAATCGTTCTCTTTAGCTTTTTTTATTCTCTCTAATTTATCTCTACACTCGTCACAGATAAAAATACATCTTTCTACCTCTGGCTCCTCTTTAGTTGGTGGAATTTCAAAGATACTTAGGCTTACACCTGTAGCTTCACAAAGCTCACACTTTGACTTAGCCCTTCTTGTAAGTTCTTTTCCAAAACTATTTACTTTATTTTTTCTTTCCAAATATTGGTCATAACCTTTTGCCATTTTAATTCTCCTTCATTTCAATTCTATACATTGATGGTAACACAATTCAAAAAAAAAATCCAACCATAAATTGGTTGGATAAAAATGAAAAATATTTTTTAATAAAATTTTATATAATATCTAAAGCTTTTAAAGATTCTTTTGCAATCTCTTCACGCTTAGGTAAATCTTTACTTTCTTTCATATCTAAGTTTATAGCAAAACTATATACTTTACCATTTTTTTCTATCCAACCAACAAACCACCCAATTGGAATTTCTATATTTGAAGTCGCCCATCCAGTCTTTCCATGTAAAGTCCAATTTTCATTTTTTTCTAAAATTGTTATTTCTTGGATTTGTTTTTGAATATTCTCAGCATATGGTAATTCACTATTTCCTAATTTAGTCAATAATTCACACTGTTCTACTGCACTAATTTTTAAAGGCCCTCTTAACCAAAATTGATCAACTTCTTTTCCAATATTTTTATTTCCAAAATTTAATTTATTGATTTCTTCTTGCATTTTTTTTGTTCCAATTTTTCTAGCTAGTAATTGATAAGCAGGAACTTGTGAAACTTTAATAGCATATCTTAGATTTGAATCTTGAGCCCAACTTTTTAAAAATACTTTTTCGCCATTATATTTATAAAAAGTATCATCAACATTTTTTACAACTCCAGTGTGTAATCCAATTAGAGAATTATAAATTTTAAAAGTAGAAGCTGGATAAAATTGTTCCTCTGCTCTTTTTTTATTATAGCCAATAAAATTATTATTTTGTACATCGTAAAGGACAAAAGTTCCCTGTAACTTATTTTTTTCAAATATTTCTTCGATTTTTTTATTCTCAGTAAAATTTAAAGCTAATAGCTGAAATGATAAAATTAGAAAAATATTTAGAATGTAAAACGTTCTTTTTTTCATAATTAAAATTAACTCCTTTTATTTTTTGCTCTTTTAGTATATCTTATAATCTACAAATTGTAAACTAGCAAAATATTTCATTATTTTTTTTAAACTTTTACTATATTTTTGAAATATATTATCAGTTTTTATATATAAAAATTTTGTATTATATAATTTTATTAATCTATTTAACAGAGAAGGACTCTAAGTATTTTTTAGCCCATTGTTCAATCATTTCTAAAGCTGGCAGAAGAGCTAAACCTTTTTCTGTAAGTTTATATTCAACTCTAGGTGGGACTTCTGGATAGACTATTCTTTCTATAATTTTTTCTTCTTCTAACGCTTTAAGCTGTTCGTTTAATATTTTTTGAGTAATTCCATGAATCCTTCGTTGAAGTTCTAAAAATCTAACAGGTTCATCCTTTAAATGACATATAATTAATGCTTTCCATTTTCCACGAATAAACTCTAAACCTAAATCCAATTGACAAAAATAATTTTTATCTTTATAATTTAACATTTTCTCTCCCTTTATTTTCAAAAAATTTAGTACCTTAATTTTAACATTTAAATTATTAATGTCAAATAACAAAATATTTTTAATGTCATAAAATATTTTATTATGCAAAAAGTCTAATTTTATTTAATTCTTACAAAAAAGTAAGTAGTCTTACAAAAAAGTGCGTACTTGTTATAGAGATTATAATAAAATATAATCTTGTTGTAATGTAAAAAGCTTAAAGGAGATTAATTGTGAAAAGTATTTTTGATAAAATAAAATTAGGTAATTTAGAAATGAAAAATAGAATAATAAGAGGAGCATTATGGGAAGATTTAGCAGATGAAAAAGGTCATTTAACTCCAGAGCTTTCAGCTATTTATGAAGAATTAGCTCGAGGTGGAGCTGGAACTCTTATTACAGGATATGCTTTTGTTACTAAAAATGAGCAACCAAATCCTGGAATGATGGGAATATATGATGATAGTTTTATTCCTGAATATCAAAGATTTACAAATAAAATTCATGAATATGGAGCTAATATAATAATGCAAATAGTTTATGGTGGATTCATGACAACATTTAATGTAGGAGAAAGAACTATTTGGGGACCTTTAACTATGCAAAATGAAAATACAAAAACTTGGGCCAAAGAGATTACAAAAGAAGAGATAAAATATTTAGTTAAAGCTTATGCTGACGCTGCATTAAGAGTTAAAAAATCTGGATTTGATGGTGTAGAAATACATGGTGGGCATGGATATCTTCTTAGCCAATTTTTATCACCATATTATAATAAAAGAACTGATGAGTATGGTGGTTGTATTGAAAATAGAGGAAGAATTATATTTGAAATTTTTACTGCTATGAGATAAGCTGTGGGAAAAGATTTTCCTATCTGGATAAAGCTAAATTCTGCCGATTTCGTTAAAGAGGGTGGACTTACAGAAGAGGATAGCATGTATGTTGCTAAAAAACTTTCTAAATTAGGGATTGACGCAATAGAAGTCACAGGTGGAAATGAATCTATAAAAGAGGTATCAGAAAATAATTTAGGTGCTGCTAGAACAAAAGTTGTAGTTTCTAAAGCTAACGAATCATATTTTAAAGACTATGCTAAAAAATTAGCTAAACTGATTGATACTCCAATAATTTTGATAGGCGGGAATAGACATATAGATTTGATGGAGGAGATTTAAAAAAGCCAAAATGTGTCTCATGTAACAAATGTTATTTTACACCAGGAAAGAGATGTATTTTTAATTTAGTTAAATAGCTACGTTGCAATTACTGTTGATAGAAAATAGTTTATTATGAAAACTATAATTGAGAAGAAAATTGATAATTTGATTATCAATTTTCTTCTTTTTTTATCTTTTTGAAGTAAAAGTAAACTCATATATGTTTGGATTAAAATACAGTTCACTATATTCAAAGGGTATATCTTTTTTAGAGATTCCAATAGATGTTTTGTAAAATATTGGTTCACAAGAAGTTAAATTAAATAGTTGAATTAACTCTTCGGTTGGTAGAAGTGGAGTTATTTTATTGTAACTTTCTTTTATAGAAAGAGTTTTTTCTACAAAATCATATTTAGATCCACCCATAATATCTTTAGTTAAATCTGGAAAAAGTTTTTTAGGAAGATATGTATTTTCAAGATTAACAGGAATATTATCTAAGTATCTAACCCTTTTTATAAAGAAAAATATTTCATTAGTATCACAATTAAATATTTCTATTAGTTTTGTATCTCCAGAAATCTCTTTAAATTCAATAACATCTGTGCGTGGAGTTTGCTTTAGAAAATGAGATTTTTCACTAAAACTTAATTGTTCACTAATATTTAAGTTTAAAGTATTTTTTTTTACGTAGTTTCCACTTCCAACTTTTTTCTCCAAAAATCCTTTTAAAACTAAATGCTCAATAGCATTTCTAATTGTAACTCTAGTAACATTATATTCTTCAGCTAATATTCTTTCAGCAGGAAGACGTTCATTTTTTTTATAGGTATTATTTAAAATTTTCTCTTCAAGTTCTTTTGCAATTTCGATATATCTAGGTAATTTCATTAATATCTCCTATATTTTTTGTCTACTAAAACAATTATAATTTTTATTAAAAAAAAAATCAATAAAAAAATTATTGACAAAATTGCAAAAATGAAATATTATTACCTTGTAATTGGTATATACCAATTTTAAAAAAATTGTTTTTGGGGGTCCTATGGATAAAGTTTTAAAAAAAGATTGTGGTTTAAATATTGAAAAACTAAAGAAAACTATAACTCGATTGGGTACTGAATTTTCTAAAGGAATATTAGTTCCAGTATTTACATTACCGATAGTTGGAATGTTATTGGCATTTGGAGTTTTATTAACAAATCCATCTATTCCTTTTTCAAAAATTCAGTGGTTGAATAATTTTGGTGTTTTAACAAAAGATTCATTATTAAGTATATTTATAAATCTATCTCCAATATTTGCTGTTGGAATCGCTTCTGGAATGGCAAAAAGAAAAAAGGGGGATGCTGGATTAAGTGGAATAATTTTATTTTTTATTTTTCTTTATTCTATGAATTCTTTTATGAAAATTCAAGGATTTCTTTTAAGTGGTGATTTAAGGGGAACTGGACAGAGTTTAGTTTTAGGAGTTCAGGTTTTAGATATGGGGGTATTTTTAGGAATTATTTTAGGATTAGTTACAGCTTATCTACATAACAAATTTGTAGATAAAGAGTTCGAAGGTGCAATGCGACTTTATGGTAGTTCAAATTTAGCTTTATTGATAGGTATACCAACTGTAATATTATTATCAATATTTTTTACTTATACTTGGCCAGTAATACAGATTTTTATTGCTAAAATGACAAATACAATTGTTTCTACAGGAGTATTTGGTGTGGGAATTTATGGATTTTTAGAAAGAATTTTAATTCCTACAGGATTACATCATTTGTTATGGGTACCTGTAGAACTATCAGCTATAAGTGGAACTGGTGTAGTTGATGGTCAATATTTAGAAGGTGTCAGAAATATCGCTATGGCAGAGTTATCTTCTTCAACTGTTAATAGATTGGGATCTGGAGCAGTTTATTTAACAAAAGCTATGAGTAAAATGTTTGGATTAGTAGGAGCAGCTTTAGCTATGTATAAATGTGCAAATAGTGATTTAAAAGAAAAAACAAAAGGAATTTTAATTCCAGCTGTGGGAGCAGCAGTTTTCGCAGGAGTAACAGAACCATTAGAGTTTTCATTTTTATTCACTGCTCCAATTTTATTTATTGTTCATGCAATTTTAGCTGGAGTAGGAATGGCAGTAGCTGCACTATTAGATTTAAGAGTAATAGCGGTATCTGGAGGAATTGAATTTTTGGCAATGATGCTTCCAGCAGGAGCTAAAGGAGATACATTTAAATTTATTTTATTAGGTTTTGCTCAAATAGCTTTGTATTATGTTATATTTAAGTTTTTAATAGAAAAATTGAACTTAAAAACTCCTGGAAGAGAAAGTGGAGAAGTAAAGCTTTATAGTAAAGCGGATTATAAAGAAAAAAATAAAGAGAGTGAAAAAAGCGATAAAATAAAAAATATAATTTTAGGATTAGGTGGATCTGAAAATATAAAAACTATTACAAATTGTTACTCAAGACTTAGAGTTCAAGTTAAGGATTTAGAAAAAATAGATGAGAAACTATTGAATACAACAGGATGTAGTGGTATTGTTAAAAATTCTGAGGGAGTTCAAATTATATATGGATTATCTGTTCAAAAGATAAAAAAAGAGGTTTGTAAAGAGTTAAATATAAAAGATGAAGAGTAAAATTAGGGAGGATTATTATGAAAAAATATGTTGTAGTTATAGCAGGTGGGGGAAGTACATTTACGCCTGGAGTTGTAAAAGCTTTATTGAGTAAAAAAAATGAATTTAAATTAGATGAATTAAGGGTATTTGATATAGATGGAGAAAGACAGAGAAAGATTTCTGTTATAACAAAAAGTGTAGTTGATGAAATGGATCCAGGGTTATTATTTACAGAGCATACAAATCCAGAATCAGCTTTTAAAGATGCAGATTTTATATTTGCACAAATCAGAACTGGTAAATATGCAATGAGAGAGTTAGATGAAAAAATTCCTTTATCATTAGGGACAATTGGACAAGAAACTTGTGGTCCAGGAGGAATGGCATATGCACTAAGAGCTATAAAACCTATGGTAGAGTTAGTTGACTACATGGAAAAGTATTCTAAAAAAGAGTGTTGGATGATAAACTACTCAAATCCAGCTTCAATAGTTGCAGAGGCAATGAGAAGATTAAGACCTAATTCAAAGGTTCTTAATATATGTGACATGCCAGTTGGTATGATGCAAAAGATGACAGATATATTTAAATGTGATTATGAAGAGATTGAACCTGAGTACTTTGGACTTAATCACTTTGGATGGTTTACAAGTTTAAAAGTAAATGGTATAGAAAGAATAGATGAAATGAAAAACTTTATAAAAGAACATGGTTTATTCCCTGAAACTAACTATGATTTACAACATAAAGATGCATCGTGGCAAAAAACATATAAAAATATGAAATATATTTTAAATCTTTTTGATGACTATGTACCAAATACATATATGCAATACTATTTATTAGGGGATTTAGTTTTAAATCAATTAAATAAAGATTATACAAGAGCAAATGAAGTTATGGATGGAAGGGAAGCGACATTGTTTAAAGCAATAGATGAGTATGAAAAAACAGGTAATTATGATAGAGAAGCTTTCCATGTTGGAGCTCATGGATTGTTTATAGTAGATGTTGCAAACTCTTTAGCAAATGATTTAAATAAAAAATACTTAGTAATTGTAGAAAATAATGGAGCTATTAAAAATCTTCCAAATGATGCTATGATAGAAATACCATGTTTAATAACTAAGAATGGGCCTATGAGTACATATGAAAATTTAGAAATACCTACATTTAATAAAGGTATGATAGAGCAACAATTAGCTTCTGAAAAATGTTTGGTAGACGCTTATATGGAAAATTCATATGATAAAGCACTTAAAGCGTTAACTTTAAATAAGACAGTTTCTTCAGCATTAAAAGCAAAAGATATTTTAGACAGTTTAATTGAAGCTAATAAAGATTTCTGGCCAGAATTAAGAAAATAAGGAGAAAACTATGACGTATAAACAGTTTAAAGCATTAAATAATGAGAAATTATCTTCAGTTGGATTTGGATGCTGGGCGATAGGTGGTACATGGAACAATACAGAGGATCAAAAATCTATAGAAACAATTAAAAAAGCTGTAGAATTAGGTATAAATTTTTTTGATGTTGCTCCTATTTATGGAATGGGACATTCGGAAAAAATATTAGGAGAAGCCTTAAAAGATTATGATAGAAGTTCTCTTTTTATTGCAACAAAGTGTGGTCTTATATGGGATGAAAATAAAGTTGTTACTAAAAGTATATCAAGAGAAAGTTTATATAAAGAGTTAAATGCCTCGTTAGAAAGACTTCAAACTTCTTATGTTGATTTGTATCAAATACACTGGCCATTTGAAGGAATGGAATTAGAAGAGGGAATGGCTACTTTAATGGAGATGAAAGAAAAAGGATTAATAAGATATATAGGACTATCTAATTTTTCCTTAAAAGATACAAAAAAATGTATGGAATTAGCTGAAATTTCAACACTCCAAGGTCTATACAATATGTTAGAACCAAATTCAGAAATTTATCATCATAAGCAGTTAGAGTATAGAACTGCAAATGAATTGTTACCATTATGCAAAGAGGAAGGAATGGCATTTTTACCATACAGTCCTTTAATGCAAGGATTGTTAACTGGAGAGTTTAAATTAGAAAATAATTTTGATTCATCAGATGATAGATCAAAAAATCCAAAATTAAATGGAGAAAGATTTTTAAATTACTTTAACTGTGTTGAAGAATTAAAAGAAATAGCTCAAGAAATAGGAAAACCATTATCACAAGTTGCTATAAATTGGTTAATAGCTCAAAAAGAAGTTGGACCAGTTATTTGTGGAGCTCAAACACCTCAGCAAATAGAAGAGAATGTGAGAAGTACGACATGGGAATTAGAAGAAGAAATGATTGGAAAAATAGAGAGTATACTAAGTAAATATAAGTTAAATTTTTAGGAAAATAACTCCCCAAAAAGGGGTCCCGTCAGGAAAACGCGGAATAACAACGCTAAGGATTTTCCTGACCATCTATGACCCCTTTATTTTCAATACTTTAATCTATATTTAGCTCTCTTAAAAATTCTAAAGAAGTAGTACAATCTGAATCAAATT
>NZ_JBOFXD010000044.1:0-27057 GCF_051653945.1 Cetobacterium sp.
CAATATACTATTTAAGTAAGACTGCATCAATAGAGATGAAAAAGCAAGGTGGAGGAAAGATAATAAACATAGCTTCAATGCTATCATTCCAAGGTGGAAAGTTTGTTCCATCATACACAGCAAGTAAACATGGAGTAGCTGGACTTACAAAGGCTTTTGCAAATGAGTTAGCAGTAGATAACATTCAAGTAAACGCAATAGCACCAGGATATATAGAAACAGCTAACACAGCACCAATTAGAGCTGATGAAAAGAGAAATGCTGAGATATTAGGAAGAATACCAGCAGAAAGATGGGGACAAACATCAGACCTTGTAGGAGGAGCGATATTCTTATCATCAAAGGCAGCAGATTATATAAATGGACATATTCTAGCTATAGATGGTGGATGGTTAGTTAGATAATTTTAATGGAGAGAGAGGTTTAACCTCTCTTTTTTAGTATAAAAAAATATAAAGAATTAGGAGGAAAATATGAAAAATTTTAAGTTAGTAAAACTGATATATAAAATTCATACAAACTCCCTACCACCATTGGAAGAGATAGAAAAAATGGGGCTTTTAGCAGTAAAAGTAGCACAGTATTATGCATTGAGAGCGGATTTTATAGATGAATCAACATGTGTGTATTTAGCAAAACTTTATGAGTATAGCTATGAAGCTCAAAAGCAGGATATAGATGAGTTAATAGGAGATGATATGTGGATTTTAACAGCTATGAAATCCTATGAAAAACTTCCTTTTGCATCAGCATCTATTGGGCAAGTTCATCTTGGGTTTCTAAGAAATAGTGGAAATAAAAGTGAAAAAGTTGCTATAAAGATTCGAAGAGAAAATTTCAAAAAAGAGTTTTTACAGGATGTAGAAAGTGCAAAAAAGGTAGTTAATCTATTGTTATTTTTTTATCCTAAATTGAAAAAAATATTTAATCCATTAGAAGTTTTAAACAATATTGAGGAATCAACACTACGAGAGTTGGATTTTAAAAATGAAGTTGAGGGTGCCAAGTATTTAAAAAAGTTAAAAGATGAGAATATAGAGAGGTTTCCTTTGGAAAATCTTTATTTTTCAAATTTTATAGATAATTTATGTACAGATAAGGTAGTTGTATCAAAATTTATAGAGGGAAGAAGTTTTAACAGTTTATTAAAAGAAAAAGAGTTAAAGTATTCAGACCTTCTTCGAGTTTTTAAATATCATACTTTTTATATGTTTAAATTAGGAGTATTTCATGGAGATTTGCACCCTGGGAACATAATTTTAGGAGAAAATGGGGATATAAATCTTATAGATTGCTCAACTATAGGAAGAGTAAAAACAAAATTAAGGGTGGGATTATTCTGGTTTTTCTATCATTTGAGTAGATATGACTATGATAAATCGGCTTTTTACTTAAATGAGATGTCAGAAAAAAAATTGAAAGAGGAAAACTATTTAAAGTTTTCAAAAAAGTTTAAAGTTCTTTATAAAGACTTTAAAAACTCTACAGTTTCTCAAGTTAGTTTAACAAAACGTATGATGGAAACAATAAAGTTGGCTATAAATTCTGGAATGGAGTTTGAAGAGGGGATGTTTCATATAATAAAAAGCTTAATGTATTTAGATGGAATGGTATTAAAGTGTAACCCAGATGTAAATTTGATGGATGATATAAGAGAGTTTACAACTTTACTAGAAAGTGATATTTCATAGAAAATGAAAAAGAGATTTGGGCTATCAAATCTCTTTTTTACTGTTCAATTAAGCTATGGAAAAACCCCTCTTTAGCTTTTGAATTATGGTTTTTTAGTTCCTCTATTGCAGTTTGAAGATTGTCATTTAAAATTGATTCAATGATGTTGAGATGCTCTTTAATAGCATCAAATCTTCTAATTGGTGGTTGAGAACTTATATTTCTGATTCTCATATTATGTTCGTAAACATTTTCCATCATTTTAATAATAAAATTATTATTACAATTTCTTAAAATTAATAGATGTAATTCATTGTCTAAAGTATCTAACGCCTTTTTCTCTTCAGGTGTTAAAGAATTTTTATTTGAAAAATCTAAAAATTTCTCTTTTAAACTGATTAAATCTTCTCTATTGATTTTATAGAAAGCCATTTCAAGAATAATTGGCTCTAAATTACTTCTAACTTGGAAAATATCGTTAATCTCTTTAAGTGAGATATTGTTAACAAACATCCCTTTTCTTGGAACTATATTAATCCAGCCCTCTTGTTCAAGTCGATTAATAGCTTCTCTAACAGGAGTACGACTGACATTAAGTGATTTTGATAAGAAATCTTCATCAATTCTTTCATTTGCTTCTAATTTACCAGAAATAATTAACTCCTTTAACTCATCATAAGCTTTGTTTTTTAAACTTTTCATATATAACTCCCTATTTTTTTATATTAATAGTATATAATATTTTTTTAAAAAAACCAATATCAAATAAAAAATTGTTCTTTTAGTGAACGATTATATTTTTTTATGATTAAATTTATAAAAAAAAACTTGCTTTTTACAGTTAAATATAATATATTTGTAATATAATACTGATATATCACAGAATAAGGAGAAAAAAATGTTAACTAGAGAAGAGTTAAATTTACCAAAATATGGAGAGAAAGTAATTCAATTTGGAGAGGGAAATTTTTTAAGATGTTTCTTCGATTGGCAATTAGACATAATAAATAAAAATACAAACTTAAACGCTGGAGTAGCTGTAGTAAGACCAATTGATTTTGATGCAGTACCACTATTAGATACTCAAGATGGATTATATACAGCAATAATTAGAGGAATAAATGAAACTGGAGAGGTTGTTAAAGATTACACTATAATATCATCTATAAATAGAGAGATACCTGTTTATAAAAACTTCCAAGAGTATTTACAACTAGCTCATAATCCAGAGATGAGATTTATTGTATCTAATACAACAGAAGCAGGAATAGCTTTTAGTGCAGAGGATAAGTATGAGGATACTCCTCAAAGTACATTCCCAGGAAAGTTAACAAGATTGATGCATGAAAGATTTGTAACTTTCAATGGAGATATGACTAAAGGATTTATTTTAATGCCATGTGAACTGATTGACTATAATGGTGAAGAGTTAAGAAAGATGGTTTTAAAATATGCTGATCTTTGGAACTTGGGAGAGGACTTTAAAAACTGGTTAATAAATGGAAATATCTGGTGTTCAACATTAGTTGATAGAATTGTTACAGGGTATCCAAGAGGAGAGAAAGAGGAGTTAACAAAAGAGTTAGGTTATGAGGATAACTTTATAACAACTGGAGAATACTTCTACCTATTTGTAATTCAAGGACCAAAAGAGATATTAACAAGAGAGTTAAAGTTAGAGGGATTAAACCTAAATATCTTAATAGTTGACGATTTAAAACCATATAAAATGAGAAAAGTAGGAATATTAAATGGAGCTCATACAGCTATGGTTCCAGTTTCATACCTATATGGAATAGATACAGTTAGAGAAGCTATGGAAAATGATGATATTAGAAACTTTATTGAACTAGCAATAGATGAGGAGATCATTCCAGCTTTAGATATGGATGAAAAGGAGTTAAAAGAGTTTAAAGATGCTGTAATCAATAGATTTAAAAACCCATATGTAAAACATATGCTAATGGATATCTCACTAAACTCAATGGCTAAGTATAAATCTAGAATACTTCCACAAGTTTTAGAGACATACAAAAGAACAGGAAAACTACCTAAGAGACTTCTATTCTCTTTAGCAGCTTTAATAAGATTCTATAAAGGTGTTAGAGAAAATGGAGATGCTATTCAGTTAAGAGATGATAGACACCACTTAGATATGTATGCAGATTTATGGCAAGAGAATAACTATGAAAACATAGTAAAATCTGTGTTAGGATTAGAAAATCACTGGGATATGAATTTAAATTCAGTGGAAGGAATGACTGAGTTAGTAGCTAAATACTTAGAAAACATAGATAAAAATGGAGTGAAGAAAGCTTTAGAAGAGGTTAAGTAATGAAAGAGTTTATAAAGATAAACACAAGGGATAATGTAGTTATCGCTTTAAAAAACTATAAAAAAGATGAAACTATAACTTTAGATGGAGATAGTTTAACATTGTTAGAGGACGTTTCTAAAGGGCATAAAATTGCCCTTGGAAACATTGGAAAAGATGAGGGTGTAATAAAATATGGAATGCCGATTGGTCATGCAACAACACCTATAAAAAAGGGTGAATGGATACATACTCATAATACAAAAACAAACTTAAAAGATCTTAATAACTATGTTTATACTCCAGAGTTTCAAGATAGAGTTCTAGACTTAGAAAAAAGAAGTGTGGAAGTTTATAAAAGAAAAAATGGAGATGTAGGAATAAGAAATGAGTTATGGATTGTTCCAACAGTTGGATGTGTAAATGGAATTGCTCAATTGATAAAAGATGAGTTTTTAAATGAGATTGGAGATATTCAAATAGACAATATCAACGTTTTAACTCATAACTATGGATGCTCACAACTTGGAGAGGACCATATAAATACAAGAGTGATACTACAAAATACAGTTAAACATCCAAATGCTGGAGGAGTACTTGTTTTAGGACTAGGGTGTGAAAATAACCAAATTGGTGAATTTGAAAAAACTTTAGGAGAGTACGACAAAGATAGAGTTAAGTTTTTAGTAACTCAAGATGTTGAAGATGAGGTTGAAGCTGGAAAAAATATACTTTTAAAGTTATATGAGAAGATGCTTCAAGATAAAAGAGAAAGTGCTAGTTTAAGTGAAATAAACTTTGGATTAGAGTGTGGTGGGTCAGATGGACTTTCTGGAATAACTGCAAATCCAATGTTAGGAGAGTTTTCAGATTATATTGTTGCTCAAGGTGGAACAACAGTTTTAACTGAGGTTCCAGAGATGTTTGGGGCAGAAACTCTTCTTATGAAAAGATGTAAAAATGAAGAGGTCTTTAAAAAGTGTGTATCACTGGTAAATGATTTCAAAGAGTATTTTATAAAAAATGACCAAGAGATATATGAAAATCCATCTCCAGGAAATAAGGCTGGTGGAATAACAACTTTAGAGGATAAATCTTTAGGATGTACTCAAAAGTCTGGAGTTTCTAAGGTTATAGATGTGTTAAAGTACGGAGAGATTTTAAAAGAGAAAGGTTTAAATCTTTTAAGTGCTCCAGGAAATGATTCAGTTGCTACAACAGCTCTTGCAGCAGCAAAGTGTCATATGGTTTTATTTACAACTGGAAGAGGAAATCCATATGGAGGATATGTTCCAACAGTAAAAATCTCTACAAATAGTGAGCTATATAATAAGAAAAGAAGATGGATAGATTTTGATGCAGGAAGATTGGTATCGGAAGATGTCACGATGGATGAGTTACTAGAAGAGTTTATAGAGTATATAATTGAAGTAATAAATGGGAAAAAAGTAAATAACGAATTAAATAGATTCCAAGAGATTGCGATTTTTAAATCTGGAGTTACGTTATAAATATTAGATAAATGGAGAGGATTAAAGATGAAAAAGTTTATGTGTGAAGATTTTTTATTGAATAGTGATATAGCAAAGACACTATATCATGAGTATGCAAAAGATATGCCAATTTATGATTATCACTGTCATTTAAATCCAAAAGAGATATATGAGAACAAAAAATATAGATCTATAACTGAGATTTGGTTAGGTGGAGATCACTATAAATGGAGAGCAATGAGAAGTAATGGTGTTTCTGAGGACTACATTACTGGAGATAAAGAGGATAAAGAGAAGTTTATGAAATGGGCTGAAACAATGGATGAGTGTTACGGAAATCCACTGTTTCACTGGACTCACTTAGAGTTAAAAAAATTCTTTGGAATAGATACAATTCTTTCTAAAGAAACAGCTGAAGAGATTTGGGAAAAGACAAATGAGATGTTACAAAAAGATGAGTTTACAGCTAGAGAGTTAATAAAAAGAGCTAATGTAAAAGCACTTTGTACAACAGATGATCCATTAGATTCACTAGAGTATCATATAGCTTTAAAAAAGGAGAATGATTTTGAAGTTGTTGTAAACCCAGCATTTAGACCGGATAAAGGGTTTAATATAGAGAAAGATGATTTCCTACCTTGGTTAGAAAAATTAGAAGGGTTACATGGAAAAGAGATTGATTCATTAGCTGAGTATAAATTAGCTTTAGGAGAGAGAATAGACTTTTTCCATGAGGTTGGATGTAGAATATCAGATCACGCTTTAGATCCTATTGTTTTTGTAATGGGAAGTGAGGATGAAGTGAACGCTATACTTAAGAAAAGAGTAGCTGGTGGGACTTTAACTTCAGAAGAGGCTAAGATGTTTAAAACAAATATTATGATGTTCTTAGGAAAAGAGTACAATAAAAGAGGTTGGGTAATGCAACTTCATATGGGAACTATTAGAAATAACTCAACTAGAATGTTTAAAAAACTAGGACCAGATACTGGATTTGATTGTATTGCAGATGATATTTTTGTACATTCACTATCGAAGTTTTTAGATGCTTTAGATGATACAAATGAGTTACCAAAAACAATATTATATAATTTAAATCCTAGAGAGAACGAGACTTTAGGAACATTAATAGGATGTTTCCAAGGAGGGGGAATTCCAGGAAAGATTCAATTAGGATCTGGATGGTGGTTCCTAGATCAAAAGGATGGAATGATAAAGCAGATGACAGCTTTAGCTAATTTAGGATTACTTTCAAGATTTGTTGGAATGCTAACAGATTCAAGAAGTTTCCTATCTTATACAAGACATGAGTATTTTAGAAGAATACTTTGTAACCTACTAGGGGAGTGGGTAGAAAATGGAGAGATTCCAAATGATGTAGATAAACTGGGGAAAATGGTTCAAAATATATGTTATAACAATATTGAGAACTATATAGTGAAATAATAGATAGAGGATGGAGAAACTAAAACTAGTTTCTCCATTTTTGTAATCTCAATTAATCTTACATTAGAAATATGGTATACTTTATAGTATAAAGTTAAAATATAAGTTTTAGTGGGGGATATATGAAATATGAATTTATAAGTAATACTAACTTAGAAAATAATGGAAATTTATATAAATATATAGAAAAGGGATTTGAAAAAGCTAAAAGTTTCTGTTTTTCTGTGGCGTTTATTAACTTTGCAGGAGTACAAATAATTTTAGATATTTTAAAAAAAAGTGAAAAACATAATATAAAAGGTAAAATTTTAACAACAAACTACCTTCATTTTACAGAACTGAAATCTATAGAGTTTTTAAAAAGATTTAAAAATATAGAGGTTAAATTTTTTGATAGTGACAAGATGGAAGGGTTTCATACTAAGGGATATATCTTTGAGTATGACGATTATTACAAAGCTATAATAGGTTCTTCTAATCTCACTAAAAGTGGGCTTAAAAGTAATATTGAATGGAATGCAGCAGTTACTACAGAAAAAAATAGTGATTTTATAAAAGGGGTTTTAAATGAATTTAATTACCTTTGGGAAAAGGGTGTTGAAAATGTAAATCCATATATAGTTTCATATGTAAAAAAAGAGGAGATAGTTGTAAGAAAAAAAGTTAGAGATGAATATTTTTTAGCAGCAGAGGACCATGATTTTGGAATCTATAAAGAGTCAGATATAAAACCAAACTATATGCAAGAGATAGCTTTAAAAAACTTGGAAACAACTAGAATGTATGGAGAGACAAGAGCTCTTTGTATTGCAGCTACAGGAACAGGAAAAACATATTTAGGGGCTTTTGATGTAAAAGCATTTAAAGCTAAGAAAATGCTTTTTATAGTTCACAATGAAGATATCTTAAAATCTGCTATGGAAACTTTTAAAAATATTCTGCCTGAAAAAACTATGGGGTTTTTTACAGGAAATATAAAAAATGTGGATAGAGATTATATTTTTGCCACTATACAAAGCTTAAATAATAGATACCAAGAGTTTAATGAGTATGAGTTTGATTATATAATAGTTGATGAAGCTCATCATATAACTGCTAAAAGTTATGAGAAGGTTATAAATTATTTTAAACCTAAGTTTTTACTAGGGTTAACAGCTACCCCTGAAAGGTGTGATGGTGGAAATATATATGAGATTTTTCATATGAATGTACCTGTGGAGATTCGTTTACAAGAGGCGCTAGATAGAGAGCTTGTAACACCATTTCATTACTATGGAGTAAAGGATATATCAGATGTAAATTTAGAAGGAATAGATTTAAATGATATTGCTGCAGTGACTAAAGCTTTAAACCTAGAAAAAAGAGTAGATTTTATTATAGAGAAGATGAATTTTTATGGGTATAGTGGAGAGAGAAGAAAAACTATAGGGTTCTGTGTCTCTATTGAACACTGTGAATATATGACTAAAGAGTTTTTAAAAAAAGGGGTAAAAGCAGCAACTATAACAGGAAATCATGGAAAAGATTTAAGAGAAGATATAATAAAAAAATTCAAAGAGACAGAGGAGTTAGAAGTTATATTTACAGTTAATATTTTTAACGAAGGAATAGATATTCCGTGTATAAATAGTATTTTAATGTTAAGACCAACAGCTTCACCAATTATATTCACACAGCAGTTGGGAAGAGGGCTAAGGCACTATGAAAACAAAGAGTTTTTAACAGTTATAGATTTTATAGGAAACCATTCAAGAGCTTTTTTAATTGCATTGGCACTGATGGGAAGAAAAGGTTATGATAAAGAGAGTATAAAAATAGCTGTAAAAAGGGATTTTGATAACTTATCTAAATCTATTCATGTGAAGATGGAAGAGATTTGTAAAAAAGAGATATTGAAACAACTAGATAATGAAAACTTTAATAGTTTAAAGTATTTAAAAGCTGAGTATGATGAGTTTAAAGATTATCTAAAGGGAAAAATTCCAAGACCATTAGATTTTGTTGAGTATGAAGATGCTCCTAATTTTTATAAATATGTAAGACTTCAAAAATCATATTTAGATTTTCTAGCTAAAGTAAAGGATAATCTATTTTCATTAAATGAAAAAGAGAGAGTAGTTATTCGTGAGATAGAGAGATTTTTACCTATAAAAAGAGTGTATGAGTTTGCAATAATTCATGAGTTAATAGCAAAAGATCAAGGGTTACCAAAGGATAAGGTTTTTGGAGCAATTGGAAAATATATTGAGATATCTGATATTAACCACACTATTGCTACTATAGATCACGCTATGAGATATTTAAATGGAGATTATTATGATTCACAAGATCTGAAAAGATGTGGAAAACTTTTTCAAGTTTCAGATGGAACTATAGAGAAAACAGAGCTGTTAAATGAGGTTTTAAAAAATAAAGATATAAAAGATTATATTTTAGAAGTTTTAGATTATGGACTTTTAAAATATAAAGAAAGTTTTGGAACAGAGGATTATGGTTTTCCATTTTTAAAGTTATATGAAAACTATTTTATGAAGGATGTTGCATTAATTTGTAACTATCAAATGAAACATAGTTCTGTTAGAGGAACTGGGTTATTTACAAATGGAAATAATTATTTTTTATTTGTAGACTTACATAAAGGAGCGGATATTAAAGAGAGTATAAAATATAATGATAAAATATTAGATAGATATCATTTTCAATGGGAAAGCCCAAATACCACAAGAGTTGAAAGTGAAAGAGGACAAAATATAGTTAAAAATAGAGAACGTGGTATTAGTTTACATATATTTGTAAGAAAATATAAAGAGGTTGATGGTGTAGTTCAACCATATATCTATATAGGAAAAGGGGATTGCGTAGATTATAGGAACGAAAAACCTATAACTACAACTTTAAAGTTAGAGAATCCATTATCTAAAGAGATATATATTGAGCTTACTGAAAGAGTAGAAAAAGTGCTACAAGTAGCAGAAGCAGGAGAGGAAAAAAGAGAGTTGATCTAAGGAGGAATTAAGTTGAAAGATGATGTAATTATTAATAAAATTGAAACTATAAAAAGATGTATAAAGAGAATAGAAGAGGAGTACGCAAATATACCAAGTAATCTAGAAAATTATACAAAACAAGATTCTATAATTTTAAATTTACAAAGAATGTGTGAAGCAACATTAGATTTAGGGCTTCATTACATAAAAATAAAGAAATTAGAAATTCCTCAAACAAGCAAACAGATATTTGAGGTTTTAGAAAAAAATGGAGTTATTGATAAAAAAACATTGATAAATATGGGAAAAATTATAAAAGTAAAAAATATAGCTATTAGTGATAATCAAAATTTAGATATAAATATTTTACGAGAAATAATAGAAAAAAATTTAGATGAATTTATATATATTGCTAAAAGAATAGAGAGTATTAGGTAGGAGAAATTAATGAAAAAAATTATTGAGGTAGTAGGAGCTATTTTAGAAAATCCAAATGGCGATATATTTTGCGCTATGAGGCCAAAGGATAAAACTTTCCCAGGGATGTGGGAGTTCCCAGGTGGTAAGATTGAAGAGGGAGAGGAACCTAAAAGAGCTTTGGAAAGAGAGATCAAAGAGGAGTTAAATATAGAGATAAGAGCGGATAAACTTTTTGATGAAGTTCAAAAAGAATATGAAGAGTTTGTTATAAAATTATCTACATATAACTGTACAGTTTTAGATTTCTCAGAGTTTAAATTAATAGAGCATCAAGAGTTTAAGTGGATGAAAAAAGAGTTACTGATGACTTTAGATTGGGTTCCAACAGATATTCCAACTGTGGAGAAGTTAATGAATTTAAATAAGAGTAAAAAAATTACAAATAAAATTATATATAGTGAAATAAAAGAACTTTTAGGAACAACAGAGATTGAAATTGAAATTCGTCCGAGAAGTATTTTACTTGATATAATTTCTGGTGGTGAATGGTACCAAAAATCTCTTAAAACATTACCAGAGCTAAAAGCAGATTTAGAAAGATTTTATGTAAATAAACTTGTAATAGATGAGTTAATTTTAAAAGTTGATGAAGAAAGAAGAAAAAAGAGAGTATTTTAAGCGGTCTTAGTCCTATATTCTATGGGACTAAGACCATTTAATTTTTTTTTGAATTCTTTTGCGATTAACAGTAATTTGAGAATCAGATTTAATATTAAGTATTTTTCTAATATGAGATAAAGAATATCCAGAGTTTCTCATAATAGAAGCCTGTATCTTAGTTTCTTTAGAATAACTATTATTTTTCACTAAACAAAAACCCCCTTAAAGTTTTAGACAATTAAGATTATACTACTCTCTTTTATTATCTGTCTACTTTAAGGGGATTATACTAAGAGGAGTATGCAAAAAACAAGCAAACAGATATTTGAGGTTTTAGAAAATACAGATGTAATATATATAGATGTAAGAGATTGATATTATCGGAATATAAAGGTATAATAGGAATAAAAGTTATAGGAAGGGTGATGTCTTATGTGTACTCAGTTATTTGATCCAAAAGTTGATTATGTTTTTAAAAATATTTTTGGTTCTGAAAAACATCCAAGAATATTAATATCTTTTTTAAATGCTTGTATAAAGCCAAAAGAACCAATTGTAGAGGTTAAATTAAAAAATACAGAGATGAGTAAAGAATATATAGAAGATAGCTTTTCTAGGCTAGACATATTAGCTAAAACGAGCACTGGTGAATTAATTAATATTGAAATGCAAAGAGCCGATGAGCGAAATATGGTGAAAAGAAGTTTATACTATTGGGGGAAAACATATATAAGTGAATACACAGGAAAAGGTGCGTATGCTAATTTACCAAGAACAATATGTATAAATGTATTGGATTTTATTTTGCTAGATGAAGAGAAATTTCATAACAAATATTTAATTCAAAATACAGAAAATAAAAATATACTAACCGATATTTTAGAGCTTCATTTTATAGAGATACCTAAAATGAAAGATATAGATGAATCAGATTTATTAAGTATTTGGGTAGGTTTTTTAGAAGACCCAAACAATGAGAAGGTAATCTCTTTAGAAAGAAAAGTTGAAGAGTTACAAGAAGCTAAAGAGGAACTTGCCAGAATAAGTAGAGATCCAAAGGAAGCGGAGCATTATCGTATGCGTGAAAACTCAAGAAATGATAGGTTAAATGCATTACTATCAGCAGAGGAAAAAGGATTAAAAAGAGGAGAACAAAAAGCGAAGTTAGAAATTGCAAAATCTTTAAAAGGCATATTGTCAGATGAGATAATATCAGAAAAAACGGGCTTATCTTTAGAGGAATTAAAAAATCTATCTTAACAGCCTTGAATACTAGTGGTAAAAAAGAGCTCTCTACTTTTGTAGAGAGCTCGATTTTTAGTTATTTGTTAGAATTATATTTAATTTTTTTTAAAAATTATGCAACTAGTTCTATTTGATTTCCATCTGGATCAAGAATACAGCTTTCGTAATATCCATCTCCTGTTGTTCTTGGCCCGCTTAAAAGAGTGTATCCATCTTCTACAAGTCTATTTGTAAGAGAGTCTACAGTTCCCTTACTTCCTAAGGAAAAAGCTAAATGTATAAAACCACAGAATGGAGAGATAGCTTCGTTAGTATTTAAATTAGGTCTTGTCATTATTTCTAGCCTTGCCCCATTTTCAAAACTTAAAAAATATGTTTCTAATCCTGTTTTTGGATTGTGATATTTACTATTCGAAACTGCAGAAAAGTATTTCTCATAAAAATCTTTTAATCTCTCTAAATCATTTGTATAAATTGCTATGTGATCTATTTTCATGACATTCCCCCTAAAACCATTTTTCTAATTTAACCATATTTTTATTAGAAATACAATAAGTTTAATAGTTTTATTTAATTTATTCCATTATATCGTTTAATCTATAGTTAATAAGATCTATCTTGGCCCCATCCAAAAATTCATTTAATCTTTCTAAGTGAGAGAGTAAGCTCTCTTTACTTGGTCCACCTAAGGACTTTCTTTTTTCAACACAATTTTTAATAGCTATTGTTTCATATATATCCCCGTTAAAAATATATGAAAACTCTCTGTATTTATCAAGTGATAAAGTTTCTAAATTTAACCCATTATCAATACAGTAACTAACTATCTCCCCAGTTATTTTATAAGCTTCTCTAAAACTCATTCCCCTAACAGTTAAGTAGTCTGCAACATCAGTGGCATTGATAAATCCATCGTTACAAGCTAAAAGTAAAACCTCATCCTTTACCTTTAATGTCTTAACCATCCCAACAAATACTTGTAAACATCCCTTCACAGTGTCTACAGCATCAAAGAAAACCTCTTTATCCTCTTGCATATCTTTGTTGTATGCTAAAGGGATTCCCTTCATAGTTGTTAAAAGTGCCATTAAATCCCCGTAAACTCTACCAGTTTTACCTCTAACTAACTCAGCTGCATCGGGATTTTTCTTTTGTGGCATTATACTGCTTCCAGTTGAAAAAGCGTCACTTAATTCAATATATCCAAAGTCATTTGAAGTATAGATTATTATCTCTTCAGAGAACCTTGAAAGATGCATCATAACAATTGAAAGTGCAGACATAATCTCAATTAAGTAATCTCTATCACTAACTCCATCTAAAGAGTTTAAAGTAGGTCCTTTAAATCCTAAAGTGTGAGCAGTGAACTCTCTATCTATGGGATAAGTTGTACCAGCTAAAGCTGCACATCCAAGAGGCGAGTAATCAAGTAACTCAAAAGCGTTATTTAAACGTATAAAATCTCTCTTAAACATCTCAGAATAAGCAAACATATAGTGTCCAAAAGAGATTGGTTGAGCCTTTTGAAGATGAGTAAACCCAGGCATATATGTTTCTAAATGCTCACTTCCTAAGTGAGTACAAACTTCAATTAGTTCAACTAAATAGGACTGAATTTTTTTTACCTCATCCTTTGTAAAAAGCCTCATATCCACAGCTACCTGGTCGTTTCTACTACGCCCAGTGTGAAGTTTTTTTCCCACATCACCAATTCTATCAATAAGGATTTTTTCAATATTCATATGAATATCTTCGTAAGTTGTAGAGAAAGAAATCTTTCCATTTTCAATATCCTCTAGAATCCCTAAAAGAGTTTTTTCAATAAGGTCTCCATCCTCTTTTGAAATAATCTCCATTTTAGAAAGCCCTCTAACATGGGCGATACTACCCATAATATCATATCTATATAACCTTTGATCAAAGTGAATAGAGGAGTGAAAATCTAGGATTAGTTCACTTGCTGCTTCTTTAAATCTTCCTGAAAAGTACTGCATTTGTCATCTCCTTTATAGAATCTATTTTTAGTAAAGATTTTTATTCCTATTAAAATTGCAATTTGTGAAATTATTGCAAAAAGGATTAACGAACTATTTTGTGTAAATCCACCTATTAAAAATACAGATATAGCTAAAGTAGCGTTTACTACAGCATATGGAGTTTGAGTTTTTACGTGATTTATATGATCACATCCAGCTCCTGCTGATGAAAGTATAGTTGTATCTGAAATTGGCGAAACATGGTCTCCAAAAAGTCCACCTGAAAGTATAGCTCCAATTGTCACATAAAGTGGAGCGTTAAAAGTTACAGCCATAGGTATAACTAGAGGTACCATAATACTGTATGTTCCCCAAGAACTACCAGTTGAAAAGGAGATAACAGCACCAAATATAAAAGCAATAGCTGGAATAAATCCAGAGTTAATATCTAAAGTTTTTAAAAATCCAATTAAGAACTGGTCAGCTCCTAAATCTTTATTAATAACACCTAATGACCAAGCTAAAATTAGAATTATAACAATCTCGCTCATTTTTTTCATACCATTCAGATAGATAGAAAATATCTCTTTAAATGTTTTACTTTTATAAAATAACATAAGTCCCATTAAAACAAGGGCTGCATACAGATAACCACTTGTTAGAGCTGCTCTAAAAGCACTTCCTGAAACTCTAGAAGTTATAAAAGAAACACCAAGCATTGAAAATAGAGTTCCTAAAAGAACTAGTATAGGTACCCAAACAAAAGACCCTTTAGCATTTTCAACTTGATACTTAGAGTTATCGATCTCAAAGGGACTCTCATCTATTGGGTTGTTTTCAAAAGTTCTCATAGGTCCAAAGTCCAATTTAAGTAGTGTTAAAGTTGGAATAATAGTCAGTGCCAGTATTGGATAAACATTAAAAGGAATAGATTTTATGAAACTTTCATAGTCTGAAAGAGACAGGTTTAAAAGTTCAAACTCCTTTTGTAAAAGTCCTATGATAAAAACTCCCCATCCAATAAAAGGAACTAAAACAGCCACAGGAGATGATGTAGAATCCAGTATAAAAGCTAGTTTTTCCTTAGAAAGCTTCAATCTTTTAAAAAATGGACTAAAGATTGGTCCAACTATTAGTGGTGTACCAAGGTCAGAAAAAAATATCATAATCCCTGTAAAATAAGCTAAAAGTTGAGCCTTAGTTTTAGAGTTTATAGAGTTTTTAAAGCTCTCAGCAAAAGCGTAAGCTCCACCAGACATCATCATAAGCTCAATAAATCCACCAATAAAGATCATAAGTACAATAACTCCAGCGTTGTAACTATCTGTAAGTTGATTGATAAAATATTTTCCCACTAGAACCTTTGTAGTTTCTAGAGGATTGTAACCATTTAAAATGAAAATTCCACAAAATACACTGGAAAAAAGTGATAAAACTACGTTTTTAGTTTTGATAGATAAAAAAACTGCAATTAAAATTGGAATTATAGATAATACCCCATATGAAACCATTTTAAATCCTCCTAATTTAGTAAAAAAATTACTACCCCAAAAGAAAAGGCATACCAAAAATGGTATGCCCTAGAGAACTTAGTTAAAGACTAATAAGCGTATTGTTATGGCAGCGTCACAATACTTAATTCACAGGGTCATAACATCATCGCCGTCGGCCTTAGGCTCCGTATATGGAAGTGAACTAACCTCTATTTTGTTTGTTATGAGTGAGTATACAACATTTTCTTTTAAAATGTCAAACTATTTTGAAAAAATAATTTTTTTTAGGAATAAATAAAAACAGTCTTAAAAAATAGTACAAAAGTCTTTTAATTTATTAAAGTTCTTTTACAATAGACAATAGTACTAAAAAAATGTAAAAAAACTATTGTATTTTAATTTTATATGTGTTATTATTCTTGAAAATAAAAAATAATTTTCAAAAGGGACGGTGAAGAACTATGAGTAACGAAAGAGGTAATTGGGGATCAAGTGTTGGATTTGTTTTAGCGGCGGCAGGATCGGCTATAGGACTTGGAAATTTATGGAAGTTTCCTTACTTAGCAGGAAAGAATGGAGGAGGAGCATTTGTAATTGTCTATTTATCTCTAATAGTGATACTAGGTTTTTCCCTTATGTTAGGAGAGATGGCAATAGGTAGAAGAGGAAAGTCTGATGCCTTTGGTTCATATAATAATATTAAAAAAGGGTGGGGATTCATTGGAATCTTTGGAATTTTATGTTGTTTTATTATCTATTCATACTATGTTGTAATTGCTGGATGGATTGTAAAATATATCGGTATGTTTATTAGAGGTGGACTTACAGAGGACCCAGTGACAACATTTGGAAACTTTATCTCTTCTGGAACTTCACCAATTGTATATAGCTTCATTGTTGTTATTGTAACGGCATTAATCGTTTTAAAAGGTGTATCTGGTGGAATTGAAAAAGCAAGTAAAATAATGATGCCAATTCTGTTTGTATTTATGTTAATCATAGTTGCAAGATCAGTAACTCTTCC
Organism: Cetobacterium sp.; assembly: GCF_051653945.1. GTDB lineage: Bacteria > Fusobacteriota > Fusobacteriia > Fusobacteriales > Fusobacteriaceae > Cetobacterium_A. Next base: position 16,730 of record NZ_JBOFXD010000044.1, read on the forward strand.
AAATGCAATGGAAGGAATTAAATATTTCCTAAAACCTGATTTCTCACAGATTACTCCTTCAGTTGTAATTGCAGCTTTAGGACAGGTTTTCTTCTCACTAAGTTTAGGTATGGGTGCTATGATAACTTATGGTAGTTACCTTCCAAAGGACACTAACCTAGTTAAAAGTGCTCTTTATATACCTGTGCTAGATACACTAATCGCTTTACTTGCAGGACTAGCTATCCTTCCAGCAGTATTCTCATTTGGACTTGAGCCAACAGCTGGACCAGGATTAATCTTTATAACTTTACCAAAAGTGTTTGCTTCAATGCCAATGGGGAATCTATTTGGAATTATCTTCTTCGTACTAGTACTATTTGCTGCACTTACATCGACTATCTCATTGTTAGAGGTTGTTGTATCATTTGTTGTGGATCAGATGAAGTTAGATAGAAAGAAAGCTACAATTTTAGTGAGTGGTTTAATTGCTGCATTTGCAATTCCAAACTCACACTCTTTTGGACCTTTAGCAGAGTTAAAAGTGTTCTTTGGATTAAACTTCTTTGATTTCTTAGGATACTTAACAGACAATATCTTGTTGCCAATGGGTGGATTACTTCTTTGTGTATTCGTTGGATTTATCTGGGATAAAGAGGATATTAAGAAAGAGATTACAAATGATGGTGAAGTGGCATTCCCATTCTTCTCAATATGGATGATAGGAGTTAAATACTTAGGAATTCAACTTTTAGCATTGATTTTACTTCAAGCAGTTGGAATTGTAGGAAGTGCTTTAAGTTTATCACTAGCAGCTATATTTATGCTTCAAATACTCTTCGATGTACTTGAAAATAGAAGAAAAGTAAAAACAGCCTAATAATTTTCCTGAAATATATATTAAAGTGAATTAGTACAAAAGCACAGATTAAACTCTGTGCTTTTTGCTTTTTGTTGACCTCCAAAAATGATATACTAAAGATAGAAAATTGTGAAGGAGGAGAGAGTGAAAAGACTACTATTTTTATTTAAAATTTTAATAACTTTAATAGTTTTGTTAAAGCCTCTCTATAGTAGGGAGATCAATCCACTAAAGACCTTTACATATGATATTGTAATTTCAAACTATGAAAATAGTCCTAAAAGAGATGTTCAAATTGTGAATGATTTAACAAAAGTTAGGGGACAGTTAGCTAACAGTGGCGAAGGATTTTTAGATGTTGAAGGAGAGGCTTTTACCTCTTGGGAGATATTTAAAAATGGTAAGAAAATTAGTACAGGAGAAAGAGATTTTTTAGATGATAAGATTGTAGAGTTGCTTCCAGAGGAGAGTATAAAATATGAGATTGTAGCTACACCAAATCCAAGACTTTTATCTCAAGAGATAAAAAATATAGTTACAATTTATGAGGATAATCAACTTTTAGAAAAAAGAACATATAAAGGGGAGGTTTTAGGTTCAAAACCTAAAGTAAAAAGAGAGGTAGATTTAAAAACTTACTCCCCTGGGGACTACATAAAGTATAGAGTAGTAGTTGAACCTGATGGTCCAGGGTATTTGAATAACTTCAGGTTAGATGAGAGTATAGATAAAATTTTAGTACCAACTTTAAATGGAAAAAAAGAGCTACTACTTTCAAATATAGAGGTTAAAAGTAATAGGGAGAATATCCAAAATGAGATGGATATCCCTTTTGGAGAGAGTTTAATCTATGAGATTAAAGGTAAAATAAACGAGAATATTTTAGGGGATATTGAGTATAAAGGTTTAGTTACTAAAAGTGAGCCGTATAAATTAGATGTAAAGTTTTTAAATACTGAGAAGTACTCTCCTGGAAAAGAGTATACATATGAGATAGAGATAAAAAATATTGGAAAAGGAAATGGTAGTGATATTCCTTTAGAGTTTTTTGTGGGTAAAAGTGAGAGTAGTTTAAAAGAGGTGATCGCTTTAGGAAAAGGCAAAAAAATTATAAAAAAATATAGTGTATATGTAGATGAATTTAGTGTTGATGATATAGAATCAAAACTATTGATTGATAGTCATACGGTCAATAATAAAATTTTATCACACAGTCCAAAACCTAAGGTAACCTACCAAGTAGAGAGCTATTTGGATAAAAGTGGAAGTAAAAAACTAAAGGGATATACATCAGAAGGTTACGTAGAGTATCTTTTTAAAGTTGAAAATGAGGGGCTTGGAATTTTAAATAACTATAGATTTAATAGTGACATAGATAGTTTAAAAACAAAATCTGTAGATGGAAGAGAGATTTTAGCTTTTTCATCTAGTGATAAAAAAATATCTCGAAATAAAGGGTTAATAGTGAATGAAACTTCTGAGGGAGAGGATGTTTTAAATATTTTACCTGGAGGATTTATAGAGTATAGAGTAAGAGGAAAAATATCTAAAGAAGCAGTGGGAGATATTGTTAAAGAAAGTGTAGTTGCAAGGATGGAAAAAAGTGATGTAACTCATAGTTTAAAAGTTTCAAAAGAGAGCTATAAAGCTGGAGAGGAGATCAGTTATACTATTACATTGAAAAATAGAGGCTATGGAACTGCATACGAACAAAAATACAGATTAAGTGTGGATGAAGCATTAGTTTCAGCTTCTGGAGTTGAAACTAAAAAAGTAACTGCTTTTAAAAATGATTCGCCAATTGAGAAGAATCCAGTTATATACCCAGGACAGGAGATAAAATATACCTTTAAAGGTATCACTAAAAATAGTATTTTTGATAGTATACATATGAAATCTATTTATGGAGAGGATATAAAAGAGAGTGAAGTCAAGTCACTACCTGGAAAGCTAGAGTTTTCAAATAGTTTAAAAAGTGTAAATGGAAAAATAGTGACTAGTGGTGTGAGGTATAAACCTGGAGATATGGTAACTTATGAGGCTACTCTAAAAAATATAGGAGAGGGATTTTTAGATAATCTCAGTGTTGAAAGTAATCTTGATGAGATAAAAGCTTTAGTAGCTGGATCAGATGTTAAAGAGAAAGTTTTAGAGGGAATAAATATAAGTGTAAAAAGTAGTGACCCAAGGACAGTTATAACATCTAAGATGGGAGATACAGGAAGTTACATAAAAAAGAGTGTGGATTTTGCTCCTAAAAGTAGTATAACTTTTGAGATATCAGGGATAGTTTCAGATAGAGCTATTGGAACTTTAAGTGGGATGAGTTTTGTTGTAAATGGAACGGAAAAAATCACTGATGAACTGGGAAGTGTTGGAGGTTCTATAAGTGGAGAAAAGACTCTTTTAGAACCTGAAAATGGTATATATAAACCAGGAGATAAACTTAAATACATGCTTACTATCAAAAATAAAGGTGATGGATATGGTCGTTCTATTCCTATAGAGGACATACTTTCTGAAGTTACAACTGAGAAAGAGGGGAAGCGTTACGGAAGAGCTTTCTCCAATTGGAAGGTAACGTATTTAGGAACTAAAGATGAATCGAGTAGATTTAAAAAACATACATATTTAAAAAATGAGATATCAGGAAGAGAGGATTTAAATACAAAGGTAGATATAGGACCTGGAGTAACTATAGAGTTTTTAGTTGAAGCTGATATTGATAGTAGTGCTATTGGAGTTATTGAAAGTAAAGCTAAAATAGCTGGTGGAACAAATGATGATCAAACAATCTATTTAAAACCACTATCTGAGTATTCAGAAGATGAGAAGGTGGAGCAGGGAGTCAGAGTTCGTTTAAGTTCTACAAAGAGTGAGATAAAGCTTGGAGAGGTTGTAGGATTTACTGTTAATGTGGAAAATTTAGATAAAGAGAGTTACGAAAATCTAAGTTTAAAAAATACAACTCCAAAAGGTTTTAGATATTTAGATGAGGAGTTTCAAAAATTTAGTTTAAAACCAGGGGAAAAATATAGTAAAACTTTCTATATGAAAGCAACTGTTGGAGCTAATATGGGAAAAAATATTTTCCAAAGTTATGTAGCTAATAGAAATAGTAAGATATCAAATATAGGAGAAACAAGTGTGGATATAAAGGGAGATTCTCTTTTAAATACAGCTACTATAATAGGTAAAGTAATAGATGAGGCAACGGATAAGGGGATACCCTATGCAGTTGTTTACACTCCAAGTGGAGTTGTGGTTCAAGCTGACGAGTTTGGTAGATTCCATCTTCCAGATCAGTGGGTGGATAAAGCTTTTGGTGAAAATTTTACAGTGAAACTTGATGAAAATAGTTTACCAAAGGGAAGTGTAATAAAAAGTGAAAACCCTCTTGTAAAAAGAATAACTCCATACTCTTTAACAAAGTTTAACTTTATAGTTCAAAAGGGAGTAGAGGAAGAGTCAGAGGAAAAAGAGCCTGAGAAAAAATATACATATATGGGAACAGGGTTAGTGGATACATATATAGGAAAAGATAGTGACAAACCAAGAGCTACATATTTTGGTAAGGGGAGTTATGGAGATTATAAGTTGACACTACATTTTGATACTAAGGATAAAAAAAATCAGACACTTTTAGAAAGAGTTACAGATGATGACTATGTTTATTATCCAACGTACGGAGATGACTCTAAAATTAGAAAAGAGGTAAATACCAATGGAAAACTTTATCTAAAGTTAGAGCATAAAAAATCATATCTAATGTGGGGGAACTATGAAACTGGTTTTGTAGGAACAAAGTTTATGGATTATAACAAAGAGTTGTATGGATTTAAAGGCGAGTATAAAGAGGATGATATAAATGTAAAAGTCTTTATGAGTACTCCAAATACTATGTATGGTCATGATGAGTTTTTAGGAACTGGTGGAAGTTTATACTTTCTAAAAAATGGCGAAGTACTAAAAGGTAGCCAAAAAGTTTGGATAAAAATTGTGGATGCAGATACCTATGTTGTGGAAAAAGTAATCTACTTACAAGAGGGAAGAGATTATGAGATAGACCCTTTTATAGGAAGAGTTATACTTACAACACCTTTAAATGGTGGAAGTTCTACAGATTACTACGCATATTTAGTGGTTGATTACAGTTATCTTCCTAAAGATGGAGAGGTTGTAGATTCATCTAATTACGGTGTAAAAACTGTAAAAGATATAAATGAAAATCTAAGTGTGGGAGTAACTGCTGTCCATGAAAGTCGTGGGAAAACAGACTACGATTTAAAGGGTGTAGAGGTTAAGTTAAAAGATGAAAAGGGAAACTATATAAAGGGGGAGTTTAGCAGTAGCTCTGGAGTTTCAAATGTAAGTAACTATCTCTCTTTTGATGGAGGATTAACTTTCCAAGAGGTAGCTAGAGATGATAGTAAAATATCTGGAAATGCCTATAGAATTACAGGAGCTTTAAAACTTTTAGAAGAGGCTGAATTGAAAGCTTGGTACGAAAGAAAAGAGCGTGGATACTCTTTTGCTTCAGATTTAGACGATAGATTTTTAGAAACTTTTGGAAGTGAATTAAAATATAGTCACTCTGAAAATCTAAAAAGCTATTTAAAATTTCAATATGTAGATCAGATGAAGTGGGGAGAGAAAAGAGAAACAGGAACAGTAACTAGTGCTAAGTTGGAGTATATTTTAAATGAAAGTACAAAATTATATAGTGAGATAAAAGCTGGACTTAGTAACGCATTGTCTTTAGGAGCTGAAAAAAGAATAAACGATAGATTAAAAGTTAATGGTAGAACCTCTTTTGGAGATTCAGGAAACTATTTTGAGCTTGGAGGAGATTATCAACTTTTCGATAACTACAATATCTATTCGGGATATAGTTCAGATGGAGAGATATCTAGAGATAGATACACTGTTGGTCAAAGAGCTAGAGTTGGAGAGAGAACTAGTATCTACCAAGAGAATCAGTTTGTAAAAGAGAGAGGTAAAAATGCCACTCTTCAAGGGTATGGTATAGATTACGATTTGAGAAGAGGAGTAACTTTAGGTGGATCGATTCAACATGGTGAGTTAATTTTACCAAATGATGAGAGAAGTCGTAGAAGAGGAGGGTCGCTATATTTAAGAGCTGAATTAGAGAGTTTAACTTTAAGAAACAGAGTTGAATATAGAGAGGACAAAGGTTCAGAAGATATAGAGCAGTATTTAACAACGAACTCTTTTACGTATAGATATAACAAAGAGTATACTTTTGCAGGGAAAGTCAATTACTCATTTACAGATGATAGTTTTAAAACTAGTTATTTAGAGAGCAGTATGGGGCTTGCTTATAGACCTATAGACAATGATAGGTTAAACTATCTATCGAGATACACAGTGATACTGGATAAGGATAGCAAAACGAATAAGGATTTTAGTGCTCATATAGGGGAGTTTGAAACAATCTACTCCTTTACAAGGGCTCTTGATATATCTATGAAAAATGGGTATAGACGTGAGAAAAATAACTATTTAAATGATCTCTATATGTTAGGATTTAAGGCTAATTACAGTGTAATTAATAGTTGGGAAGTTTTTGGACAGTATCAGTGGTTAGTAGACCGTGCTAATGAGGATGTTTTAAGTGGAGCTATCTTTGGAGTTTATAAAAATATAGATAGAAACATGAAGCTAGGAGGGGGATATAACTTCTCTGGATTCAAGGACTCTTTGGGAGAACAGGACTATAAAACTACGGGATGGTTTTTAAATATAATGGGGACTATGTAAAAGTCTGGAGTAAAATTCACGGAATATCGTTAATATTTGAAAAGTTAACGAAAAACTGATAAAATGTATATGAGGTGATTTTTATGAATTTTAAAGATTATTTAAAAGAAAAAGGAATTTCTTTGTTGAAACTATCCAAAGATACAGGGATTCCGTACTCTACTTTAGTTAGTGGAGTTGAAAAGCCAGAGAGTATGAGAGTTGAAAATCTATATAAAATATCACAGTATTTAGATAAAACTTTAGATGAAATTTTTAAGGTTTTAAATGAGCATGAGGAAAAAACTTTAGCGGCGATACTGAAAGAGCAAAAAAATATGAAACTAAAGGGAAATATATATCATTATACTCAAATAAAATTTGCATATAATACCAATAGAATTGAGGGAAGTAAGCTAAGTGAAGATGAAACAAGATTTATTTTTGAGACAAATACCCTTATTTCAAAAGATGAAATACAGAATGTGGATGATATTGTAGAGACAGCGAACCACTTTTATCTTTTTGATTATATGCTTGATAAAGTAGATGCTATTTTAAGTCAAGATTTAATAAAAGAGTATCATAAAATACTGAAAAGTGGAACTGAGGACTCTAGAAAAGGTTGGTTTAAAGTAGGAGAGTATAAATCTTTACCAAATGAAGTTGGTGGAAAGGAAACCACGAAACCAAAAGATGTTGAAAAAGAGATAAAAAAACTTTTGTTATGGTATAGCTCTTTAGAAAGTGTAACATTTAGAGAGATAGTGGAGTTTCACTATAGATTTGAGAAAATTCACCCTTTTCAAGATGGAAATGGAAGAGTTGGAAGAGCTTTAATGTTTAAAGAGTGCTTAAAGAATAATATTGTTCCATTTATTATAGAGGATAGTTTTAAAGCTTTTTACTATAGAGGGCTTTCAAACTATGAAGAGGAAAAGGGATTTCTAGAAGAAACTTGTTTAGCTATGCAAGATAATTATAAAGAGGTTATAAAAAAATTTTTAAATTAAAAAAGAGGGTAACTGGACGTGTTACTCCTCTTTTTGGTTTACTAATAATTTCTATTAATTAAATCATACGCCTTTTCCGTACAAAAATCAAGTTATCTAGGATTTCTTTTTAATAAATAGCCATTGAGAAACAGTAATTGTGATACAATAAAAAGGGTTTAAACGGGTTTTAAGGGAAAAAAATTAAGGGAGAAACAATGAAAAGAACAACGGGATTATTATTTTTACTGCCACAACTGGTTTTAGCACAGGAGTATTGGAATGGAATTCCATATCCTATGAATCGTTGGGGTGTGTCGGTTATGGGAGTAGATCAAAAAGAGAAAGGAGATTTAAAAAGTGCTAGTGTAAATGGTATTGAAATAGATAAAAAGATACCAAATGCCAATGTAGACTTTTTAAATCCTCACAATATGGAAGTTGAAGCTAAAGTTCAGCTAGTAAAAGTGGATTATTTTATACTTCCGTTTTTAAATATATATGGAATAGCAGGTAAGTTAGAAGCTGAAGCTAAATTTGACCTAGGTAGAGGAAGTTTTAATTTTGATACTACAGGAAATCAACTTCATGACATGATACTGGGAGGAGTTGCAGATAAAATATCTGGAGTTATGCCTGAAAATCTTCATATAAAACAGAAGTCGGAGGGAAAACTTTTTGGTGGAGGAGCTTTAATAGCTGGAGAGTATAAAAGAGTTTTTAGTTCATTACAATATACCTATACTAAAATAGAGATGGATGGAGATGTTGCAGCAAAAAGTGCTGAGGTAGCAGCAGGAAGATTTGGATATGTTGTGTATAGAGATAGCAATTACTCAATAACACCATATTTAGGAGCATCATATCAAAAAACAGATAGTGAGATTTCAGGAGTTATTCCAACTACAACCTTAAACTATAAGTTTCAAATGGATTTAGAGGAACTAACACCATCAGCAGGAGTTTTTACAGTTATAAAAAATAATTTCACAGTTTTATTAGAATATTCATTTGGAGATAGAAAAACTTTAGCTATAGATTTAGGATATAGATTTTAATAGAAGGAAAATTTAACAACAAGCCCTAGTGTGGACTACCAAAGGATGGTGGGAAAATGCTAGGGCTTTTAAAAAAAGTAGCCTTCTAAATTTAGAAGGCTACCACTTTGTCTCTACCAGATTTCTTAGCAATATATAGTTTTTTATCAGCTTCAGAAATAGCTGAATAAAACGATGTTTTATCTTCAATATCAGTATAGAAAACACCAAATGAAGCAGTGATTTTATGATCATCAATAACATTTAGTCTTCTGATTAGCACCTGAAGAGAGTTTATTTTATTTAAGAGTTTCTCTTTATCAATATCTCTAAAGACAATTAAAAACTCCTCTCCACCCCATCTAAAAGCATAGGATTTACTTTGAACAATCAGTTTTATACAGTTACTGACCTCTCTGAGAACTTGGTCCCCTTTATCATGCCCATAGGTATCGTTAATACTTTTAAAGTAATCAATATCAAGTAGAACAACTCCACAATTTTTTATAGGAAACTTCATCTCCTCCTGCAAAAAATATCTATTGTAAAGAGCAGTTAGAGGATCTCTCAAAAGAAGTTCACTTTTAACTTTGTTTATTATCTTTAAAGAGTGTAGCTCTTTTTTCAACTTTTCTTTTTTCTGCATATAAAAGATTATAAAGAGAATAAGGCTAATTAAAAAAATCTCTTTTACTTTAATTAGTTGGAGCAGAGTTTCCTTTTCAACTAAGATTTTATAGTTAGTTTTCTCCAATGGAAAGACATAGTAATCTGTAGGATTCTTTATCACTGTAGGTTGAGCTATATCTGTTGTGTAGACAACTCTATGATTTGAATCAATTATAAGGACATTTAGATTTAAATTTCTTTTCATACGATTAGCATTTTTAGAAAAAAAGTCTCCATTAAAATCAAAATACCAAAGAGCTTTAAGTTTCTGATAGTTGTTAAAATATTCATACTCTGGAAATATTATAGCAATCATAGTTTCCCTATAAGTGTCATCAACATAGACGTTATAAAGAGCGAATTCGGTATTATTTCTAGAGATACTTCTCTTATCTTGGAAAACATCTAAACTTAAAGATTTATTCTGTAAAACTTTAACCCAAGTTTTTGTAAACTCATCTGTGTAAATTATATTTCTGTCACTAGTAAAAGAACGAATATTATTATAAGTGATATATAAAAGAGAGTTATTAAACTGGGAGTTTAAACTCTCCTTAGATTCCTTTAGGTTATAGAAACTAAACTGATAAGGGTATGAGGGTATATTTTTAAAATATACCCCACTCCCATTTATATCAAAGTAAGCTATGTTGCCATCAACTTTGTAATTAGAAAAAGGAAGGATTGTTCTAGTAGTTTCTAAAAAATCAATCTCATTTTTCAGTGTCTGTATATCTTTATTAAAATGTATATTAAAAGTTTCAACTGATGAGTTTATGCTATTAAATAGATTATTTTTATTTACGAAGGTTGAGACAAAAAATAAAGCAATTAATAAAATATAGATTAATCTAAAAATCATCGTGTCTTTACCTCCTCAGCAAACTTTTCTTTTGTAATAGGTCTACTAAAATAGTACCCCTGAGCATAATCAACTTTTAAAAACTCTAAAAACTCCATCTGTTCTTTTGTTTCAACCCCCTCAGATACAATTTTAAAGTTTAAATCCTTTATTAGAGAGGTTAAATT
>NZ_JBOFXD010000045.1:0-18830 GCF_051653945.1 Cetobacterium sp.
ATACGGTTATATCTGTATTTACACTAGCCAGTGCAGCGGGTGTAACATTGCATGAAGCTGCTAAAATAGCAAATACTGCAGCAGGTGTAGTAGTAGGAAAAATGGGAACATCAACAGTTACAACTGAAGAGATTTTAGATTTTTACAATAGAATTTATAATAAATAGGATTATAGAATAAATTTTTAGACATAAGCTTTTAAAGCATGAAACATGAAATTCCAAGAAACAAATTTGGTGTTATAATCTTTTAGTAGACACTTTTTACTTTAATTAGTACCATAGTTTTAGATAATAAATTGAGGTAGATGGAGCAAATGTCAAAATACAAATATAATGATGAATTCAGAAAAAAATCGAGAATCTTGTAGAATCTAACGTAAAAACTGTAAAAAAATTGCAGGAGAATATGACTTTTCTGTTCAAACTAAACATTCTTGGGTTAGAAAGTTTAAAAATTTCTCTAGCTTCAGAGATGAAAATTAGTTAACTCCTGAACAAAAAAATTAAGGAGTTAAAAAAGAAAATTAAATAAATTAAAGAAGAAAATAAAATTTAAAAAAAGGCAACGGCTATATTTTTGAGACTCACAAAGTAGTTTCTATTATCAAAAAATTTGAATTAATCAAAATTCATTCTAAAGTTCATAATATTAAAATTTTATGTAAGGTTTGTGGTGCTTCACGTAACGGATACTACAAATACATAACTACTGAGGACGTACGTTCAAAAAAAGAAGCTGAAAAAGTTATTTTAGTAAATAAAATAAAAAAATTCATACTGATTCAAGAAAAGCTTATGGTTCTGCAAGAATAATAGCTATTTTAAATGCTAATGGTCATATCGCAAGCCAAAAATATGTTGCAAAACTTATGAAGGTAATTTAATATCACACAGTGATAAAGAATCATAATATAGAAGCAATATATTTAAACAATTATAGAAAGATAACAATATCAAACAATCTATGTATGGTAAAGAAAACCGCTACGACAATGCAGCAATGGAATCTTTTCATTCAAGTTTAAAGAAGGAACAAATTTATTCAAACCCAATATTAGATTAAAAAGAAACGTAGCTTCAAATTTTTGATTATATTGAAGGATTTTATAACAAAAATAGACTTCATAGTAGTTTAGGGTATCTTTCTCCAGAAGTATTTGAAAAAAATATTTAGAAAATATATCATGAAATTATACGGGGATATTTTCTAAAAAAATTAAAGTAAAATCTGTATACCATCTTGATAGAGCGCCAAATATAAATTTTTTGAATATATTTTTTACAAAAAAGATTAGAGTTCGTAGGAGAATTGATGAAGAAAATAACAATAATAATGTTAACTTATAATCATGAAAAGTATGTATCACAAGCGATTGAAAGTATTTTAAAGCAAAAGACAAGATATGAACTAGAAATTTTAATAGGAGATGATTGCTCATCAGATAAAACTGCAGAAATTTTGAACTCATATCAACAAAAAAATCCTGAAAAAATAAGATTAATAGATAGGAAACAAAATATAGGAGCTAGGAATAATTTTTTAGATTTATTATCAAAGGCCAAAGGTGAATACATTGCATTACTAGAAGGTGATGACTATTGGGAGGATAAAAATAAATTAGAAAAAATGATATCATTTTTAGAAGATAACAAAGAATATATGGGAGGATTTCACAATATTAATGTAATCGATTCTGAAAATAACTATAAATTTCAACACATATATCATCGAAGTAAAGAGTTTTCAGATATAAATTCATTAGAAGAGCATTATGATGGTAAAGTAATGATGACTCTTTCAATGGTATTTAGAAATATTTTTCTAAATAAACAAAATTTAACAAAATATGAAAGTATGATAGAAGAAGTAAAATATGTTTGTGATTATAGTTTAAAAGCGTTTTTATTAAGTTTTGGAAAATTTAAATACTTTGAAGATATATTTGGAGCATATAGGCATATTGATAATTTTGGGACTTCTTGGAGTGCTCAAGCTCAAATAGTAAAAAATGAAGATTTTTATATAATTTATGAAAAAAATATAAGTATGTTTGGTGATAAAGCTAAAAGTAAATTAAGTTTAGGATATGTTAAACTGTTTATAAAATTAAATTTATTTTATTTAAGAAATAATCAATTTAATAAAAATTTAAAAATTATAAAAAAGTTTAAATATAATGTTTTACTAGATAAAAGTCTTTATTATAAAGTATTAAAAAGGATAAGAAATGGAAAAAAATCTTAAAACAAAAGTAGTATCTTCCTTAATTTGGAAGCTCTTAGAAAGAACAGGTGTTCAAGGAGTACAGTTTGTTACTCAAATTGTATTAGCGAGGTTATTATCTCCAAAAGATTATGGAGTAATAGCTATAATAATGATTTTTATAGCCTTAGCAAATGTTTTTATTCAAAGTGGATTTAGTATAGCTCTCATACAAAAAAAAGATACAGATGATGCTGATTATTCATCTGTATTTTACCTAAGTTTAGGATTAGCAGGAGTTTTATACGTAATATTATATATATGTGCACCTACGATAGCTAATTTTTATAAAATGAGTGAACTGGTTAATATTTTAAGAGTATTATCTTTAACACTTTTTTTAGGAGCTTTTAATTCAATCCAAAATGTGTTTATTGCTAAAACTTTTGATTTTAAAAAGCAATTTTTTAGTAGCTTAATAGGAATTGTATGTTCAGGAATATTAGGAATAGTTTTAGCTTACGAAGGCTTTGGAATTTGGTCATTAGTTTATCAGCAATTAATGAATCAATTATTAATTTGCGTAGTGTTATTGATTATAGTAAAATGGAGACCTAGATTATTATTTTCATTTGAAAGAATAAAAAAATTATTTATTTTTGGAAGTAAACTATTGGCGTCATCTTTATTAGATACATTATACATGAATTTGACAAGCTTGGTTATAGGAAAGTTTTATAGTCCATCTATGTTGGGTTACTATAATCGTGGTAATCAATTTCCTCAGTTAATTATTTCAAACTTTAATGGAGCAATTCAATCTGTGATGTTTCCAACTCTTGTAGCAGAGCAACACAATCGACTAAGAGTAAAAGAAATCGTGAGAAGATCAATTGTAACGAGTTCGTATATAATATTTCCATTGATGATAGGATTAGTAGTTATATCAGAACCATTAATAAAATTATTGTTAACAGATAAGTGGCTAGAGTGTATTCCATATTTAAGAATATTTTGCCTTTCATATGCATTGTGGCCGATTCATACTGCAAATTTACAAGCTATAAATGCTATTGGCAGAAGTGATATATTTTTAAAGTTAGAGATAATAAAAAAAATAATTGGTTTAATAATTTTAGTTATTTCTTTAAAATATGGAGTTTTTGCAATAGCAATAGGAGTACTGATATCGGGAATATTGGCATCTTTTATAAATGGATACCCTAATAAAAAACTATTGGATTATGCATATTTGGAGCAAATAAAAGATGTATTACCTTCATTGATTCTTTCGTCAATAATGGGGGTAATTATAATGTTACTATCTAGATTTTATTTATCAAATTTAATTTTGATTTTATTTCAAATTTTAGTAGGAGTAGCCGTGTATTTAGGTTTATCATATAGTTTAAAATTAGAATGTTATATATATATATTAAAAACATTGAAAAGAAAGTAAAAGGGGGAAGAATATTGAAGATATTAAAAGAAAAAATATTGGTTACAAAATCTTTTTTACCACCGTTTTCAGAATTTTCTAAAGAAATAGAAAAAATTTGGGAATCTCATTGGTTAACTAATATGGGGCCATTGCATGAAGAGTTAAAAAAAAGATTAATCGAGTATTTAAAAGTAGAAAATACAACATTGTGTAGTAATGGACATTTAGCTTTAGAGATAGCTTTAAAAGCATTAGAATTAGAAGAAGGCGGAGAAGTAATAACAACTCCATTTACTTTTGCTTCTACAACACATGCAATAGTAAATTGTGGATTAAAGCCTGTATTTTGTGATATAGAGATGGAAACTTATAATTTAGATGCAGAGAAAATAGAGAGCTTAATAACAGAAAAAACAGTTGCCATAATGCCTGTTCATGTATTTGGGAATCCTTGTGACGTAGATAAGATAGAAGAGATTGCTAAAAAGTATAACTTAAAAATTTTATATGATGCTGCTCATGCTTTTGGTGTAGAGATTAAAGATAAAGGTATTGGAAGTTTTGGAGATATTTCGATGTTTAGCTTACATGCTACAAAAGTTTTTAATAGTATTGAAGGAGGAGCTTTAACATATAATAACTCTGAGTTGCAAAAAAAATTAAGATTATATAAAAATTTTGGAATAACAGGACCGGAAACAGTTGAAGCAGTTGGATTAAATTGTAAAATGAATGAGTTTCAAGCTGCTATGGGGATTGTTAATTTAAGATATATTGATGAGCAAATTCAAAAAAGAAAAGAGATTACAAATAGGTATAAAATACATTTAGGTGCTATAGAAGGAATTAATTTTATTTATGATTTAGAAGATGTTAAACATAATTACTCATATTTTCCAATAGTAATTGATGAAGATAGATTTGGTAAAACAAGAGACCAACTATTTAATGAGTTACAAAAATATAATATTTTTACAAGAAAATACTTTTATCCATTAATAACAGATTTTAATTGTTATAAAGAAGAATATAAGAATATAGAGCTAAAAAATGCTAAGTATATATCTGATAGAGTTTTAACACTACCAATATATGGAGATTTGGATTTAGAAATTGTAGATTATATTTGTAAAGCAATAAAGAAGATAGGAGAATAAGATGGCTTTTTATACAAGAGAAGAATTAAAAAAAATTGGTTTTAAATCACTAGGTGAAAATGTTTTAATTAGTGATAAATGTAGCATTTATTTACCAGAAAAAATTGAAATAGGAAGCAATGTTAGAATTGATGATTTTTGTATTTTAAGTGGTGATATAAAAATAGGAAATTATGTTCATATAGCTGCATATAGTGCTCTTTTTGGTGGTGCTGGAATAGAAATGGAAGATTTTAGTGGTATTTCATCAAGAGTTACTCTCTATAGTGTTTCGGATGATTATAGTGGTGAATTTTTAACAAATCCGACAGTTCCTAGTAAATTTAAAAAAGTGGAAGAAGGAAAAGTAATTTTAAAAAAGCATTCATTAGTAGGAGCTAGTACAGTTGTATTACCCGGAGTTATATTAGGAGAAGGTACATCTATAGGTGCTAATAGTTTAGTTACTAAGTCAACAGAGGAATGGAGCATCTATTTTGGTAACCCAGTAAAAAGATTGAAAGCTAGAAAAAAAGATTTATTAGAATTGGAAAAACAATTATTAGAAGAGGATAAAAATGTTTGATGTAGGAATTTTAGCTATAGGTAGCTATGTACCAACTAAGAAATTAACAAATTTTGATTTTGAAAAAACTTTAGAAACTTCAAATGAATGGATTGTTGAAAGAACTGGAATAAGAGAAAGATATATTGCTGAAAAGAATGAAAAAGCTTCGGATTTAGCTTTAAAAGCAGTTCAAAATTTATTATCTAAAAATTTAGTTCAAAAAGAAGAAATAGATATGATAGTATTATCAACAGCAACGCCAGATTATAAAGGATATCCTTCAACAGCTTGTATTTTACAAGCAAAAATAGGTTTAAAAAATATTCCATGTTTTGATATAACTGCTGCTTGTAGCGGATTAATATATGCTATAAGTATGGCTAATGCTTATATAAAATCAGGATTATATAAAAATATACTTGTTGTTAGTACAGAAAAAAATTCAGAAATTTTAGATTGGCAAGATAGAAATACAGCGGTTTTATTTGGTGATGGAGCATCAGCTTTAGTTTTATCAAATACTTCAAAAAATATAATAAAAAAAATAGAAATCTCTTCAGATGGTGAAAACCATAAAGTTTTAGTTGTTGACCCATTTATAAAAATGGAAGGTAAAGAAGTTTTTAAGTATGCAGTAAAAGAAGGAACTAGATTGATTGAAAAAGTTTGCTTAGAAACAAATTTAGCTAAAGAAGAGATAGATATTTTTATACCTCATCAAGCTAATACTAGAATTATAGATGGAATAGCAAAAAAGTTAAAAGTAGATAAAAATTTATTTTATTCAAATGTTGAAAAATATGGAAATACCTCTTCTGCATCAATAGGAATAGCTTTAGATGAAGTAAATAAAGAACAAAAACTAGATTTAGGCTCAAAAGTAGCTTTATTCTCATTTGGAGCAGGATTATCATCTGGAGTTCTATTATTTGAATACAATGAAAAAATATAAGTTAAAACAATTAAATTATTAAGAAGGAAAATATAATGTTATTTAATTCATTCGTTTTTATATTTATGTTTTTGCCATTAACTTTGATAGGATATTTCTTATTGAATAGTTATGGAAAAGAAAAATGGGCAAAAGGATTTTTAGTATTTTGCTCATTGTATTTTTATTCATATTTTAATCCGAAGTATACATTATTGATATTGGTTTCTATTTTAGTTAATTACTTTTTAGGAACTGTTTTATCAAAAAAATATCGATGTTCGGGGGGCACTAAGTCCTATTTTATAGCAGGATTAATTTTTAATATTGGAATGCTATTTTATTTTAAATATTATGATTTTTTCATAGGGAATATAAATTCTATATTTAAAATAAATCTACCAATATTAAATTTGATGCTACCTCTTGGAATAAGCTTTTTTACATTCCAACAGCTATCGTTTTTAATAGATAGCTATAAAGGAAAAAGTCAAAAATATGATTTTTTAAGCTATTGTTTATTTGTAACATTCTTCCCTCAACTTATAGCAGGACCAATTGTTTTACCAGAAGAGATGTTACCACAGTTTGAAAATCATAATAATAAAAAGATTAATTATGAAAATATGAATAGAGGATTATACTTATTTTCAATAGGATTAGCTAAGAAAGTTTTAATAGCAGATTCAATAGCACCATTTGCTGATACTGGTTTTGATAAAATGACTAGCTTAACTTTTATAGAAGGATGGTTAACATCTATATCTTATACTATGCAATTATATTTTGATTTCTCTGGATACTGTGACATGGCTATGGGAATAGCTTTAATGTTTAATATAGTATTACCGTTGAATTTTAACTCGCCATACAAAAGTAGTAGCGTTCAAGAGTTTTGGAAAAGATGGCATATGACACTAGGAAGATTTTTAACTAATTATCTTTATATTCCATTAGGAGGAAATAGAAAAGGTGAGCTAAAAACTTTAAGAAATCTATTAATAATTTTTTTATCTAGTGGAATTTGGCATGGAGCAGGATGGAACTTTATAATTTGGGGAGCACTTCATGGAACTGCTATATTGATACATAGAATATGGAAAAGTAAAGGTTATAAGATGCCATTAATTTTAGGATGGAGCATTACCTTATTTTTTGTAAATATATTCTGGGTATTTTTCAGAGCAAAAAATTTATCAGGGGCTTTTAAAGTATTAAAAGCAATGATAGATTTTAGAAGTTTGAGAAGTTTTATAACTTTAAATTATAGAGAAATTGCTAACCCTTATTTAGGAAATAAAGTTAGTATGGTATTGATTTTAGTATCAATAATTATTACTTTAGTATTTAAAAATTCCTTTGAAAAAAATAAAAATATGAAATTTAATTGCGTCACTCTAGGAGAGTTTTTAATTTGTATTAGCTTAGGAATACTTTTACTTAATAGAGTAGCTACATTTTTATATTTTAATTTTTAATGGAGGAAAAATGAAAACAAAAAAATATTTAATATTGAAGGTTACTTTGTTTATTTTTATCCTTTTAGGAATTTTTTTATTTGGAAATCTTTACAAATATAAAATTGATGAAAATAATAAATATTTAAGGGTTCCAAACAATTTAGAAATTATAAATTTAGGATCATCTCATGGGCAGTATGGATTTAGATATAATAATTCTTCTAAAAATTATAATTTAGGAAGCTCATCACAGCCTCTATATTATGATTTAGAGGTATTGAAAAAATATAAGGACAATTTAGTAAAAGGTGGAGTAGTCATTATTCCAATTTCAATTTTTAGTTTTTATCAAGGATATGAATTTTTAGATTTAACAGATAGATATTATTCATTTTTAGATTTTTCTCAAATTTATAAAGGTGATAAAGAACAGTTTTATTTAAAAAGATATTTTCCTTTATTGCATACTGGAAAAAATAGTATAGAAATTTTAAAGTATTTTATTAATTGTATTAAATCTAGAAAAATATTGGATATAGGAATGAAATATCCAAATGATTTAGAGTTTGAAGAGAAGGTGAAAGAAGCTGATACAACAGTAGCTAGACATCTTGGAATAAGTGATAAAAAGTTAAATCAACCTATTGATGTAGGAATTAATAAATTGGTAGAAATTTTAAAATTTTGTAAAGAAAATAACTTGAAGCCAATTTTATTAGCAACACCTCAAACGTACTTATATAATGAAAGAGTTGGAATTCATAATTATAAAGAAAGAATTTATAATAATTTAGAAATAGTTTTTTCAAAAATTGGATATAAAGTTACATATTTAGATTATTCACATGATAAGAGATTTGAAAATAATTTAGACTTATTTTTTGATGACGATCATTTAAATCAAAAAGGTGCTGAAAAATTTACAGAGATAGTATTAGAAGAATTAGCAATAAAGAATTAAAATTTAAAGGGGTGGAGCATGAAAGGAATCATACTAGCAGGAGGGTCAGGAACGAGACTATATCCTGTAACAAAAGCAATTAGTAAGCAAATAACACCGATATACGATAAACCACTTATCTATTATCCACTGTCTGTTCTTATGTTAGCAGGAATTAAAGATATTTTAGTAATATCAACTCCTAGAGATATTGGAACTTTTGAGGAATTATTAGGTAATGGAAGTGATTTTGGACTTAAAATAGAGTATGCTATTCAAGAACATCCAAATGGTCTTGCAGAGGCATTTATCATAGGAGAAAATTTCATAGGAAATGATGCGTGTGCACTAGTTCTTGGAGATAATATGTTTTATGGACATGGACTTACAGGAATAGTTAAAGAAGCAGCTAAAAGAGAAACTGGAGCGACAATATTTGGATATTATGTAAATAACCCTAAATCTTTTGGTGTAGTAGAGTTTGATGAAAATGGTAAAGCTATATCTTTAGAGGAAAAACCAGAGAAACCAAAATCTAATTTTGCAATACCAGGGCTATATTTCTATGACAACACTGTTGTAGAAAAAGCCAAATCTGTTAAACCATCTCATAGAGGAGAGTTAGAGATAACAACACTAAATGAGATATATCTAAATGAAGGAACACTAAATGTATTAAGCTTAGGAAGAGGAATGGCATGGCTTGATACAGGAACTCATGATGGTCTTTTAGAAGCATCTAATTTTGTAAAAACAATTCAAAGTAGACAAGGTGTAATGGTAGCTTGTTTAGAAGAGATTGCTTATAAAAATGGATGGATATCTAAAGAGAAGGTAGAGGAGTTAGCAAAACCATTGTTAAAATCACACTATGGTGAATATCTAATGAATCTAATAAAGGAGTAATCATGAGTAAATTTAAAAGAGTTGAAACAGGAATAAAAGATTTAATAGTAATAGAGCCAACTGTATTTGGAGATAATAGAGGTTTTTTTATGGAGAGTTACTCTAAAAAAGACTTCTCTGAAATTGGAATGGACGTTGAGTTTGTTCAAGACAATCACTCGAAATCTAAAAAAGGTGTATTAAGAGGATTACACTTTCAAACGCAACATGTTCAAGGAAAACTAGTTAGAGTTACAGCTGGATCTGTTTTAGATGTAGCAGTAGATCTTAGAAAAGATAGCCCTACTTTTGGAAAACATTATCTAGTGGAATTAAGCGCTGACAATAAAAAGATGTTTTATATTCCACCTGGATTTGCTCATGGTTTTTTAACATTAGAAGATAACACAGAGTTTCAATATAAATGTACAGATCATTATGCCCCAGAGTTTGACTCAGGAGTGTTATGGAATGATTCTGATATAGGTATAGATTGGAACTTTGAAAAATATGGATTATCAGCAGATGAGATTCTACTTTCTGATAAAGATAAAAAACAACAAACATTGCAAGAGTTTGTAGAGAGCGGTGTAGTAATAGGATGATATTAATTACTGGAGCTAATGGACAGTTAGGACATGATTTTCAAAGAATATTTAAAGAAAGAAATCTAGATTTTATAGCAACAGACTATAAAGAGTTAGATATTACAAATATAGATGCAGTGAGAGAGTTTGTAAAAGATAAAAATATAAATCGTATTATAAATTGTGCTGCTTATAACAATGTGGATAAAGCAGAGGAAGAAGTGGAGATGTGCTATAAATTAAACGCTTATGCACCAAGAGATTTAGCATTAGTTGCTAAAGAGATAGGAGCAGATTATATAACATATTCTACAGACTTTGTTTTTGACGGAAGTAAAAATACTCCATATACAGAAGAGGATATTCCTGTGCCACTTTCTGTATATTCAGAAGCTAAAGCTGAGGGAGAAAGATTAGTATTAGAGGCTTATGATAAAAGTTTTGTAGTAAGAACATCATGGGTGTTTGGAATAGCTAATAATAACTTTAATAGACAAGTTATAAACTGGAGTAAGTCTAGAGATACTTTAGGAATAGTAGATGATCAAATCTCTGTTCCTACATACTCATATGATTTAGCGTTATACTCATTAAAACTTCTTGAAACTAAAAAGTATGGGTTATACCACCTAAGTAACACTGGAGTGGCCTCAAAATATGATCAAGCAAAATATGTTTTATATTCTATTGGATGGGAAGGAACTCTAAATAGAGCTAAAAGTAGTGACTTCGTTCTTCCAGCAAAAAGAGCTGAGTATTCAAAGCTTGATAGTAGCAAATTAGAGACAGTTATAGGAGAGAAAATTCCAACTTGGGAAAGTGGAATAGATAGATTCCTAAATGAGATGAGAGAGAAGGGGGAACTTTAATGAAAACTTACTTAGTAACAGGTGGAGCAGGATTTATTGGTGCAAACTTTGTTAAATATATGTTAGAAAAGTATGAGGATATAAAGTTAGTTATTCTAGATAAACTGACTTATGCGGGAAATCTTGGAACAATAAGAGAGGAGTTAAAAGACTCTAGAGTTTCTTTTGTTAAAGGTGATATTTGTAACAGAGAACTAGTTGAAAATATATTTATGCAACATGATGTAGATTATGTTGTAAACTTTGCAGCGGAGAGTCATGTGGATAGAAGTATTGAAAATCCTCAGATATTCTTAGAAACAAACATACTTGGAACACAAAATCTAATGGAAGTTGCTAAAACTTTCTGGACAGTTGGGAAAGATTCAAATGGATATCCAATCTACAAAGAGGGAAAAAAATTCCATCATGTTTCAACAGATGAGGTATATGGAAGTTTAAACAAAGATTGGGACATCTCAAGAGAACTTATTTTAGATGAAGCAGTGGCTGCAATTGCAACTGGAAGAACTAATCTTCAAACTTATGGAGAGAAGATGTTTACAGAAAGTACTCCACTAGATCCAAGAAGTCCATATTCAGCATCTAAAACATCATCAGACATGATAGTTATGGCATATGGAGAAACATATAAGTTTCCATTTAATATAACAAGATGCTCAAATAACTATGGGCCCTATCACTTTCCAGAGAAGTTAATTCCACTAATTATTAAAAATATATTAGCTGGAAAGAAACTTCCTGTTTATGGAAAGGGAGATAACGTTAGAGATTGGCTGTATGTGATGGATCACTGTAAAGGAATAGATATGGTTATATCTAGTGCTAAGGCACATGAGATATATAATATTGGTGGATTTAATGAGGAGCAAAATATCAACATAGTAAAACTTACTATAGATACAATAGCTAGAATCATGAGAGAGGAACCGAAGTATCAGGCAGTTTTAAGCACGGATTTAGTTAATATCAATTATGATCTGATAACTTATGTACAGGATAGATTAGGGCATGATGCAAGATATGCCATTGATCCAACTAAGATAGTAACAGAACTTGGATGGTATCCTGAAACACCGTTTACAGAGGGAATAGAGAAAACTATTAGATGGTATCTGGATAATCAAGGATGGGTAGAGGAAGTAGCCTCAGGAGATTATCAGAAATATTATGAAGAGATGTATAATAACAGATAAAAAACATTCCCAGAGATTAAAATCTCTGGGAAAATTTTTGTAGAGGGAAATTGAATGAAAAAAAATAAAAAAATAATATTACTAATAATATCTTTAATAATAAGTCTGATTAGTTTCTGGAATTTAAAAGAATATTTGGAAATAAATAGAGATATAAAACTCCAGATTACTTTATTAAATAAAAAAGATATGAATTTCCAAATTTTTTATACTCAAGACGTAGATAAGCCTTTTAATGAAATTGAGTCTTTTAGAGATAAAATATTAGGAAAAAATGAATTTCAAAAATTAGTATTAGAATTGAAAGATGTAGAAAATTTAAAAAAATTAAGAATTGATTTAGGAGAAGCACCAGGAGAAATAAAAATAAAAGAAATAAAAATAATTGGTGATAAAAAAATATTTATATCTCCAAAAGATTTAATAAAGTTTTCAAAAAATCATATAGAAAAAGAAGAGGTAAATAAAGATACAATAATTCTACAATCGAATCAAATTGACCCATATATTATTTTAAATAATGATTTAATAGAAAATAAAAAAAATAAAGAGTTTGATATTTTACAAAGCATAACTTTAATAAGTATTATATTTTTTGGAGTATTTAAATTATTAGAATACGCTGATAAAAAAAGAAATTTTTTAAGTTGGAATAAATTACTTTACATAGTATTATTTTTTATAATACTACTACTTCCAGTTATAAAAATTGATAGTGAAAAAATTGATAAAATAGAAAATAGAAATTTGTCTTTGAAGTCTAAATTAATAAAAGGCAAGTTATTAAATATGAATTATGGAAAAGAAACTGAAAGTTGGTTGAATGATCATTTTTATAAAAGAAGAGAAATAATTAATTTTTATGAAAAAATTAATGCCATTCTTATAGGGAGAATAGAGAATGAAAGAGCTTTAGTTGGAAAAGAGGGGTGGATATTTTACAAAGGAGATAATTCAATAAAAAATTTCCAAAATATAAATTTATTTACAGAAATTCAACTAAAAAATATTGAAGATAATTTAAAAAATAGAGAAGAATGGTTAAAAAAGCAAAATATAAAATATTATACTTTTATTGCCCCAGATAAAAATAAAATTTATAAGGAATATTATCCTGATTATATTAATCAAATAAATTTATTTGGAAAAGGATATCAATTAAGAGAATATTTAAGAAATAAAAATATAAACCTTATTTATCCATATGAGGAGTTAATCAAAGAAAAAAAAGAAAATTTAGTTTATTGGAAAACAGATACTCATTGGAATGAATATGGAGGATATATCGGTTATAAAAGACTAATAGATGAAATAAAAAAAGATTTTCCAGAGATAAAAGCTGTTGAAGAGGAGGAATTAAATATAGGTTTTGCACCTTATGGTGGAGATTTATTAGGAATGCTAAATATAAACTTTGACACTTATAAAAATATAAAGTATAAGACGATGAGATTGAAAAATCAAAAATTCAGTTATATAAAAAATGAAGATTTAAATGGAGTTTTAACAAAATCTTCAAAAAAATATAAAGTTTTAATTTTTAGAGATTCTTTTATATTATCTATGACTCCATATATTTCAGAAACATTTGGTGAAGTTGAGTATATTTGGAGACATGATTTCAATAATTTTCAAAATAAAATAAAAGAGTTTAAGCCAGACATAGTAATTCATGAAATAGTAGAAAGGTACATTGGAGTTTTGGAAAATAATTTACCAAAATTAGAGGAGGAGATATAAGTGTTATTTAGTTCATTAGTTTTTTTAGGTATATTTTTCCCCGTGATACTTTTGATATATTTTAATGTTAAACAAAAATTGAGAAATTATGTATTATTAGTAGGAAGTTTAATGTTTTATGCATGGGGAGAACCTAGATATTTAAGTATAATGTTAATAGTAATTTTTTTAAATTATATTTCTGGAATTTTAATAGAAAAAATAGAACATAAAAAAATAATTTTATGGATTTCAGTAGGATTAAATTTAAGTATTCTATTTTATTTTAAGTACTATAATTTTGCTGTACAAAATTTTAATAAATTATATTGGGACGATTTCCCTACAATTAATGTAGTTATGCCAATAGGTATATCTTTCTTTATATTTCAAGGATTATCATATGTTGTAGATGTTTATAGAAGAGATGTGGAACCACAGAAAGATATATATAAATTAGCACTTTATATATCATTATTTCCTCAGTTAATAGCAGGACCAATTGTAAAATACCATGATATACAAAAAGAAATGAGCAAAAGAGAAGACACGTTGGAAAATATATATGATGGCTTAAAAAGATTTTCTTTTGGATTAGGGAAAAAAATAATCTTAGCTAACACTTTAGGACAAGTAGCTGATAAAATTTTTGTATTAGATACTAACTTAATTGACTTTAAAATAGCTTGGTTAGGGGTAGTTGCATATTCATTACAGCTTTATTTTGATTTTAGTGGTTATTCAGATATGGCTATTGGTTTAGGAAAAGTTTTTGGATTTAATTTTTTAGAAAACTTTAACTATCCATATGTTTCAAAAAGTATAACAGAATTTTGGAGAAGATGGCATATTTCATTAGGAAGTTGGTTTAGAGAATATTTATATATTCCATTAGGAGGAAATAGAGTTGGAAAGATAAGAAATTATATAAATTTATTTATCGTATTTTTAGCTACTGGGGTATGGCATGGTGCTAACTGGACTTTTATTCTTTGGGGAATATGGCATGGGGTGTTTATAATATTAGAGAAAAAAATAAATATTGAAAAATATAATAAAAATTGGCAAAAAATATTAAGACATTTTTATACGGTAATAGTATTTATAATTGGGTGGGTATTATTTAGAGCTGATAATTTATTACATGCGAATAATTTTTTTAAAGTTATGTTTGGGATTACAAAAAATACAGAAGTTGGATATAATATTTGGTATTATTTAGATAATAAAGTACTGTTGATTTTATTTATAAGTATACTAGCTTCAATTTCGGTATTTAGATTTATAACTTTAGAAAATAGATTGAAAATAAATAGATTATTATTCAATACTTTTTCTTTAATAATTTTAGCAATTTCAATGGTAATAATTTCAGCATCAACATATAATCCATTTATATATTTTAGATTTTAATGAATTTTACATTATAAATTTTGAAATAAAAAAAAATCAGACTAGATTTTTAGTCTGATTTTTCTATTTTTTATTCTTGAAGAAATTAAAAAAAATTTTTCAAATAGATAAAATAGAAGAAATGTGTTAAATTTAAATGAACACGTATTTTAAAAATGGAGGGGATTCAAGATGAAAAAAATACCATTAATTTTAGGAACATTATTATTAGTTGGAGCAACATCATATGCTAAAGAAGTAGCGGTAGCATCAGTAGAAAGTTCAAAAGAGGTAGTAGTAGTACCTGTTATAGTTGAGGTAGTACCAGTAGTAGTTGCATATACACCATTATATAATATCTATGGAAAAGTGGGATTAGATGTATGGTCAGAGTATGATGAGTGGAAGTCTAATGATGATTATGGTAATACTAAGTTTAATAAAAAAGATACAAAAGATTTAGGATTTGAGATTGCATTAGAAGGAACAAGAAATATTACAAACAATTTTGAGTTAGGACTTGGAGTAGCTTATCAAAATCATGCAAAACCAAAATCTAGAACAATAACAGATTTTGATGGAAATTGGTCATCAACTAATGAAACAGAAATGCCTAAGTTTGATTCAGTTCCGTTATATGCTATTGCAAAATATAACTTTGAAACAGGAACAGCATGGAAACCATATTTAAAGGCAACTTTAGGATATTCTTTTAATATAAAAGATAAAGATGCAAAAGATTTTTACTCATACACAAGTTCTTATGAACAAGATATTTATGAAGAGTCTGGATCAAGTAAATTTAAAACTGATATAGAAAATGGTTTATACTATGGAGTAGGAGCAGGAGTGGAATATGAGAACTTCTATGTAGATTTAATGTATCAAGTTAATGAAGCTAAAGCTAAGTTAAAGGAAGAGTATGATGGAGAAAGTTATGATTTTGGAAAGAAAGATTTTGATTACTCAAGAGTTACTTTAGGATTTGGATATAAATTTAGTTTTTAATTAAATAAGTTATATAATAAACAGCTTAAACCTGATACAGAAAAGGGTTTAAGCTGTTTAATTTTTTTGTTATATGCTATACTTACATATAATAAAAAGAGATAAAAAGAGGGGAAGATGGAATACCAAGTATCTAATAATATTGATCAAAGTGACGAAATAGATTTAATGGAACTGCTTATAATTCTTGCAAAAGAGAAAAAAACTATTTTTCTAACAATGATTTTAACACTATTGCTATCATTAGGAGGAGCCTTATATGAAAAAGATAAATCAACAAAAGCTTCTACAATTTTTAGTGTAATAGATGGATACAAAGAGGATAATCTGTTAGTAAGTAACGTGTTAGAAAAAGTTTATAGAGAAAATAATATAAGGGAAAAAAATAAAATCTCTTTAGATGAATTTCAAAAAAAGTTTAAGATAGAAGAGATTATTCCAAAAGATATTATTGAAAAAAAAGAGTTTTTAGCAAAAAATGGACAAAGTTTAGACTATACGCCAAGTAGCTATAGAATTAGTTTAAGAGTTGGAAGTATAGAGGAAAGTGAAAAGGTTTTAAATGATTATTATAAATCTTTAAATAAGTACTATAGATCATTAAATGAATCAAGATATATGTTTAAATATTTTGATTTATCTATTTTAAATGATAAAAAATATAATTATGAGGATTATCTGAGAATACTTAATGAAAGAAAGCAGTCATTAAAAAATTTAATAGGTGAGAGAGAAAAAACAAGAATTGATTATGCATCTTATGGGTTTGGATATAGAAAGATTCAATTAGATCTTGAAAGTTTAGAAAATATAAAAATCCAAGATTTAAGAAACTATCTTTTAGCAACAAATATAGTTAGAAGTCCTGAAAAGTTTCAAAGTGAGTTTTTGAACAGAAAGGTAGTTCTTGAAAATAGTATTAGAGAGAAAAAAGAGGAAGCAAATAACTATAAAAAGCTTTTAAATAGCTATAGATTTGAAGGGGAGAGTGTGATAGTTCCTAAAGGAGTTAAATTAACTATAGAGGATAATCAAAGGGAGAGATATTATGTAGAGTTAATGGATAGCTATTTAAAAACAGAGAGTGAATTAATAGATATACAAGAACAGCTAGATGAATTGATCTATATAAGTAAAAATTTAAAAGTAGGAACAGAAGTTGAAAAAGAGTATATATTAGAATCTTTAAAAGATATTATTAAAAATTATAATGCTATAGTTCAAGAGATTAATATTTTAGAAGTTAAAGAAAACTATATAAATAATGGAGCTATAATAAAAATAGCCTCTCCAATAGAGGTTGTATCAACTTCAAAAGCTAAATTAATATTGATGGTAGGAGCTGTTATGGGAGTGTTCTTAGGAGTTATGATGGGACTTTTAAAGAATTTTTATCACTCATTTAAAAAATTTAAAAAAGGTGTAACGGCACTAATATTATTTTGCTTTATAGGAATAAATAGCTATTCTAAAGAGAGTGTAACTTTACAACTAACTCATAAAGAGATAAAAGAGGGGTTAAATCCAGATAAAACTCCTTTTGATTTAAATGAAATTTTAATAAAAGAGTTTTTAGTAAATAGGTCTGGAGTTAGTGTGGAGAAGTTAAAATATATAGAGATAACCTCAGTTTTTCCTAAAGGAAGTATTGATAGTACTGAAAAAAGATTGAAAACTGGAGATAAAAATTATCTATATATTCCAACAGAGTATATGATAAACTTAAATTTAAAAAATAGTAGTGAAGAGAAAAAAATAAAAGAAAAGCTAGTAAATGAGTTTCCAGACTTTTATATAAATTTTTTCTTACAAACTACTCAAAAGAGATATGATTATTTAAAAGAGTATTCAAATTATAGAGATATAATGAAAGCATTAGATAATCTTATGAACTCTATGAGTTTAGAGATAGATTTAAGAAAGAAAAATGCAGAAACAAAAGAGATATTTTATGAGTATAATAACTTGGGTATAGAGTTAAATAAAATCAGAGATATCAGTTTTAGAGATATATCTAATTATATAAAATCAAATAGTATAGTTTCAAATATAAAGTTGGAAAAGATTCTATTAGATGGGGAGGATAGATATATAAATTTAGAGTTAAACTCTCTAAGAAGTGAAGAGAAAATATATGAAACTATTTTAAAAGAATATACTGTTGGAGAGAAACGAGCTGTTATTTTAGAAAGTGGAGATATTAGTATGAGCTCTGATATAGGTTTAAGAGAGAAACAATATATAGAGATATCAAAGGAATATTTAAAAAGTTTAAATAGAAAGAATAGTTTGAAAATAAAGTTACTAGAAAATACAAGGCTTTCTAAAGATATGAGAGAACCAAATGACAAAGAGAGGTACAAAATAAATAAAGACCTACTAAATGTTCAAAGTGAACTCAATAGTATTCTAAGTAAAATGGTTGCAGTAGAGCTCAGAGATTATAAAAGAGAGTATATTGGAAGTGTAAAAGTATTTTAAACTATTTAAAAA
>NZ_JBOFXD010000046.1:0-7320 GCF_051653945.1 Cetobacterium sp.
GACCATTTAATTGGAAAGGTTTACACTCTTCAGGCCAATTTAAATATAAAATATTAAACCATTTATCTTTAACCCAATCTTTATGAGGATAAACGCCCAAAATAAAAGCTTCACTCTTATTATTAATATATACAAATAATAGATTCCCTGTTCTTGTTGAAAACTCATCATCCAAATGCTCTATTTTATCACCCAAATGAAAATGATATATATTAAAATATGTCAAAAGTTGATCTATTCTATCTGCATTTTTTGATGTTTTACTTAATCTATAAGTTAAATCTTTTCCTAAAATTAAGGAATTTGCAATTTCTTCAATCTGTTTTTGATATTTATAAAAAATAAACGGTTGAGTATTCATATAGACATTTGAAATCTTCGGAATTTTTCTCTTTCTGCAATAATTTAAATATTGACAAAAAATACTATCATCATCAGCAGTTCTATATACTATTTTATTTATATTCATTTCTTTTTTATAATTTTCTAATAATTCTTTTTTTAAATTAATTTCAATATTCAACACAATCCTCCTAAAAATATTAATCCAATATAATTAAAATATAAAAAAGGACTGAACAATATGTACACTTCTTTATTAATAATTTATAAATTCACTTGAAACCTTATTTCTTACTGACATTTGTTTTATATCTTCTATTGTAATTCTATTTAATTTAGACGTGTCCCCCTTTCTCCATATTTTTAAAGACTTAGATACTATATCATCCCTCGCACTTTCTGCTCCTAAAACATTTTCTAATATTACTCTTTGATTATAGTGGAACAAATTAAAATAATTTAACTCTTGATAAATCCAAGGAGATAAAATTTTTATTTCGTTATTTTCAGAAATAAATTCAGATGATTTTTCAATACTGGTAAAAATGATATGATCACTTTTATTAATTGCTTCGCCTATTGCTGAATTAAGTATTGAATGGACATGTGAAGTTGAAAAATTTCGCTTATCATAATCATAATTTCTTTCCCCATTTTTACAATATTCCTCATCTATTAATTTTAATAAATGATCTGCTGAACCCCATATCTTAGAGTCTAAAAATACTGTAAATCCTTTATTTAATAAATAATTTGCTAGATTTTTAACAACATCTTCATCATTATGTGAATATGAAATAAAAAAATCGTATTTTTTTGTAGGAAAAAATAATTCTTCTAATTTATCCCCATCAAGAATTTTTTCTTCTTCAAACATTTTTTCAACTTCTTTTTCTAACTCTTCCTTTTCTGTTTTAAAATTATAGTTTCCTTTATGTTCTCCTAACTTTTGAATTTCATCAATTAGAAGTAAATATCCTTTCTTAGCCATTAAACTCCTCCTATTTATTTTTTAATTCCCCAGTTTTTATAAGTTTCTTCAGTATAATGAGCCAATGGATGATTTATATTGTTATCATGAACTGAAAATTGTGAAATCGCAGATAATATTGGTTTTTCTTTAAATGGAATATGAATACAATTTGCAGTTTTATTCTGTATTCTCTCTTTTAAACTTTTTGGCCAGTAATTATGGAGTAATTTAGGCTCTAATATATATTCAAATTTTGGATATGTAATAATCAATGGTATTTTATATACATCTACAGCTAACTCAATTTCATAATTTAATTCTCCTCTATCCCAATTTGTGTCATCAGATAAAATTATTAGCATATTTTTTGAATTTCTCATTCTTTCTTTCAATCTATTCCTTAACGTTAACTTTAGGCTATAATCTTTCACTTTATAAGTTTTTTTATGACTATCACTAAAATTAAACTCTATTGACTTTAAATTATTCCATGCTTGTAATAATCCATAATATCTAAAATCACTCTTAGTTGGATTAACCTCTCCATTTCCATCAAAAGCTGTATATGTTCCATTTCTATATGCCATAAATTCCTCCTTGTCAAATGCGTTCTAATCTTTTTAATTTATAAAAATTTATATAATCTTGTTTAGAATAATGTATCACTATAACCAACTTTGAATTGTATGCAAACTTTTTTCTACTAATCTTAAAAGTCCAAATTATTATATTTAATAATTCTTGATCTGGAATATCTATTTTTTCATAAAATCGTGTTATTCCTGATCCTAATAATGGTATAATTACAGTTCGTCCATTGTATAAAGTATCCACTTGATCCCAAAAATTAATCAAAAAATCTATAAAATCTTTTTGTGTTAAGTATGCTCTATTTTTATGATCAAACTTTGTCATTGCTGTTATCAGATAATTTTCATAAACGATGGAAGTTCCTAATAAAAATTTTTGTTTATTTCCACGGTCTCTTTTATGATTAAAATTTCTTTTATAATCACTTATATTTCGATTACTTAGTAAAATATCATTTAAATCATTTGGAGAAATACCATATTTTTGAGGATCATAATAACCTTTTTTTATAAATTTTCCATTCAAACTAGCTTCAGATATTATTTCGTTATCTACTATAGTATCGAAATATTCATTAAAAGCAATTGTTTTTAATCCCTCTTCTGTAAAAATATCACCTACCTTTATAATAACTTTAGAACCGTTTATGTTTAGAGTTCTTTTGTTCATAAAATTTGCGTATGTCCATAACCCAACATAAATAACTCCAGATATTTTTAGTAGCAATAATAAATAGTAACTTTTATCATTTGAATCAATTGTATAAAATATACTCCAAATTGTAACAAAACCACTAAATATTCCAACTATAGTTAAAAATGTTTTTATTATAGTTAAATCAAAAAAATTTACTTTTATCTTAAAAATATAATCATCTCCTATTACTTAATTAATATTTTTATTATCTTTTTTTAAATGTTTTTCAATAGCCTCTTCTAATTCAACTCTATTATATATTTTTCTACCAGATTGAAATGTAAATGTTCCTACATTATAAAGATTAACCACTTTATTTATTGCTTGCATTGTATACATATCTTTATAATACCTTTTTACTTGACTTTCATTTCTGTATTTAAAAACTTTAGTAATATCTTGCACTATAGCTGAAGAGTTATACTCTGGATCATATTTTATTTTATATTCTATAATTATATCATCTATCAAATAATCTTCTATATGAACTATATTAAAATCATCAAATTCTAAGTGTTCTTTTGCCTTTAAACTATAAGCTAAATTTGATACACATTTATTTATAGATATAATTTCTTTATTCTTAAAAAATTTTATTACCAATGGATAATGCACTTTTTTAATATCAATATTAACTCTATTCAATTCTTTATTTTCATATTTTTTTAAATTAATTTCTGATAAATTATTTTCTTTTACTCTGTAATCTTCCATAAATTTTCTATCTTTTTCTTTTTCAATTAATATTTTATTATTTTGCTTTTCTGCTTTCTCAGCAAATGAGGGTGCATATCTTTTTCTCATATTTTCTTTAAAATCATCTATATCTTTTTCAGTCAATTTATATAATTCCATAAAATATTCTTTGTTCCAAAACCCATTATAATTTCTTAAATACTCCATATTTTTTAAAAAATTATCATAATATTCATCTCTTTCTTCTGAATTGTAATGATAACTAGAATATAAAAAGTGATCATCTATACAAATATTCATCATTATGTTTTTTAACTTTTCTAATTCTAAGATTAATTGTTCTCTATTTTCTTCTTCATAAATAACTTTTGCTATTTCTAAAAAGTTTATTAAATTTACTCCATCATCTGTATAATGATATTTAATTCTTGTATTTAACCTCTCTTTATTCTCCAAGCAAAATTGAATAAATTCTTCTATTTTATCCATTGTTTCCCCCATTTAATTATCTTTTCTTTCTTAAAATACTTAACTCATATTCTATATCTTTTATCTTCCTATAATACTCCGCCAGCTTATTTTCAAGCTCTTTTATTCTATCTCCGCCATTATCTATTATCTCAATCTCTTCTATCCCATCATTTTTTGAGTTCGGCATTTTTATCGTTCGGCTGCCGAACGATATATTTTTTACTTCTTCAAGAGGCTTATCAGAGTTTATAATTCTTCTTACTTCTTCCGGGGATATATTTTGTTTTATTCTTTTTATCTCAGGTAATACTCTTTCAGGAACTTGAAAAACTTTTTCGTCATTAAACTCCAGGTATAGTTCTTGTCTGTTTAACAATGTGTAGACAAATGTTTTCTTTAATCCTAATGACTCAAACCATTTTTGAAAAGTTCCTGATTTATTATTAGCAAATAATTTCTGAGCTTCAGCTAATCCCTCAGCTAAATCTAATAAATCTTTTTTCAAACTTTGAGCTGATGAAACAACTTTTTCTTCACATTTTATTATTTTTTCAATATCTGTACTTTCTAATTCATATTCACTATAGTTAATAATTGATTTGTATTCTAGAACGACTTCTTTTAAATCTTTTCTAGTTTCAACTTTTTCCCTCATACTTTGTAATATACTTGCTGATACCTTATTTTTCTTCACGTAATATCACCCCTGCAACTTCACCTATAATATCCTGGAATTCTATAGCTTTTTTTGATTGTGTTTCCAAAATAGTCTTACCTTTTTGAATTAACTCAGTTATTACGGCACTTTGTTTAATTGGTTCTGATAAATATATATCTGTTCCATCTACAATTTTAGCTATATCATCATACCATTCTTGTTCAACTTTTGTTTTTGTATATCTATTAGGAACTATAGCAGCTATTTTATTAATATCTATCTCTCCCATCAACTTAGTTATACCTTCAGTTGTTGCTGCATCTAAAAATGTTGGAATAACAACTTTATCTGATAACTCAACGAAATCTTGGTCAATATTTAATACTGGAACTGAATCTATAAGAATATAATCATATTCCTTTTTAAATTCATCTATTGTAATTCTTAGTTTTTCTCTAAACTTTTTAGTAAAATTATTCTTAATTAAAGGAATATAATATAAATTTTCTCTTAAAGATATTATATCACCATCACCTTTAAGTACATGATCTTCTAATCCACTTACAACTGGTACTGATATATTCGCATATAATAAGATATTGTTTTGAGAATCTGATGTCAAAATTAAAACTTTCTTATCTTCTAAAATTAAGGCAATTATATGTGCTAATTGTAGCGTAAGCCATGACTTTCCAACTCCGCCCTTATTGTTTTTTATTGTAATAACTTTTCCCATTTATCCTCCCTACTTTAAGTTTTTAATAATTGAGTTATTTATATCATTTAACTCTAGTTCGTTCATCATGAATTTAAGTGTTAGTTCCATTAAGATACTCTTTTTTATTCTTAACACTTCGTCTTCAGAAAGTTTCAATCCAATCCTATAAATTTCTATATTCTTATCAATATATTCATTAAATTTTACTATATCTGTTAAAACTTGATTTGGCTTATTTTCTTCCTGGTATTTAATATTTTGCACTTGCTTTTCTCCAGTTGCAATAATTTCAGCCTCTTCTATATGATTATTATTCTTGCTTAGGTACTCATCAGCATGAGCTTCAATATATGTATATATAATTTGTTTTTTTCCAGCCTTAAATGCCAATTGCTGAATTTTAGTTTCTTGGCCACACTTTTTAATGTATTCCTTATATGCTCTCTCTTCTATTTTATCCTGTTCTATACTAGATAATGATTTGTAAAATGTTTCAATATTACTATAATCTTTTATATCATCATTTTTCAAATCTTCGAATAAAGAGTTTTGAGAATTTTTAGTATTTGAACTTTTAATTATTAGATCATCTGCCCAATTATTCTCAAGAACCTTTAAAAAATAAGCTCTAGGACTAGTCAATTTTTTTTGCTTTTCTAAATATACTGCTGCTGCTTTTACTTTTTCATATCCATATTTCTCTAAAGAATCTTTAATAGTTTTTGGCATTGATTTTAAACTTTTAGCTTTTAATGGCATTATATTTAAAATTTCAAAAATCATATCATTTGTAACTATAGTTATTGGAGTAGATTCCTCAATATTTTTTTCTGTAAAACTTATAGCAAGTGTATTATAAATACTCTTTAATTCGTTATTATCCTCATTAAAACGCTCTTGCTTAAGTTCATTATGTTTCTCATCAAAATAAACTTCAACATCTGCTTCTAGCCATGTAGTAGGCTTTAAAAACTTGAAATCTTTTATTAAATTTTTATTTTTTAGTTCGTTAAAAGCTTTTTCCAAAGTTTTAATAGTAATTGGTAAACTTTTCTTTTCATATTTTAATGGTATTTTTTTTATTAAAGCAAATACAGATTCTTTTATATAAAGATTATCAAATCTTATTTTCTCAATTAACATGTAGAGTGTTCTAGCTATACCACCATTTATATCAAGGAGAATATTTGAATCATAAACTAGGTATCCACGCTTTACGATATTCTTATAAAAATGGTCTGATATTCTAATTATATAAACTTCTTTTATTCTTTTATCATTTATTTTATTTTTTATATCTTTATTTCTAACTTCACTTAACTGTAAAGATTTGTATTCCAAAATGGCAGTACTAATTTCTTCTTTTAATACTGTTTTCATTTCATTTGAATACATAGTATTTTTAAAAATATAACTTGTTTCCGATAACCTTGACAAAGCTTTTTTTATGTCCGCAATATAACTATTTGCATGTATTTTAGCAGCGTCTCTAATCTCTGAAGCTGAAACAATAAATTCTTGTTCCATGCCTTTTTCTTTCATAATCTTCATAAGAGCTATAAATACTCTTTCTTCAGCTTCTCCTGGTATTAAATCTCCTGGAGATGGTTTAACTGTTATATAGGTATCCCTGTTTTTATTAAAAAAATAAGTAGTTATCTCATTTTTTTTACGTTTGGTATTCTTAGAAAAAACAGGAAACTGAACAATGTTCATATCGACACGAATTAAAGATTTATTCTTAACAAGATCTTCAGGGATATAAATATCTTCCTCCAAAAAACAAGGAGAACCTGCATCTATAA
Source organism: Cetobacterium sp. (assembly GCF_051653945.1). Taxonomy (GTDB): domain Bacteria; phylum Fusobacteriota; class Fusobacteriia; order Fusobacteriales; family Fusobacteriaceae; genus Cetobacterium_A. The sequence continues at coordinate 6,951 of NZ_JBOFXD010000046.1, forward strand.
TTTCTATTCCTGAAAAATCATTATCTTTCTTTTTTATCATGCTACCATCCTTTCTAGGTATAAATTAACAGGATATAATTACCTTTTTTCAATATAAATATATCCTATCCATTTGCATTTTTTATATAATAACATATTTTTTTTATAAAAAATACTTATTTTAATAAAAAAGTATCCTACTCATTTATATATTCTTGAAATATATCCTATTAATTTACAAAATATATCCTGTTAATTTATAAGAAGTGTCCTATTAATTTATAAAATATATCCTATTAATTTATATAGTTATATCCTATTAATTTATATTTAATAAAATCTAAGAAACCTAAATAAATCAATACTTAAACCAATACTTTCTTAATTTTTT
>NZ_JBOFXD010000047.1:0-6927 GCF_051653945.1 Cetobacterium sp.
GATGGAAATAACTCTAATTAGATTACTTGAGAAAATTTTTGAATGAAAAATGGTCGAAATACATTGAAAATAAAGGGGGCATCAATGGTCAGGAAAATCCTTAGCGTTGTTATTCCGCGTTTTCCTGATGGGACCCCTATATAAAGATTTTAAGAGAAAAAATAAAAAAAGAGTATGAAAGAAAAAGTAAAAAAGTAGTGCAGATTTAAGAAATATTATGTATTATAAAAATACCTTTATGAATTTAAATTGTTTCAGAAAAGTGTCTAGTATAAAAGCTAGGCACTTTTCTTTTATATAAAAATATATTGATTATTAAGTATAGGATGTGCCTAGAAAAGAGTTTAAAGAAAAATAGAAAGGCTTTAAAATAAGAACGAGAGCCTTAAAAAAGTATTGAAGATTTAAAATAAAAAGGATATACTAGATTTGTATTTTTGTTCATAAACTAGGTTAAAAGTTAAACAAACCAAGTAAAGAGAGGGGAAACCCTCTTTTTACTTTTCAGTTGATTTTTGTATAAGAAAGGTTCTTAATTCAATAAAGAATATTAAAAAGAGGTTTTAGCTTTAGTCGGCTTAAACCTCTTTTTATTTTTGTAATAAATTCCTAGATACCGAGCTTTAGTAATGAAAATTATTTAGGTCTTGCATCGGTTTTTTTATATTTTGGCACTAAATTTACATTTTTTAGTTATTATTTCCTATTTTAGCTAGATATATTCCTATTAGGACAATTAAAATACCAAAAATTTCTTGAAAAGTAAGATTTTCTCTAAATATAAAGTAAGAGTATAAGGCTGCAATAATAGGTTGGCTTAAAACTAAAACAGATGACAAAGTTATATCAATTTTTCCTATACAATAACTCAGAAGGCCCTGTCCTAAAATTTGAGAAACTAAGGCTAGTCCTACAAGAGGAAGTATCTCATTTAGATTTTTCGGAAAGTAGAATCCTTCTATTGTAAACATAGCTATAAAGAGTGTAAGTGCTCCTCCAAACCCACTTATGAATATAATTGTCATAGCATCTACTCTCTTTCTAATATTGGAAACAACAAGTAAAAATAATCCATAAAAGATTGAGGTAATAAATGCTAATATATCTCCTTTAAAATTATTTATATTAGGATTTAGTTTTCCAGACATAAGAACAATTAGTCCAATTAAAGTTATAAATAATCCAACAATAAAAATTTTAGATAGACGTTTTTTATATAAAAAATAAGAAACTGGAATAACTGTAAAAGGAACTAGATTAGCTAATAAATTAGCGTTTGCTACAGTTGTTAAATGAAAAGATATGTTCCAGAAAATTAAATCTAAAGCTAAAAAAATTCCAGCTAAAGAGATTAAGTACCTATCTTTTTTAGATGTTTTTATTAAATCAGCTTTAACAAACGGATAAAGTATTGGCATTGAAAATAAAATTCTATAAAAAGCTGTTGCTATAGGTGGAAGTGAACTTAATTTTACAAAAATTCCACCAGTTGCTAAAAAACAAATCGCCAAAATTGTTAATAATATAAATTTACTTTCTAAGGTAACTTTAGAAGTGCTATTAATTGAAGCCCCTTTAATCATTTAAATCACCATATAATTTTAAAAACTTTTTATTAAAAGGTAATTCAATAATTAACCTTTCAGATAATTTACCAATGCTCTTTCTCTTGATTTTTATCCCCACTAAATCTTTTGTATTTTCACAGTGAGTTCCACCACAAGGAACGATATAATTATCACATTTCCAATATAAAGCCTCACTTTCCTCTGGATGAGAAAATGTATTTATTGGAATATTTTTATCTATATATTCATTACAATGAGATTCTATTTGGGCTATTTGTTCTGGATTAAATTTAAAATCTATTGAAAAATCGAGCCTTCCATATTTATCAGTTATTTTAGCACCAACTATTTTTTTATCAATACCTGGAATCATTTCTTCTAAAACCATTAAGGCTAAATGTAAACCAGAATGATGAAGAGTTGTTTGGGATCTTTTTACATTATCTAACTTTATAAGAAATTTTTCATCTTTTTCAAATTCGTAATTGTTATCTATATGATGTACAATTTGGTTTTCTACTTTTATGCTAGGAAAATCATTTAAAAAAAGATTTCTACCTTTAATTTTTGTTGTATTATAAAATGGAATTTCAAATCCATCTTTACATCTGATTAGAACTCCAATATCTCCTATCTGTCCTCCGCCCTCTGGATAAGCAACAGATTTATCAAATATTAATCCATTTTCTGTACTTGCAATTAAAACCGCTTCACATGATGTTTGAAATTGATTTTTATAATATATTTTTTCTGTTTTCATAATCGCTCCTTTTAAATTGTTAATAAAAATTCTTCATTATTTGTAAAATTAATTTTATATTTATTTATCTGATTTTTATAAGTTTTTACAATTATTTCATTTTCAGTAATAACTAAATCATCTTTAATCAAGTTGCCATTTATATAAATGTTCATAAATCTTTGTTTTAGTTCATCAAAGTAAAGAACTATATGATTATCGTTTTTAATATAGCCATTAAAATTTATATTTTTCAAAGTTTCATTTTTTATTAGTTGAACCATTCCGAGAGAAAGAACTTTTGAATTCTTAGGAATTTCATTTCTTATTATTGAATGTGGGGCTATTTTTGTATTATCACCTATTTTAATAGAACCTATTAAAGTTGAAAATCCACCAATCTCAACATTATTTCCAATTATAGGATGTCTATTTCCTAATTTATTGTTAGCTATTTTATCAGCACCTAATATAACTGATTGTAGTACGTAACAGTCATTACCGATAATACTAGTTTCGCCTATCACAGTTCCTACTCCGTGATCTATCACAAATCTTTTTCCTATTTTAGCGCAAGGATGTATTTCTATTCCTGTGATAACTTTAGAATCTTCTGTAATTTTTCTTGCTAAAATTAAATTATTATCTACTATCGAATTAGCTATTCTATAATATAAAACACTCAGATAAGAGTTATAAGATTCTAAAATATATTCAGGATTATTTTTACTACTTGGATCTTTTTCTGAAAAAGAAATTAAATCTTCATAGGCATTTTCTAAGATATTATCAACTGGAAAAATCTTAAAGCATTCATATTTGTTAGCTATTTTTAAAATTTTATTAAGTAATTTAACTTTTAGCATATTTCCCCTCCGTTTTTTATAAATAGCTTCTACCACTATCTGGTGAAATAGTTACTATAATCTTTTCTTTATCTAAACTTTTAGAAAGTTTCAGTGCTGCTAACAAGTTTGCGCCAGATGATATTCCTACAAAAATACCTTGTTCTTTTGCTAAACGTTCCCTAATAATTTGCACTTCATTATAATTTACAGATATCATCTCATCTATATCAGTTCTATTTATAAATTTGGGGATTACTCCAACTGCTGTTGCTTGAATTTTATGTGGGATAAAAATACCATTAAATATGTCACATCCCTCAGGTTGTACTCCAATTATTTTTGTTTTTAAGTTATGTTCTTTTAAACATTTAGATATTCCTGCAATTGTTCCTCCACTACCCATTACAGATATAAAATAATCAACTTTTTTTAATGAATTAACAATTTCTTTTCCTGTGAAAAGATAGTGTGCGTTTGGATTGGAAATATTTTCAAATTGATTTAAATTTATATATGTTTTATTTTCACTTAAAATCTCTTTTAACTTTATTAGATGAGAGTTATTGCCTAATTCATGATTTGAATAAATAATTTCAGCACCATATTCTTTTAAAATATTTATTTTTTCTTTACTAAAATTATCTGGAATAACTAACTTTAATTTATAATCTTTTAAAGAAGCTGCTATTGCCAATCCAAGACCAGTATTCCCCCCAGTTGCTTCTATAAGTGTATCTCCTTTTTTTAATATTCCTCTATCTTCAGCATCTCTAATCATTTCAAAACCAACTCTAGTTTTAATGCTTCCCCCTGGATTAAATTCCTCTAATTTTAAATAAATATCAGGATATTGCTCTCCATATAAATTTTTAATTTTTACAATTGGTGTTCTTCCTACATAATTTAAAATATTCATCCTTTTCTCCTCATTTCTTATTTACAAATATTAAAAAAAATAGTATAACAGTGACAGCAGTGAATCATATTTTTAATTCTACAAAACTATAACAGTTATGTCAATGTTATATATCAAAAACTGTAGTACTACAGGTGGAGGTTTTATGAAAATTAACTCAGCAGAAAAGAAAATACCTATTTACTTAAAAATTTATGAAGATTTGAAAAATAAAATTGAAAAAAATGAATATCCAGAAAACTCTAAACTGCCATCAATTAGGCAACTTGCTTTAAAGTATAAACTAAATAATATTACAATTATGAAAGCTTTTACTCTTTTAGAAAAAGAGGGATATATTATAAAAAAACGTGGTATTGGAATATTTGTAAAATCTAAAGAATTTTTGTTTTACAATACACCATCCAATAACCTTATTGAAACTTTTAAAGTTGGCCAATTAAAAGAAAACAATCTTATTAATTTTGCAAGCGGAACTCCTTCTGAAGATGTTTATCCATTCGAAATTTTTAAGAAATTATATAGTAATATTTTAGAAGAGTATGGACCTAAAATTATGCTATACCACCCTACTCAAGGCTTAGAAGAACTTCGAGAAGTAATTAAGAGAAATATTGAAGAAAAAGGAATTTTTGTATCTAAAGATGATATTCAAATAACCAGTGGGTCACAACAAGGATTAGATTTGATATTAAAAACACTTTCGTCTAAAAGAAAAAATAAAATAATTGTGGGCAATCCAACTTATCACGGTGCTCTAAATACTTTTAAAACAAATTGTAAAATTTATCCTGTAGAAATGGAAGAGGACGGCTTTAATCTTACTCAGTTAGAAAATATCTTATCTGAAGAAAAAATATCATTCATATATACAACAATGGATTTTAGTTGCCCTACAGGTATTTCTTGGAGCGAAGAAAAGAAACAAAAGTTGGTTTTATTAGCTAAAAAATATAACACTTTAATTGTAGAAGATGATTTTGCATCCGAACTTTCATTTTACAATACTCCTAGAACTTCTATAAAATCTTTAGATTTTGATAATAAAACTGTTATTTATATTAAGTCATTCTCTAAAATAATTATGCCTGGTTTGAGATTAGCATATATGATAGCACCAACTGAGCTTATCTCTAAAATAGTAACAGTTAAATTTACTACAGATATATCAACATCAGCCCTTGATCAAAAAGTTTTAGCCCATTTTTTAAAAAGTAATTTTCTAGAATTACATATAGAAAAACTAATCAAAATTTATAGAGAAAGATATCTTATTTTAATTGAAAAACTAAAAGAGATACCCTATATAGATGTTGTTTATAATATTGATGGCGGATTTTATATTTGGATAAAACTAAGTGATGTAATAGATTCAAGTCAATTTTATTTAAAGTGTAAAGAAAATAATATTTTACTTCTTTCTGGAAATGTTTTCTTTTTAGATAATCAAAAAAATCAATATTTTAGAGTGAGTTTTGCTACTACAGATATTTCAGAAATAATAGATGGCATAAGTCGATTAAAAAAGCATTTTAATATTATTGAAACAAATTCATAAGTGATTGTATTCCTGCCAAAACATACAGCTATACCAATTAAACATGTTCTTTTAGGAATCATGTCAGAAAAACGCAGGATAATAACATTAAGGATTCTTGAAATACCTTTTAAGCCTTCGGTTTTATTAAGTTTATAAGATTTTTTATTCTAAAAAATTTAAAAAATATATCAAAAATCAAGATATCTCAATAAGGTATACTAAATAATTCTTTATATATCAAAGGTGGTGTTAAAAGTGGCTCAAATATCTGAGAAAATAAATATAATGTTTGACAAAGATGATTTAATTCAAATAAGTTTATGATAGAAAATATAATAGTAGTTTTGAAATTTTATGAAGCTTTTACTGAGATTTCAAAAGATACTAGAATGATCTCATTGTATGATATAAAAAATCTAAAGGGTATTAAAGATATTAAAAGACTTAAAAGTGGAAGTTATCGAGCATTATTTAAAATAGTTAATGATGAATTAGTTATTGATATTGAAAGTAGATTAGATATTTATAAATAGGTTATTAACCTATAATTTATAATTAAATAAAAAGGATTGATTTTTAAAAATTTAAAAGTTATAATGGGATACAAACGATTGATATTCAATATTCGGAAAGTATTGTACGAAAAAAGCTAGGAGTGAGAAACTAGTTTTTTTTTTGAAGTTTTTTAAATCAAACAACTCAAAAATTTCTTGCAGATTTAGTAACTTTAATATTAAAATTAAATCAGCTTATGTGAATTTATTTTCTTTTATTAAAAAGGTGTGTTCCCCCAAAAATGAATATACCAAATAAAAAACTACTTACTGCCCCCTAACGCATTGTAAGTAGTTTTTTTATTTGCACAAACAGTCTTAATTTTTGTATCTTGTTTTAAAAAATTAAAGGGGGTATACTTTCAACTAGGGGGCATTTTTAGAGAAAAGGACTATTTAAAAAGGTGTTTAAGTAGTTCTTTTTGTATAAGTTTTTCTTGGAATGAATATCTATAAAAGTTAATAAAATCAATGTGTTTTAAAAATAAAAATTATAGATTGTAGATTTTAAATAAATTTAGTATTCTAAAAATACCTACAAAATGTAATTATATTTTACCAGTTAAAAAGGCGATAGAAAAACTATCGCCTTTTTTATTTATTCTTGATTGGTACTTGTATCAAATACACTAGAGTATAAATAATACATAGAAATTTATATAAAATATATCCTATTTTCACTGTTTTCCTTGATTTTTCTACATATATATCGTATCATAAACTTGAATTATATTTAATAATACACCTTTGAATAAAAATAAG
>NZ_JBOFXD010000048.1:0-19109 GCF_051653945.1 Cetobacterium sp.
TTCTACACTCTTCTATTGAAATTACCATAGGTAACATTATTTTAATATATCCAAATGCTGATGCTCTTAAAAGCGCTCTAAACTGTGTTTTTAAGATTTCAGGTCTATCTAGACATATTCTTAAAGCTCTCCATCCTAAGAATGGATTTTCCTCATGTGGTAGCTCCATATACGGTAATGATTTATCTCCACCTATATCCATTGTTCTAATTGTTACTGGATATGATTTTCCATTTTCATCTTTCATTGATTCAGCAACAATTTTATAAGCTTCAAATTGCTCATCCTCTGTTGGGAATCTATCATTTGCCATAAATAGAAACTCTGTTCTATAAAGACCAATTCCATTAGCACCATTTCTTAGAACTCCTGCAACATCTTTTGGAGATCCTATATTTGCCCAAGCTCCAACAGTTATTCCATCTTTCGATGTAGCTGTTTTATCTTTTAATTGCTTTAATAACTCTTTTTCTTCTAAATATTTCTCTCTTTTCTTTGAATACTTTTCTACATCCTCTTGTGTAGGTTCAATTATAACATCACCAGTTAAAGCATCAACTATTATCGAAGCTTCATTAGTTACTAATTCAGTTATATTTCCAGTTCCAACTACTGCTGGAATCTCTAAAGATCTAGCCATAATAGATGAGTGAGCTGTTTTTCCACCAATATCAGTTATAAATGCTACAACATTTTTTAAGTCTAATTGAGCAGTATCTGATGGAGTTAAGTCTCTTGCTACTACAACTGAATTTGCAGGAAGTGAAGATAAATCAACAATATCTATTCCTACTATGTTGTATAACCATCTTTTAGCTATATCTCTTAAATCTGCTGCTCTTTCTCTTAAATACTCATCTTCTAAGTTTGCTAACATATCACAATATCCGCTGATACCTTGCTCTAAAGCATTTTCTGCTGTTATTTTTTCATCTTCAATCAGTTCTGTTACTTCATCAAATAGATCTTCATCTTCTAATAATGTTATATGTCCATCAAATATTGCCGCTTTATCTTCACCTAGTTGTCTAGCTGTTTTTTCTCTAATTTTTAATAATTGCTCTTTAGTTTTTTCTCTACCTTCGATTAACTTTTCTTTTTGAATCTCGATATTTGAGCATTCGCTCTTATCTATGAAAAGCTCCTCTTCTTTATATAAAAATACTTTTCCTACTGCTACCCCTGGAGATGCGTCTATACCTTTTACAAATTTTCTCATATTTTATCTCTCCCAAAACTTTAATTTTTTGACAAAAAAAAGGACAGAGTCACCCCCATCCTTCTCACACTTTAAACTATCGTCCTATTTATTAGTCCTTTAGATTTTCAAGTAGGTGAGCTAACTTCTCAACTGCTTCGTTCTCATCTTCTCCTGCAGCATGAACTGTTATTTTTGCACCTTTTTTAATTCCTAAAGAAAGTAATTTTAGTAAAGATGTTCCTTTTACTTTTTTTCCTTCTTCATTTTCTAATTCAATTTGAGATGTAAATGTTTTTGCTAAACTTACAAATTCGTTACCAGGTCTTGTATGTAGTCCTGTTTCATTTTTAATTTCAACTGTTTTACTTACCATAATCCTACTCACCTTTCTACATTTATTGTTTATTATTATATAAAAACATAAAGTTTAAATCTATTATTCTAATATAGAATACTTAATTTTCAAAATTTTGTCAATTTTTATTTTGAATTGTTTTTTTGTCATAAAATGTTCATTTTTAAGTCTTTAATTGTGTATTTTATGATAGTTTAGCTATTTTATACACTCTGATTTAACATATTTAACATTTTGTTAAATCTACTCATTAATAACTCTCTCAATATATTTTTTTATTGTATTAAAATAGATTTTTTTTGATTTTCTTTTCATAGTAAGTAAGAAATTCACATCTATATTCTCTTCTAAAGAACAAAGTTTAATAGCTTGCTCCTCTATTTTTAATTTTTCATACTCATCATACTCGTCAAAAACCTTTAATATATCTACAGATATATCAGTTTCATCAATCAATTCTTTTAAACTATTTATAACTGGTTTTTTAACTGTTCTTCTTGCTTGATTTATTTTCTTTTTACTTATTAGTCCTTTTTCTTTAACAATATTATTAAATAAAGTTAAGTTTTGTTTTGAAACATCATTTTCTTGACTTAAGAGATTTTTTAGAACACCATTTATATATTGAACTAAAGTTGTTTTTATATTAGAATTCAGATTTTTATATATAATTTTTAAAACTTCAATTAAGATAATCTCTCCCTCTTCTATAAATATTTTCTTTATCTTTGTATCTGTTCTTTTATCCCAAGATCTTGAAACATATATATTTTTCTTAGCTTTTTGAATATATTTTATTACCTCATCTGGATAAATAAATTCATTATTCTTTTCAATTTTTTTTACAACGTCTTTTTTTAATTCTTTTTTATTTTCTACCTTTAATTTTTCATCTTTTTTTAATTTTTCATCTATAATTTCAACAATTTCAGCTTCTTCTATATCATCAGAATTAAAATTAGATTTCTCAACATATTTTTCTTTCTCTTTTGAATAAGTAATCTCTTTAAGCTTATTTGATTTTGAATTTTCTATAAATGACGAAACATGACATTCTCCATCTTTTTTACTATTAAATTTATAAATTATGTAATATGTATCCTCACTCTTATCTTGATACGATTTATAGTACTCTACATATCCAAGTTCAACTAATACATCATACGCTTTTTCAACTCTTTTTAATACCTGTTTCATTCTACAAAGAACATAAGTTTTTGTATCCCCATTTTTATTTACTCTTTCCGTTGTTTGTTCTGTTTTTAGTGGAATAATTGCAGCTATTGTTCTTAAGTTTATTCTATCTTCTTGTTTTTCATATCTAATTTTACTAATGTATTTATAAATTCTTCCAGCTATAGGGTCTTTTGCTAAAATTTCCATTAAAGCTTTGGAATTATATTTTATATATCTTTTATCACTAATTTTTTTTCTTATATTTTTATTAAGAGTAACTCTATAGTATATTTTTTTACCCTTTTTTAATTTCTGATAAGTTAAAAGTTTAAATTCTTCATCTTCAAATTTATACTTCCCTAATTTTGTATGATTTGAAACAACAAATTGATACTCTGTATTCTTCAAATTCTTTAAAGCCTGTTCAACTTTTGTGTAATAAGTTCTATTCATTTTATTTCCTAAAAAATGAACTATAAAGTCTGAAATTTCAAATTCAATATATTCATCCTCATTATCTAAATCTTTTTTAGCTTCATAAGTTGAAATTAAATATGTATATATTTTTTCTTCAAAAATAGATGGTTGAAATACTTTATCTCTTGAATCTTTAGCTACCAATGTACAATACATAGTAACACCTAAGTCCTCAAAAGAATATTGAAAGTTTACTCTTTTATTTTGTTTTTGAGGAGTAAAAAATGGAAAAACAATCATTTCGACAGGTATATTTATTACATTATCTTTTAAATTTAAAAAATTTCCAGTTTCTTTTATTATAACTTCTCTAACTTCAATATCTGGTAATTGATTTAATCTTATATCAATTTTGGTTATATCTGTTAAAAGTGACCCTGTAGATGTTATGTTAAAATTTTCTACGATATCATCTTTTTCTTTTTTCACCTTCTTTTCCATTAAAAACCTCTCTAATAATTTTATAATACCAAATATGTATATTAACAGTAATAAATATATTTAGCGTAATATAATATACCATTTTTTCTGTATATTAACAATAATATTTTTTTGTTTTTTAATCCCCTTATAAAATAAGGTTTTTTAATTTTTAAATAAACATAACCCTATTAAAATAACAGGTTTCTTTTATGTATATAATCAATAATATTTTTTCAATTATTAAAAAGCTTATTTTTATTGAGTTTTTATTACTTTCTAAATTTAAACCTCTTATAAAACAAAGGTTTCTTTTGTGTATACTCACAATAATATTTATTTTTTTCATAAACATGTTGATTTTTCTATATTTATAGATTTAATAATTTAAATAATCCCTGTAAAATCGTACTTTTCTTTTATGTATATAATCAATAATATTTAATAGGTATTGATTTTATTGGATTTAAATGAATTAAGTAATATAAAATGTCAATAAAATCAACATCTTCTTAATTGTATATAAGCAATAATATTTTTTTATATATAAATTCTTTAAAATCAATGCCTTAACGTATGTTTTTTTTCTAACTTAGTCTGTACATATAACATTATACAAAAAACAAAAAACAACTATATGCGCATATACCAAAATATATTTCAATTTATCTTTTTATTTAAATTTTAAGATTAAATTTTTATTTATGAGAATTTACTTGACAAAACTCAAAATTTCTTCTAAAATATTTATCTGAAATATAGATATTTTTAGGAGGTGAAAAAATGAAAAGAACTTACCAGCCAAATAACAGAAAATACAAGAAGGATCACGGATTTAGAGCTAGAATGGCAACTAAAAACGGAAGAAAAGTATTAAAGAGAAGAAGAGCAAGAGGAAGAAAAGTATTATCAGCATAAAACCCGGTGATCTAAAACACCGGGTTTTTAAAGATTTAAGGACTATTTTAGGGAGTTAAATATTATGATTAATTTAAAAAAAAATAGGGAGTTTCAAAATGTTTATAATTATGGAAAAAAATCATTTGGATATTACTCTCTTATTTTTTTTAAAGCAAATGAAACAACTGAAAACAAATTTGGATTTGTTGTTAGTAAAAAAACTGGAAATGCAGTTTGTAGAAACAGATTAAAAAGATTATTTAGAGAGTATTGTCGTTTAAATGAAAATAACCTAATGGCAGGTTATGACATAATTTTTGTTGCAAAAAGAACAGCTGGAGAAAAATTTAAGACTTTAAGTTTTGAGGAGATGAAAACAGATCTTGACCGTGTTCTTAAAAATTCTAAGCTACTTAAAAAATAGTTTAGTATATATCTTGAAAAAAACTATCTTGATTTTAATAAGATTTTATCAAAAATATATTTCAATATTTTTGGGGAAAAACTGTATATTTCAACCTTCTTGCTCAAAATACATGTATGATGCAATTGAAATGCATGGAGTTTTTAAAGGAGTGTATTTGGGAATATTAAGAATTTTAAGGTGTCACCCATATTCTAAAGGCGGATATGATCCTGTGCCACCGGTTAAAAAATGCGGAGGAAAAAAATAAAATGGAATTTTTATACAAAATATTTGAACAAATATTGCTATTTATAAATGGGATTACAGGAAATTTCGGTTTAGCTATAATAGGATTAACAATATTAATAAAAATAATATTATTACCGTTAACATTGAAACAAGATAAATCAATGAAAAAAATGAAAGAGTTACAACCAATATTAGAGCAATACAAAGAAAAATATGGTCATGATAAAAATTTATTAAACCAGAAAACAATGGAACTTTATAAAGAAAAAAATGTAAATCCGGCTGGAGGATGTTTACCACTATTAGTTCAATTACCTATTTTATGGGCACTATTTGGTGTTTTAAGAGCTGAAAGAGGAATCGTTCCTGCTGAATCATTCTTATGGATGAATTTATTACAACCGGATCCTTATTATATATTACCTGTTTTAAATGGAGTTGTTGCATTCATTCAACAGAAATTAACAGGAACAGACAGTAATCCACAAATGAAACAAATGATGTATATATTCCCAGTAATGATGGTATTTATCTCTTATAAAATGCCAGCAGGATTACAAATTTATTGGTTAACATCAAGCTTTGTGGGAATAGTACAACAATATTTCATAATGAAAAAAGGAGACTAAGACTAGAGTTATGGAAAATATAATTGAAATCAAAGCAAGTAATAGAGAGGTTGCTATTACTAGAGCTGTAAAAATATTGGAGGTTACTGCTGATCAAGTTGTTCAAGTTACTGAATTAGAGAAGCCTAAGTCGTTCTTTGGTTTTTTTGCTAAAGATGGATTATATAAAGTTGAAGTTAGCAGAGAAGTAGAAGCTGAAGAAATTAAGATTTCAGGTCCAGAAAAAGATGAAGTAATAAAAACTACTATAAAATCAGAAACTAACATAGAAGCAGAGCAAGAAAAAAGAGAGTCAAAGAAAGAATTAAAAGAAAATAGAGAAAAAGAGATAATAAAAATATCTCAAGAGTTATTAAATAAAATGGGACTTGAATTGGAAGTTGAAATTCTAAGACTAGAGGGTAGAAATTGTGTTATAAACCTTTATGGAGAAGATAATGGAATAATTATTGGAAAAAAAGGAAAAACATTAAATAGCTATGAATATCTATTAAATACTTTAATAAAAGATGTTAGAATAGATGTTGATGTAGAAGGATTTAAAGAAAAAAGAAACGTAACATTAAGAGATTTAGCAAGAAAAATGGCAGAAAAAGCTATGAAAACTACTAAACCTATAAAATTAAATCCAATGCCACCAAGAGAAAGAAAAATTATACATGAAGTTGTTAATAAATATTCAGAATTAGATACTTATAGCGAAGGAAAAGACCCTAAAAGATATATTGTTATTAGAAAAAAGAAATAGGGGTGAGTTATATGTTTGATACTATTGCTGCCATTTCAACTCCAAGAGGAGAAGGTGGAATAGGAATTGTTAGAATGTCAGGAAGTGATTCCTTATGTATACTAACAAAAATATTTAAACCTATGTCAAAAAAAGAAGTTAGCGAACTTAAAAATTTTAGTATTAACTATGGACATCTTTATGATGGAGATGAAATTATAGATGAAGTTCTAGTTTCGATAATGAAAGGACCTAACACTTATACAAAAGAAGATATTGTAGAGATAAACTGTCATGGTGGATTTCTAATTACAGAAAAAGTTTTAGAGCTTGTTTTAAAAAAAGGAGCTAGAATAGCTGAAATAGGTGAGTTTACAAGAAGAGCTTTCATGAATGGAAGATTAGACTTAACTCAAGCTGAAGCTGTAATAGATTTAATACATGGAAAAACTGATAAAAGTATATCATTATCATTAAATCAACTTAGAGGAGATTTAAGAGAGCAAATTGATATATTAAAAAAACAACTTTTAGATGTTTCTGCACATGTAAATGTAGTTTTAGATTATCCTGAAGAAGGAATAGATGATCCATTGCCACATGATTTAGTAGAGAATTTACATAATGTTATAAATACAACAGATGCTTTAATTAAATCTTATAATAAGGGAAAAATGATTAAAGAGGGTGTAAAAACAGCTATTGTTGGAAAGCCAAATGTTGGAAAATCAAGTTTATTAAACTCTATTTTAAGAGAAGAAAGAGCTATTGTAACTCATATAGCTGGAACTACTAGAGATGTTATTGAAGAAGTTGTTAATCTGAATGGAATTCCTTTAGTTTTAGTGGATACTGCAGGAATAAGAAAAACAGATGATTTAGTAGAAAACATAGGTGTAGAAAAATCAAAAGAGTTAATTGAAAAGGCAGATTTAGTTCTTTTTGTTGTTGATAACTCAAGAGAACTAGATGAAGAAGATTTAAGAATTCATGAGAGAATTCATGCCGATAAAGTTATAGGTCTTATAAACAAAACAGATGTTGAATCTAAATTAGATATAACACCATTAACAAAAATAAAAAAATGGATAAAAATTTCTGCATTAGAAAAAATAGGAATAGATTCAATGGAGAAAGAGATATACAAATATGTTGTTTCTGGTCAAGTTGAAGATAGTTCAGAAAAATTAGTTATTACTAATGTTAGACATAAGTCAGCATTAGAAAAAACTAAGCAAGCAGTGGAAAATATATTTGAAACAATAGATATGGGATTACCAATGGATTTAATCGCTGTAGATTTAAAAGAAGCTTTGGATTCGTTGTCAGAGGTAACGGGAGAGATTAGTAATGAAGATCTTTTAGATCATATCTTTAGTAATTTCTGTGTAGGAAAATAAAAGGTATTAGCCACAGATTTATTGTCTGTGGCTATAATTTTTTTGATGTTTATTTATGTATATGGACAAAAATAAAAGGAGAAATATATGACTTTTAAATATGATGTAATAGTTGTTGGCGGAGGGCACGCTGGAGTTGAAGCTGCTTTAGCAAGTGCTAGGCTGAATAGGAGAACACTACTTTTTACATTGGCATTAGATAATATAGGGATGATGTCATGTAACCCATCAATAGGTGGACCTGGAAAAAGTAATTTAGTTGCAGAGATAGATGTTTTAGGTGGAGAGATGGGAAGACATACAGACCAATATAATCTTCAGTTAAAACATTTAAATACAAGTAAGGGTCCTGCTGCTAGAATAACAAGAGGACAGGCTGATAAATTTTTATATAGAACAAAGATGAAAACGTTACTTGAAGAAACTGAAAATTTAGATATTATGCAGGATAGTGTAGATGAACTTTTAGTTGAAAACGGGATGATTAAAGGAGTAAAAACAGCTTTAGGAATTGAGTATTTTGCACAGACAGTTGTACTAGCTACTGGAACTTTCTTAAAGGGAAGAATAGTTATAGGAGATGTAAAATATCCTGCTGGAAGAATGGGTGAAAATTCAGCTGAAAAATTATCTGATAGCTTACAAAAGAATGGAATACATTTAGAAAGATATCAAACAGCAACTCCTCCAAGAATAGATAAGAGAACTGTAGATTTTTCTGTTATGAAACCACTTTATGGAGAGGAACATCCTAGATATTTTTCTATATATACACAAAAAGAAAAAAATAATGTAGTTCCAACATGGCTAACTCATACTTCAGAGGAAACTTTAAATGTAACGAAAGAGATGTTAAAGTTTTCACCAATAGTTTCTGGAATAATTGAAACTCATGGACCAAGACATTGTCCATCTTTAGATAGAAAGGTTTTAAACTTTCCAGATAAATACGACCATCAAATATTTTTAGAGTTAGAGTCAAGTGAATCAAATGAGCTTTATGTAAATGGATTAACAACAGCAATGCCACCATTTGCTCAAGATGCTATGTTAAAATCTATTAAAGGCTTAGAAAATGCTAAAATAATGAGATATGGTTATGCAGTGGAGTATGACTATGCACCTGCATCACAGTTATATCCAAGTTTAGAAAGTAAAAAAATAAAAGGGCTATATTTTGCAGGTCAGATAAACGGTACATCTGGATATGAAGAGGCAGCAACACAAGGATTTATTGCTGGAGTTAATGCAGCAAGAAAAACGATAAATAAGCAACCTGTAATTTTTGATAGAAGTGAAGGATATATAGGAGTATTAGTTGATGATATCATTCATAAAAAGACACCAGAGCCATATAGAGTACTACCATCTAGATCTGAGTATAGATTAACACTTAGATTCGATAATGGCTTTATGAGACTATTAGATAAAGCTGAAGAGATTGGAATTGTTCCAGAAGATAAGATTAATCATTTAAAAAAATGTAGAGAAGATGTATATAAAGAGATTGAGAGAATTAAAGAAACAAAAGTTCCTATGAAAGATGCTAATGAATTATTAGAAAAAAAAGGAATAGAACAAAGATTAACTAAAGGAGTTCAAGCTAATGAGCTTCTTAAATTTAAAGAGGTTTCATATGATGATTTAGCTCATTTATTACATATTCCTGAATACCCTGAATTTGTAAAAAATCAAATTGAGACAATGATAAAGTACGAAGTATTTATCGAAAGAGAAAGAGAGCAGATAGAAAGATTTAAAAAATTAGAAGCTTTAAGCATTCCTGAGGATTTTGACTTTGATACTGTAAGTGGTATTTCGAATATAGCTAAAGCGGGATTAAAAGAGATTAAACCTCTTTCAATAGGAGAAGCTTCAAGAATAAGTGGAGTAACAGGAAATGATATAGCGTTACTTTTAGCAACTTTAAAAAAATAATAGTACTACGGACAATAATAAAAACTGTAAAGATAAAGTTAAATGACTTGTATTTACAGTTTTTTTTGTTATACTTATAACTATAAAATAAATTTTGGAGGAAAAATAGTGATTATTAGTGATTATCATATACATAGTAGTTTTTCTGGGGATTGTATAGAAGATTTAGATAAAATTTGTGAAAGAGCAATAGAATTAGGGATTCAAGAGATTGCAATAACTGATCATATGGATTTAGATGTAATTGGAACAACTGACAGTAATGATTTTATATTAAATTTAGATGAATATGTTCCAACGATTTTAAAATTAAAAGAACAATATAAAAGTGACTTAGATATAAAATTAGGGATGGAATTTGGAATTCAAAGACATCTAGGGGAAGTTGGAGATAAAATTATAGAAAAATATCCATTTGATTTTATAATATCTTCTGTTCACAGTGTGGATAAATTACTTTTAGATCAAAAGGAATTTTGGGAAAATAAAACGAGAGAACAAGCTCATGATAAATATTTTTTTGAAATATTAAAAAGTGTAGAAAACTTCAATAGATTTAGTGTTCAAGGACATCTTGATTTCATTACAAGATATGGTGGTATTGACAAAAGAGGTTTTATAGATTATATAAAGTATCAGGATATTATTGATGAGATCTTAAAGAAAATTATTTCTAAAGGGAAAGGTATTGAAATTAATACATCTGGAATAAGATATAATGAGAATAGATTTTATCCATGTGATGACATAGTAAAACGTTACTTTAAACTTGGAGGAGAGATTATAACAATAGGTTCAGATTCACATAGAGCATCAGATTTAGGTAAAGATTTTAAAAAAGCATATGATTTTTTAGAAAGTATAGGTGTAAAATATATTTCATCTTTTGATCAACTTGATGTATCTTTTAAAAAAATAAAATAATTTTCTTTAAGAGAAGGTGAGTATGAACAAAAATAAAAAGAACAGAGGGCTAACCTTTTTAGAGACAATAGCATGTGTTGCTATTATTTTTATAGTTAGCTCTTTTTTATTTTATAAAATATTAAAATATAATGAGAAAATGGACCTTGAAAAAAGTAGACGTATTATTCAAACTTTTTTTATTAAATATACTATGAGATCTCTATATGAGAAAAATAAATATCAGATAGAGATTGATATGTTAAATAAGAATTTAAATGTAAAAAAATTAAATAGTGAAATTATAGAAAAATTATATCTTCCTGAGAAATTAAAATACGAAATAATTTATGATAATAGTAGAAATCAAAAGTTTAAAGTTGATACAACAAAAAATGGAAATTTAAGTAAGGCTTTTACAATGTATATATTTGGTTATAAAAATCAAGTTGAAAATAGAGTTGCATTTTACACATTTCAGAAAGAAAAGGTTTTAAAAATAAATATATACTTAAATAGAGCTGTAAAAGATGTTAATTACGATAATATATTAAATTATCACTATTCACAAGATGGCCAAAATAGAATTGGCTGGATGGAGGAGTAATGAATTTAAAGAGCTATTTTTTTATAATGATAATTTTTACGATTGTATCAATAAAAACAACATATGGGAATCGAGTTTTAATTAAATATGTAAAAGTTTCTACAAATGAGAACAAAGTTCAATTTAGAGTATTAAAAGTTGAAAGGAGATAATATGGGGGAGAATATCTATTTTAAAAGAGAAGTTTTTGAAATAAGGGATTTTAATGAAATAAAATACAATAAAGAAGATATTCTAGAGTTTTTAAATGAATTAATATTTTATAGTTTAAAAGAGAATGTTTCAGATATACATATAGAATCAAAAGAGAGCGATATCAAAATAAGAGTTCGTATAGATGGTATCTTAAAGTACTATCAAGATTTAAGTAAAAATTTTGGATTAAAATTAATGACCAAATTGAAATTAATGAGTGAGCTTGATATTGGAGAGAAAAGACTGCCTCAAGATGGTAGATTTAAAGCACAATACAAGAATGAAAAAATAGATTTTAGAGTTTCATTAATTCCAACTATATTTGGGGAAAGATGTGTCTTAAGAATATTGAAAAATAATATATCTGAGGTTTCTTTAGAGAATTTAGGATTTACAAATGAAAACTTAGTTAGATTAAAGGAACTTTTAAATAGAAAAAATGGATTATTATTATTTTGTGGACCAACTGGGAGTGGAAAGACAACAACTCTTTATTCAATAGTAAACTATTTAAATAATGAAAAATTAAATATAATTACAATAGAAGATCCAATAGAGTATCAATTTCCAAATATTAATCAAATTCAATGTAAAAATGAGATAGGATTAGATTTCTCTATAATACTAAGAAGTGTTTTAAGACAGGATCCAGATGTTATATTAGTTGGAGAGATAAGAGATAAAGAAACGGCAGAAATAGCATTGATGGCTTCTTTAACTGGTCATTTGGTTATAACTACTCTTCATACAAAAGATGCAATATCAGCTATTGATAGGTTAATCAATTTTGGAGTGGATAAGTTTATCATTGCAGCTGCTATAAATGCTATTGAAAGTCAAAGATTGGTTAGAAAAGTGTGTAAAATATGTGGCGGTAAAACTGAAAGTAATTGTTGTAACGAGGGCTTTAAAGGTCGAGAAGTTGTAGAGGAGATAATATTTTTTGATAAAGAGATAAGAGATATTGTTTTGAATAAAGGTATAAAAGATTTAGAGGTTTATTTAAAGTCAAAAGATTTTAAAACACTTTTAGATAATGGTTTTATAAAAGTAGCAACTGGAATTACAACAAAATCTGAAGTTTTAAGAGAGTGTTTAATATGATGTTATATAGATGTCTTATTCTGGATAAAGAAAAGGAGCAGATAGAGGATATATATTTAGAAAGAAATAAAAAAATACTTTTAAATAAGTTATTTAAAGAGGAGAAAAAATTAATAAAAATTTTAGAAATACAATTTGAAAGAAAGATTAAAGAAAAAGATTTAGAGAAGATATATTTTAAAATAGGAAGACTATTAAATGCTGGACTTTCTTTAAAAAAATCTATAGAGTTTCAAAAAAATAGTTGTAAAAATTTAAGTTTAAAATTTAGAATTTTTAATCTTTATAAGAAATTAGAGAAAGGAGAGGATATATATGAAATTTTAAGGAGTGAAAATTTAATAAAAGAAAGAGAGCTTTTAATAATCTATGTTTCAGAGAATGCTGGAAAAATAGGCGATGGTTTTTTAAAAGTTGCCTATTTAAAACAAAAAAAAGAAAAATTGAAAAACGAGTTAAAAATAGCTTTATCATATCCAACTTTTATCTTATTCATATCAACAATAATAATACTTTTAATTTTTTACTTTATTGTACCTAATTTTCAAATATTATACGAAATAGAAATAAATAAATTACCATTTTTAACAAGAATAATTTTAAATATTCAACATATCTTGAACAAGTTTCCCTACACGATAATTATAATAATTTGTGTAGTTTTTTTTTCTATAAAATTTTTTCATTTAAAAAAGCAATTACAAAAAGTATCTTTTATAAAAAAGTATTTATTGGAAAAATATATAATAAATATTTTAGAAAATTTATCTCTATTATTAGAATCAGGAATATCCATAGATAAGGGGATAGATATAATTTTAGAAAATTTAGATAGTGGATATCTAAAAAACAAGATGTTTATATTGAAAAATATAAAAAAGGGAGAGTTGCTCTCAGAATGTTTTAAAAAGCTCAATATATTATCTTTAGAAGAGATTGATATGATTAAAGTTGGGGAGGAAAGTGGAACTGTCGAAATGGTTTTGAAAGAGATTTCTTTGGTGAGAGATGAGGAGTTAAATAAAAAGATAAAGATAGTTTTAAAATTATCAGAACCTATTTTATTATTGTTTGTAGGAATATTAATAAGTGCATTTGTAATTGGTTTATATTTACCTATATTGAATATGAGTGATATTTTTGAAATTTAGGAGGTTCAATGAAAAAGAAAAAAAGCAAAGGGTTTAGTGTAATTGAAATAGTTTTAGTTTTAGGTGTAATAGGTATTTTAAGTAGTTTTATAGCTCCAAAAGTAAGAGATTATTTAGCTCTTGCAAAGGATTCAAAAGCAATAAATACGCTTCAAAGTTTAAGAATGGCGAATGAAACCTACTATTTAGAAAATGGAAATTATCCAAGTTCAAAAGATAATAATATGAGTGAGATTTTAGTAGAGTTATCAAAATATGTGGGAGATAAATTTGAGTTGGTAGAAAATGAGCTTTTAATAGATATTGGAGGAAGTAAGGAGAGTGCAGAAACTAAAGAGATAAAATATGGTGGAAAAGTAAAAGTAGATTTAAATAGTAGTAAAGAGTTTATATTAACTCCTCACGGAGATACATCTGATTTTAATATAAGGGGAGATGAATGGTCAAAGTTATAGTGTATTTTTTTATAGTAGTAATTTTATTAGAGATAACAATAAGAGATATAAGAGAAAAAATAATTTTAAATAAAAGTAATTTAGGCCTACTTTTTTTAGGAGGAGTTTTGGGTTTCTTAGAAGGAGATTTTCAAGAAAGAATTTTAAGTGCTGCATTATATACATTACCTTTTATATTAATATATGGATATGGAAGTGATATTTTAAATAAGGAGTGTATAGGAATGGGAGATGTAAAGTTAGTTACAAGTTTAGGATTTCTTCTAAAATTTAATACCGTTTTCGATATATTAATTTTTCTAAATATAAGTTTTATTACACCATTGATCTATTTAGGAGGAAAATACATATTTTTTAAAAAATTAGATAAAGATATAGCATTTGGACCATTTTTAATTTTGTCATATCTTTTAGTTATAATTAAGGGAAATTATGAAAAATGGTAGAAAAGGAGGAACGTATTTAGAGGTTTTGATAAGTTTGGTTATACTATTAGTAGTTTTAAATCCGCTATTATATTCTCTAATATATTTAAAAAAAGGATTTAATAGATTAAATGAGTTTAATAATTTAGAAAATGAAATAGAAAAAATTAGATCATTTTATAAAAATCCGTTGAATATAAACGATTATGTTTCTTCAAATGAAGAGTATACAATAGATGTAAAGAGAAAGAAAATTTATGAAAAGATATACGAATTAGAGATAAAAGTGGAGAAAAACAGCTTAAAAAGAGAGAGTAAATTATATGTATATAGACAAAAATAAAGGATTTTCAATAGTAGAAATATTATCTACTTTAGCAGTGATTACAATTATTTTCCAAATTTTATTTTATTATTTAAAATATATAAATATTGAAAGAAAACTAGAGATGAATAGATTTCGTTTTAATAAAAATATGAAATTAATATTAGAGGGAATAAATACATCTATATATGAATCATTGGAATATAAAATATATAATTTAGACAAAGTAAATTTTTATATAGATTATTCTAAACTATCTTTAAAAAATGGAAATACACTTATAGTTGAAAAATATGTCCCTGGAGAAGAATCTTATTCAGATATAGAGATATATTACTCTGAGGGGAGTACTATTACATCTTTTTCTGGAAAGCGTAAAAGAAAAAACGAGATATATGTAGAGCTAGGAAGTAGAGAGAGTGTTATAAAAAATTTAAAAGTAAACTTCAGTTTAGAAGATTATGGTGTTTCAATGGAGGGATATTATTTAAATGAAAAATTTAAAAAAGAGTTTAAAAAATAATGGATATATTCTTCCGAGTATTTTATTTATTCTTACTCTTTTAGTTTGGTTATTTTCTATAAGTTTACTTAGTTATAGAAATGAAATTGATAATTTATCCTCTTTAAAAATATCAAATGATGACTATTGGATAACAGAAAATCTTTCAACAGTAGCAGAGTATGAAGTTTTTAAAGGAAATAATTCAATTGAAAATGGTGATTATAGAGATATAATTGAGTATTTTGAAGATAAAAATCTTATTTGGATTGATACTAATGAAATTTCTAAAAGTGGTTATAAAAGAGATACAGTCAAACAAAATGAAAAAATTATAGAAGATAAATTAAAATTTATTCCATTTACAAAAAATATTTTTGAAATAAAATTAGTTAAGGTTATAGATATAGAAAAAAATCAAATAGAAATTAAAATTGATTTATTTTATGAGTATTTACAAGGAGAATCTGATTTTTTTAAAAGTTATAAAAGAGAGATAAGGGGAGTTGAGGCGAGATTAAAAAATGAAAATATTAGAAATTAGCGATAGAGGAATAAAATTATTAGAAGATGGAGAGATAATTAATCAAGGTTTATTTCAAGATGAAGAGGAGATTCCAAGAGAGGTAAATGAGTTGTTATCTATATATGAAGTTTCTGATGAAGTAATATTGAAAATAAAAATTGTTTTAGACAATGAAATAATTCTTCAAATAAAAGAGATTATTAGTAAGAAGGGTTGGTTATTAAAAGAGCCTAAAGTAATAGGAAAAAAGATTAAAGTATTAACAATAATAATACTAACAGTAGAGTTTATTTTTGGTTTAGCTATTTATTTAAGAAATTACAAGTTAGATACGGAAAATTTGAATTTAAAAAAAGAAATTATTAGTCATAAGAAAAATTTAAAAGAGTTAGATATTAAAATTTCAGAAGTTTCCTTAAACGAGGGTGAAGAATTAAAATTTAAAAAAACTAAAATTGGGGATATTTTAGTTTTTTTATCAAAAGCATGTAAAAAATCTGATGTAAATTTGGAGAAAATAGAGTTTTTGGAAAATAAAATAATATTAAATGGAACAGGAAAAAATATAAATAGTATATTTAAGTTAAAAAAATATTTATCAATGGATAAAAAAATTGTTGAATCAAAATTTGATTTTATAAAAAAAGAGGGGGAGATTTTATATTTTTTAATGGAGTTAGAGACAAGTTAAAAAATTTAAATTTAAAAATTAAAGTTATACTTACAATAATAAATTTTTTAATAATATATTTTTTATTATTTAAACCGATATTACTTTTAAAAAATAAATTTGATATAAGAAGAAAATTAAAAGTAGAGCTTAAAGATTTAAAAAATATAGAAATAGAAAAACAAAGAATATTGAAGAGAAATAGTGACGAAGAACAAATTTTAATTTCAAAAAAAAATGAATTATTAGAAGAGAAACAAAGGTTAATTTTCAATAATGAATATGATGTTTTCAAATTTATTGATGATATTTCAAATGAAAATAATTTAACAATTGAGGTAATTGGAAGAGAAGTAAAAGCAGTAAAAAGTTTAGATGATATAGAGGGAACTTTTTTTTATCAAGGGACAGGAAGAGAAGTGGATATCTATAATTTTATATTACAATTAGAAGAAGATAAAAGATATATAACATTAAAAAATGAATCTATACTGATAGAAATAAATAATAATATTTTAGATTTAAAAATGAATGTTATGTATATATTCAATAATAAAAAAGAAAATTTAGATTATGATTACTATAATGATGGGACTTTTAAAAAAAATAAAACAAGAGAAATTGGTAAAAAAAGGAGGTCAATTTAAATGAAATATAAAATTTTTATATTATTTATTTTCATATATTTTACTAATTTCTCAATGGAAACATATCCAAAGGAGTTAGATTTAAAGGATGTTCCTATTGTAGATTTATTTGCTCATCTTTCAAAATATTCTAAATATACAATGATTGGAGATAGCTATGTAAAAGATATAGTAGTTGATGGATATTTTAAAAAGGGGACATCTATAGATGAAATTTTGGGTGTAATGGAAGCAACATATGGACTAACTAAAATAAAAAACGGAAAAACTTTAATATTTCGTGGAAGAAAATCAGAAGATAAAGATATGCTCGTTGGAAAAGTATTTGATAAAAATACAAATAAAGAGTTAAAAGGAGTAAAAATAATTTTAAAAAGAAGGGAAACTATTGAAGCCTATTCAGGAACTTATGGAGAATATTTAATAGATAGTATTGTAAAGGGAACTTATTTTATCTCTATTTTATCTGATGATTATACTTATAATGGAGATTTTTTAGAGATAAAGGATGGAGTCAATAAATTTGATTTTTATATAGAGAGAAAAAATTTAAATTTCCCTAAAAATATCCCTCAAGAAAGGGAACAAAAAAACAAAAAAGATGATATAATAGAAAATATTTCATTGGAAAATTTAAATCATGAAGAGATTGAAAAAATAATAAAAGAAACTTTTGAAGATAAATTAAAAGTTTCAATTAGTTCTGGAAATAATTCTATAGTACTTTTTGGAAAAGGTGATATAGTTTATACTGCAAAAAATTTAATAAAAAAATTAGATAAAAGAAAAAAACAGGTTAGAGTTACTGCAGAGATTATTGATGTAAAAGAAAATCTTTTTGAAGAGCTTGGTTTTAATTGGGCATATGACACTCAAGGAAGATTATCTGATAAAAGTAACGGTATTTATTTAGAAACACTTCTATCGGGAACAGTAGATGGTTTAGGTGAGATAGTGGGAAGTTCTATAAATTTTATAAGTAAATTTAACAGTGGAAAAGATGTTTTAGATCTGACTTTAACTTTACTTGAAACGACTCAAGATCTAACAATCAATGCTTTGCCGTCAATAATACTACTAAATGGTGAAACTGGCGTTTTGAAAATGACAGAAGAAGTTATTGTTGGTCAAGATAAAGAGGAAAATACGAATAATGATACAGTTACGTATACCCCTATATTTAAAGAAGCTGGAATAATATTGAAAGTTTTACCGTACATAAAAGAAGATAATAGTGTGTATTTGGATTTAAATTTAGAAGCAAGTGATTTTAAATTAAAAAAATCATTAAAACCTAGTGATATTAACTCTGGAACGTTTAATGCAGATGGTGGTTCTAAAATATCTAGAAATTTGCAAACAAAAGTTAGATTAAAAAATAATGATGTAATTTTAATAGGTGGTTTAAAAAGAAAAATAGATCAAAAAATTAATAATAAAGTTCCTATTTTAAGTGAAATTCCAGCTGTAGGAATTTTATTTAAAAGTAAATCAAGTAGATTAGAACATACAGATTTATATATAAAATTAAAAGCGGAAGTAATAGAGGAGATTTAAAATGGAAAAAAGTAGATTAGAAGAGATACTTAAAAGTTTTCAAAATTTAAAAGTAGCAGTAGTTGGGGATATGATGTTAGATGATTACTTAATTGGATCAGTGGAGAGAATTTCCCCAGAAGCACCAGTACCAGTAGTTTCAATAAAAGAGGAAAGATTTGTAT
>NZ_JBOFXD010000049.1:0-7916 GCF_051653945.1 Cetobacterium sp.
ATCATAATACGCCCCATTTTTTGTTCCTTCATATAGGGAAGAGTCTCTATTATAGCTCCTAAAACATTAAATCCATAAATATTATTCCATATTTCCCAAGTAGTATTTTTTACATTAATTTCTATATTGGCAAATAGATAATCAATTTTTTCTATATTTGTAATTTTTTTAATGTAGCTTTTAAAAGGTATATTTACTTCTTAAAAATGTATATTATTTTCACATTGAGATAAAAAAGATTGAATATTTTATAATTTCTATTTGAAAATTACCTTTTAATTCTATTATTACATATATTTTATTTTTTAAAATTAAACTCATTAAAATAACTCCTTTTATTATTAATTCTTGTTAATAAGTTTAGACATTTCTTCAATAGCTTTTTCTAATTGAGTATCTTCGCCTGAAAGTAAATCATTGATTTTGTTATTATCTCTTAAATCTGTTTCATTAATATTTGTTATAATATTATCTGAGAAGGCTTTTTTATTTTCAATAAATATATCAGGATCAATACCTTTTTCGTGAATAGAGATTCCCTTTGGGGTATAATATTTAGCAATTGTTAATTTTATTCCATCTTCATGAGGTAATGGAATAAGTGTTTGAACACTTCCTTTCCCAAAAGGTTTTTCACCAAGGAGGATACCTCTTTTATAGTCTTTTATAGCTCCAGAGACAATTTCTGAAGCGGAAGCACTTCTTTGATTAATTAAAAAGTGGAAAGTCTCCAAAATATTTTCCTTCACGAAAGACAAATTCCTCTTCACCACCGTTTCCTTTTGTACTAACAATTTTTCCATTAGATATAAACATTGATGAAACTCTTACAGCCTCTTTTAATGATCCTCCGAGATTGTTTCTTAAATCAAAAATGATTCCTTTAGCTCTGTACTTAAATCTTCATATATATTTTCTCCAAACTGAGTCAATCTTAAATATCCAATAGAATCTTTGAGAAGTTTACTTTTGACATATTTTAGTTGAATAAGAGTACGTTTTAAATCGATTTTTTTACTTTTATTTGTATTTTCATCATAAACAACAAGTTTAACCAAACTTCCATTTTTTCCATTTAATCTCTCCACACATTCCTTAAATGTTAAATTTAAAGTACTTTCTCCGTCAATAGAAAGAATTCTATCTTTAGCCTTTATTCCTGCCAAAAATGCAGGAGTATCATATATTGAGGAAACAACTAATAAATATTCATTACTATTTTTCTGAATAACAGCTCCTATTCCAACATATTTACCTTCCAGATCTTCTTTAAAGCTATCCATTTCTTCTTTGGAAAAATAGTTTGAGTAAGGATCATCTAATGAATTTATCATTCCTTTTAATGCACCTTGAACTAGAGATATGTTAGTTATATTTATATTTTCATCTTTTTTTTCTCCTACATAATTTGATTTTATTATATTTTCACCATCCTAAATATAAATATACATACAAATTATTTTAATAAAAATTTAAAAAATTATAACCATCACATTTTCATCTGGTTTTTGCTCATTCGATTTTCCGTTAACTTTCCCATTAGTGATCCAATCAAAAAGAAATTTTATATGAGCTTCAGTGTTTCTAATGCACTTTCTAGTTCCTTCAACAGTTCCTAAAGTACTATCTTTTTCTTGAAGAAAAAAATCTCTATTAATCTCTTCTTCAAAATTAATAGGAGTTCCATGAATATATCCTCCACCAGAAAATCTAATTGCATATTTTGCTATTCCTCCAGAAGTGTTGAAGTCATCTCTAAATCCCATTTCATATTTAACTAGAGGAACTATAAAATATCCTTTAGGAGTCTCGAAGCCAAGAGTACTTTCTAATCCTGTTTTATTAAGTGTATAAGAAATAAGTTCCCAGGTGTTATCGAAAGTCTTTTCAAATATTCCTTGATTTTCATTATTTAGATCAATTACAATAACTTTTTTAAAATCAGGATTAATAAAAGGGTATCTACTTATAAGATTTTTATTAATTTTTAAAGGTCTTTCTGGAATATTGGGAGCATTAACATATAAGTAATTATCTTTTTCAAATTCTATTGATAATAGAGTTCTATCAGGAATGTAGATAATCTCATCTTTATATAAAGCTTTAGCATTTTGATCTGCTGATGTTCCATATTTATCTTTAGTTCTATTCATATTTTTATTATTAGGATTAGGTTTATATGTGTTTATAGAAACCAATTTTTTATTATTTTCATATTCTGATTTTAAAAAACTTGATAAACTTTTAATTCGATTATCCATTTCCTCAAATCTAAAAGTTCTAAATGTAACAAGTAAGGATGAGATATATCCAAATCTTTTAATTCCGTCAGTGTTTATTAATTCTACTTTATACCATTCGTTTCCATTCGCTTTTACTTTTTCAAGTACTTTTAGCTTTGTATTGAATGGAAATTTTATAATTTCTTTTGCATTTATAGACGCATCTTCTCGAATAGATGCATTTATCGTTTTTATGAAGACATAATTAAAATATGCAGGTTGTGCTTCATTATTTTTTATATTAACATTTATGCTCATAGGAATCTTATCACTATACTTTTGTACTAAGGTTTTATTTATATTTGAAAATGCTGGATGTGATAAAAATATAAATTTTATCAATAAGCTTCCAAATTTAAGATATGTATATTTTTTGATTTTATTTCCTCCATTCATTTTAAACTAAAGTACTAGTGCTTTTATATTCAGAATTATCATCATACGCAAATACAACTGATTCAGATTTTATTAAACTAATAGTTTGTTTATAGATATCTTTAGGAAGAGCTGGGCATCCAAGTCTTCTTCCCAACCGACCTTGTTTTTATAAATTTATTTTAATTTTAAATTAACTATTTTTTTTGAGAAGTGTATACTTTCTATTTTGAAAAATAATTTGAAAATTTTGTTCAAGTATGTCATTTAAATATTTATTCCTTACCAAAATTAAAGTGTTTTTATTGATATTAATAGCTTCATCTGATGAAATACCTTCAATAGATTTTTTATTTATTTCAAAAGAAATATTTTTAGCATCTAAAAAACGATAGCTATATACGTTATTGTTATTTTTTAAAATATTTATTACTGGTTTTAAAGTATAATTTTTAGTATAAAAAGGAAGAGAAAAGCTACAAATTAAAAAAATAAATATATTAATAAATAAGATTATATTATATATTTTATATTTAGAATATATAAATTTATTTTCAATAAACCTTAGTGAGATAATAATCATTGCATAATAGAGCGGTAATAAATATATCTCTAATTTTCCGCTTAGAAGACTAAAAAATATAAAATTTGGAAAGAAAATACTAAAGCTAATTTTATCTATTTTTTTCCATTTATCCAATTTAAAAATATTATTTAAATTGGATAGAACTCCTAAACTAAAAAATGGAGTAAGTGTTAATAGTGTAAAAGGTAGTTGTTTTAAATAAAAATAAAATGGTTTTATATGAGCTTTAGATTTTATCATTCTTCCGATTGTTTCTTGTCCTAATATAAGTTTTATATACTGAATTCCATTGATATCAGTTAATATTAAAGAAAACCAAGTTATTAAAATTAACAGTATTATTAAAATACCGATTATTGGCCTTATTTTTTTTAGATACTTTATGTCTTTATTTAAATACAAATAGAATATTATGGTAAATAAAGGGATAGTGAATGCAGCTCCTCCTTTAACTAATATACCAAATCCTATGAAACAATAAATAAAAAAAATATTTATACTAGATATATCTTTAGGATATGATTTAAAAAAAGTATATAAAACTAACATTATAAACATAATCATTAGATAGTCCATTCTAAGAACTAAAGATATTCCAAAAATATAAGGTAAAGTTATAAAAATGGCAGTTGAAATATAAGCCATCCATTCATTCCAATAAAGTTTTGAAAGTTTAAATCCTAAATAAGCGGTTATACTGGCTGGTAAAATACTTGTAAAAATTAATCCTAAAGGATAAAACATATCTTTTGAAAATTTTCTCAATGAAAGTAGTATCCAAAAATAAAGCGGTGGTTTATCTGGATAAAGTTCGTTAAAGTATTTTAGTATAATATAATTTTTATTCTCTATCAATTGATCGATAATTACAAAATATTTTAATTCATTCTTTACATCTGGAAATCTAAAAAATGAAGCTATTGATATTAGTATAAAATAAATTATAAAAAATAACTTGTATTTATACTTAGTTGTGTCAGTCAAAATATTCATATCTGCTCCCATAAATCATATTATTTAATTCCTAAAAAAATATAAACCTCTCCATTTGGATAATATTTTTCATAATCAAAAATATAACTTCTTTTTATTATTTTCTAATTGTTGAATTTTTTCCCAACTTTTAGAAATATTCTTCGTATTAGACACGAAAATTTGATATGTTAATCGTGGTATTGTTAGAAATATTTCTTTTGAATTTAGTATTTCTATTCCAAAAATAATGTCAAAAATTTCATTTGAATTTTTTAAATAATTACAATAAACTTTATAAATAATTGAAGAGTTATTGTTTTTTAAATTATTCCAAAATTCTTTATTTTCTGGTAATTGAATTTTATTATTTGTAGTTTGTTTAAGTAGAAGGATTTTTTCCATATAATTCATCTACACAAATAAAGAGTCAGTATAAATAGAATTATAGAGACTAATATTTTTTAAAGTATATATATATGCAGGAGGAGCATTTAATAATACATATTTTCTATTGATTAATCTATATTTAAGTCTAAGTTCGGATTCTAATAATTTTGTATATTGAAATAATATTAGTTCTTTTTCTAAAAAAATTGAAATAGATTGAAATATTTTATTTCGGTTTGTTTTAGGTATATTTAAAAAAGGAAGTCCTGATATGACATAATCTATTTTTTGTAATCCTAAATTTAACATAACTTTATCTAAATTTTCAGCTTTTTCTTTAAAAATATAAACATTATTTAAGTGGGAATATTTTTTTTTCAACAATTTATAAAATTTAGAATTTATTTCAAATATTATAAATTTTGTATCAGAAGACTTTCTTTTTAAAATTTCTTTTGTAAAGACTCCATTTCCTGCACCTAATTCAACTAATACATCTATATTTGTGTAATCAATTTGAGAAACCATTGCTTTTGCTAAAAAAATTGAACTTGGAAAAATAGCTCCAATTTGTTTAGTATTCTTAAAAAATTCTTTTATAAACATAGCATTAACTCCTTTAAATAATTTTAGTATTATATTTGAAAATCAAATATACCCCATATGCCTATATATATACAGTATTTTAAATGTATTGTCAATAATAAATTGTGAAGTGTTTATTTTGAATTGATAAAAAATCTTTATAAAATAAAGGTTGACTTGATAATTTGAGTGTGATATATATACATATAGGGCCTATATATAAATTAAAAAAAGGAGGAAGAAAATGTTTAAAAAATATTATATAAAAAATTTACATTGTGGTGGTTGTGCTTCAAAAATCCAATATGAATTTGAAAAAATTTCATTTATCTCAGATGTTAACCTAAACTTTTATACAAAAACTTTTTCGTTTACTCTATTAGAGAAAGAAAAAGAAAAAAATCTATTGAATTATTTTAATAATTTGGTTAATTCCATAGAAGAAGGTGTTTTGTTTGAAGAAAAAATAGATGAAAGTGAAGAAAAAGAGAATTTAACTTCTTTAAAAAACAGTTTATTAGTTTTTGGAATGTTATTCTTTTTAGTTGGTTTTTTTATAAAAGATCCTATTTATAAAAATACTGTATTTTTTATAGCATATGTATTGTCAGGCTATGATATTCTTATTAAAGCGATTAAAAATATTTTCAAAGGAAAATTTTTAGATGAAAATTTTCTTATGTCAACAGCTACTGTAGGAGCTATTTTTTTAAGAGATTTTAGCGAAGCTGCTGGAGTGATGATTTTCTTTAAAGTTGGTGATTTTTTTCAAGAATTAGCTATTAATAATTCAAAAAAATCAATTAAAGCTTTGATGAAGATAAAACCAGAGTTTGCAAATTTAAAAAAAGATGGAATAATAAAAAAAGTTTCTCCAGAAGATGTCGAGATTGATGATATTATAATTATTAAACCTGGCGAAAGAATTCCATTGGACGGAGTAATAATAAAAGGCAGTTCAACCATTGATAATTCAGCATTAACTGGAGAATCACTGCCAATTTTAACAGATATAGGATTTCAAGTTTCAAGCGGTGGAATAAATATAAATGGTGTTATTGAAATGAAAGTTGAAAAAATTTACTCTCAATCTACAGTAAATAAAATATTGGAGATGGTTGAACAAGCGAGTAATAAAAAATCTGTTACTGAAAAATATATAACTAAATTTGCGAGATATTATACTCCTTTAGTAGTGATATTATCTCTTATAATTGCATTTATTTTTCCACTGTTTTTAACTGGAGGTTATACTCTTTGGATAAAAAGAGCACTTATATTTTTAGTAATTTCATGTCCATGTGCTTTAGTTCTTTCAGTTCCATTAACATTTTTTAGTTCTATAGGAAAAGCTTCAAAAGAGGGAATTTTAATAAAAGGAAGTAATTATTTAGATGGATTAAAAAATATAGGGACTGTAGTTTTTGATAAGACAGGAACACTAACTAAAGGAAAATTCAAAGTTACAGAGATTAAAACTTTCAATAGTTTTACAGAAGAGCAAGTTTTAAATCTTGCACAAGTAGCAGAATATCATTCTAATCATCCAATAGCAAAAGCTATTATGGAAGCTAAAAAAAATGAAATTATAGAAGAAGAAATACTGGAGTATATGGAAAATCCAGGATATGGAATAAGTGTATTATATAGAAATATGTCTATATTAGTAGGAAATAAAAAATATATGAACATTAATAAGATAAATATTCCTTTTCAAGAAGAAAGTGAGACAACTATATATGTGGCAAACGATCTCGAATTAGCTGGTTATATAACTGTAAGTGATGAAGTAAAAAAAGATGCTTTACAAACAATTAAAGAACTTGATGAAAAAGGAATAGAAAGTTATATGTTAACAGGAGATAATAAAATAATAGGAAGTAAAATAGGAAAATCTCTTGGATTAAAAGAACATCATATTTTTACACAACTTTTACCGAAGGACAAGGTAGATATATTTAAAAAAATAAAACAAATGAATAAAAAAGGTGTAATTTTTGTCGGAGATGGAATAAATGATGCTCCTGTATTAGCACTTTCTGATATTGGAATTTCTATGGGTAAACTTGGTAGTGATATAGCAATTGAAAGTTCTGATATTGTTCTTATGAATGATAATCCTTATCAAATAGTAAAAGCACTTGATTTAAGTCAATTTACTAATAAAATAGTTATTCAAAATGTAACACTAGCTTTGAGTATAAAGGGAATTGTAATGATATTAGGAATTTTTGGGATAGTTAATTTATGGTTAGCTATATTTGCTGATGTTGGAGTTTCAGTAATTGCAATTTTAAATGCTTCAAGAATCTTAACAAGTAAAATTTAGATAATAGGAGGATAAAATGGGATGTCATAAAAAAGGAACAAATTTTGGATTCCTTTCAATTATAATGGGAATTTTAGCATTTATTTTTTTTAAAAATAAACAAAAATAAAAGTTGAGCTATTGTATTTGCTTTCTACAAATAATAATAGAAATGGGATGGTAATTTATGAATTTAGAATTTAATATAAAAAATATAAAAAAAGCAGTAGCAGTTGCTATGAGTGGTGGAGTAGATTCCTCAACAACAGCATATATTTAAAAAAAACAAGGATATAATGTTTTTGGTGTAACTATGAAAACATATGGTAAAGAAGATAAAGATGCAAAAAAATATGTGAAGACTTAGAAATAGAACATTATATTTTGGATGTAACTAGAGAGTTTGAAGAAGAAGTTA
>NZ_JBOFXD010000050.1:0-70598 GCF_051653945.1 Cetobacterium sp.
AAGAAAAGAAGGAAAAGATTCTAGCAACAGGTATAGACTTTATAAACTGTGCTGAACTTCACTTTGGAGAGGACAATATAAATAACTATGTTGGAGAGAGAATGTATATGGCTAGAAGAGGATATATATCTCCACTTTGGTCAAGAGAGATTACATTTAAACTTATGAAACAAGCTTGTGATGAGAACTGGCCAGTAGTTGTTCACGATTGTTCAAACCACACAAAATACTCAAGAGAGTTAAATAAAAACTCTAAACAAGGACAACCTTTTGGAAATACAACTTATGTTAGTGAGTTTGATAGATTCTTACCACATCTATTCTTAGCAACTTTAGAGGATGAGAATTTTGCATTTATCGAAGAAGCTGAGTTACCAGAAAACTTAAAGTTAGAAAACTGTTTAGACGAGATAGATTTTCTTATAGTTGATGATGAAGATGAGATGTATGAGGATTTCTTTGTTGAAGAGGATGAGGAAGAAGAGGAGTAGTATATACAGTTTCAAAATAATTTTTCAATTAGGAGGGTTATATGAGAAATAGGTTAAATACAAGTTATGGAATTTTAGGAGTATGTATTTTTCTTGGCCTTTGGATTTTAGGTTACACTTTAGGAGAGAGTTTTATAAAAACAAAAACAATGGACAGAGTTGTAACTGTAAAAGGATTAGCTGAAAAAGAGGTCATGGCTGATGTTGTTCTATGGCCAATTGATTTTAAAGTTGCTGGAAATGAACTTTCAGAAATTTATTCTAATTTAGAAAGAGATAATGGTGGAATTATTGAATTTTTAAAAGAGAATGGAATAGAAAGCAGTGAGATAACTATTTCAGCACCAACTATTGAAGACAAGATGCTATATCAATACGATAATAATGTTGCTGCTTTTAGATATGTAGCAACTCAAACAGTTACTGTTTATTCGACTAAAGTGGATAAGGTATATACTTTAACGAATAAAATTGGGGAACTTGTTAAGGAAAATATAGCTCTAGGAAATTCAAATCAATATGGAACTACAACTGACTATATCTATACAAAACTTAATGATTTAAAACCTGAGATGATTGAAATGGCTACTAAAAATGCCAGAGAGGTTGCTGAAAAATTTGCAAAAGATTCAAATAGTTCTTTAGGAAAGATTAAATCTGCAAATCAAGGACAGTTTACTATAACTAACAGAGATCAACACAATCCACAGATTAAAAATGTGAGAGTTGTTAGTACAATCGAATATTACCTAGTTGATTAAAAAATATACTATATTATATAGAAAAGGAGGCTCTATTGAAGCCTCCTTTTTATTTACTAATTTTATTATATAAGTTCCATTCCCTTTTTAACTTTAGTTATAGTCCCCTCATCTACAAAAATACTAGCTAAAGCAAAACCAAACTCAATAGATTTTCCAGCTCCTGAAGAAGTAATTAAGTTTCTATCGACTACAACATCTTTATGCTCATACTTTTCACTAGCCATCTCCTCTTTAACAGATGTGTGACAAGTAAATCTGTAATCTCCAATTAATCCATTTATTCCTAAAGTTGTCGGTCCACCACAAATAGCTCCAACAAATTTATCACTACTATTTAAATATTCTTTAACAATCTCAACAACTCTTGAGTCGCTTCTTAAGTTGACATATCCAGGGAATCCACCAGGTATAACAACCATTACTCCCTCTCCTATATTGATATCAGAAATATTTATATCAGCAACAACCTTTACTTTTTGAGCTGACTCAACTTCTAAAGTGTTTTCCATAGTAGATACAGTAACCACATTAAGTCCTGCTCTTCTTAAAACGTCTACTGGTGACATCGCTTCAATTAGTTCAAATCCATTAGCTAACATAACAAAAATTTTCTTGTTCATAAAACACCTCCGAAAAATAATTAACTTAATTATATCAGAAACATTAAAAAAACTCTAGGTTATATGATATAATCATAATATAAATGAAAAAAGGAATGATAACATGAAGGTAAATTATGAATTAGAAATGAAAAAAGGAATGATAACATGAAGGTAAATTATGAATTAGAAATGCAAAAAGAACTGGATAAGATAGGTCTTAACAGTGAAAAAAAACTTTTAATACACTCATGTTGTGCACCATGTAGTTGTGCTATACTTGAGTACCTAAAAACATATTTAAATATTGATATATATTTTTACAATCCCAACATAACAGAGAAAGAGGAATACATCACTAGATTAAATGAGCAATTTACATTTAATGATGCTATGGAATTTGGGATGACTATAGTGGAGGGAGAATATAGTCCAGGTAAAGATTTTATAGAAAAAATTAAAGGTTTTGAAAAGGAAAAAGAGGGCGGAGCTAGATGCTACAGATGTTATAAACTTAGAATGGAAGCTACTGCAAAAAAAGCTAAAGAGTTGGGATATGAATATTTTTCAACTGTTTTAAGTATAAGTCCTATGAAAAATGCTCAGTGGATAAATGAGATCGGAATTGAACTTGAAGAAAAGTATGGAGTTAAGTTTTTAAGAGGAGATTTTAAAAAGAAAAGTAGATACTTAAGAAGTGTAAATCTATCTAAAGAACATGAGTTATATAGACAGGACTACTGTGGGTGTATATATTCTAAACTTGAGAGAATGGAAAAAGAGAAAGAGAAGGAAAAAGAAAATGGAGAAACACAACAATAGAAGATTTTATTCTTTAAATGATTTTTTTAAAGATGAGTTTAAAGACAAGATATTTAAAGTGTCTTTAGATGGTGGCTTCACTTGTCCAAATAGAGATGGAAAAGTTGCTCACGGTGGATGTATATTTTGTAGTGACGCTGGAAGTGGAGAGTTTGCTGGAAATAGAAGAAAAAGTATAATAGAACAGATAGATGAACAGTTAGAGTTTTTAAAAGATAAAATTAAAGATAAGAAAGTAGTAGCTTATTTCCAAAACTTTACAAATACATATGGGGATGTAAGTTATTTAAGAGAGATATACTACGAAGCCCTAAATCACCCCAAAGTTTTAGGATTGGCAATAGGAACTAGACCTGATTGCATAGAGGATGATACTTTAGAACTTTTAAAAGAGATAAATGAAAAACATTTTTTCTGGATAGAGCTAGGTCTTCAAACAATTGATGATAAAGTTGCAAAAATAATAAATAGAGGTTATCCTCTTTCTACATATCTTGAAACATCTAAAAAATTAAAAGATAGTGGAATAAAGTTTGTTACACATATGATTGTTGGGTTACCTACAGAGGAGAGGGAAGATATTTTTAATACAGCCAAATGTATTGTTCAGTCTGGTGCTTGGGGAATAAAAATTCACTCCCTACACATTATAAAAGGGACTCCTTTAGAAAGATTATACAGAGATACGAACTTTAAAGTTTTTACTTTAGATGAGTATGTAGATATAGTAGTTACCATATTAAAATTTCTACCTGAGAAAATGGTTGTTCATAGAGTGACAGGGGATGGAAAAAAAGATGAAGTTGTTGAACCTAAATGGAGTTTAAATAAAAGGAAAGTTTTAAATGAAATTGAAAAAAAATTAAAAGAGAGAGAGAATATATAACGGAGGTTTTAAATTATGGGTGGAACACTTATAAAATTAAAAGAATTTCAAGAGAGCTTTACTAAAAATGAGAAAAAAATATCTCATTTTTTATTAGAGAATATGGATGAGATAAAAACAATCAATACATATGATTTGGCTGTAAAATGTGATGTGAGTCAGGCCTCAGTTGTTAGATTTGCTAAAAAACTTGGCTTTAAAGGTTTTCCAGAGTTTAAAATAGCTTTAGCTGGAGATTTAGCTATGAAAAACAATGAAAAAGAGATTCAAATAATCTATGATGAGATTAGTATCGAAGATAGTACTGAGATTTTAGCTAAGAAAGTTGTATATGAAAATATAAAAAGTGTAGAGGATACATATAAAGTTTTAAATTTTCAAGAGGTTGAAAAAGCTGTAGAAGCTATTGAAAATGCAAATAGAATATTTCTTCTAGGAGCTGGGTTCTCTGGAATAGTAGCAAGAGATTTTCAATATAAACTATGGGAGCTAGGAAAAAATGTTATATTTGAAACTGACCAACATATACAATTAACAAATGCTTCCACTGCTCAAGAAGGAGATCTTTTATTTGTAATATCTTATAGTGGGCAAACATTGGATATATACCAAAGTATTTTAGAATTTAAAGATAAAGGTGTTAAAGTAATCACATTAACTAAGGTAGCTACAAATCCTATAAAAGATATTGGAGATATATCTTTAACGACTATAGTTGAAAAAAGTAATTTAAGATCTACTTCTCTCTCCTCTAGAATGGCACAACTAACTGTTATTGATATTCTTTATATCAAATTAATTCAAAGAGATAGAGAGAAAGCTGATAAATTGATTGGAAATGCAGTGGAAAGTGTAAAAAAATATAAAATGTAAATATAATTCATTTTTACGAAACTTTTAAGAAAAAAAAATTCTAAAAAGATTGACTTTTACAAAAATAAATGGTAACTTTATTGTAGAATATGCAAATAATTCAAGGGAGTGATTTAGAATGAGAGTAATTATAACTGAGAAAAATATTGGGGACTGGGCAGCAGTTTATGTTGCAAAGAAAATATTAGCTGCAAAGCCTACTGCTGAAAAACCATTTGTATTAGGTTTACCAACTGGGGGAACACCTTTAGCAATGTATAAGAGATTAATTAAATTTTATCAAGATGGAATTATATCTTTTGAAAATGTAGTAACATTCAATATGGATGAGTATGTTGGATTATCTCCAGCTAACGATCAAAGTTATCACTACTATATGTATGAGAACTTCTTTAAACACATAGATGCAAAAGAGGAAAATATTAACATATTAAACGGACTGGCAACTGACTATAAAAAAGAGTGTGAAGATTATGAAGCTAAAATAAAGGCTATTGGTGGAATTGATCTATTTTTAGGAGGAATCGGACCTGATGGACATATTGCTTTCAATGAACCTGGATCATCTTTAAGTTCAAGAACTAGAGATAAAGAGTTAACTATGGATACAATAATTGCAAATGCTAGATTCTTCGGTGGAGATATAGATAGAGTTCCAAAGTTATCTTTAACTGTTGGAGTTGGAACTATTCTTGATGCAAAAGAAGTTTTAATAATGGTTAATGGGCATAATAAAGCAAGAGCATTGCATCACGCAGTTGAGCAAGGTGTAAATCATATGTGGACTATCAGTGCACTTCAATTACATCCAAAAGGAATTATTGTTTCTGATGAAGCTGCTTGTACAGAGTTAAAAGTTGGAACTTACAGATACTTTAAGGATATTGAAAAGAGTAATTTAGATACAGATTTATTAATAGAAGAGTTATATAAAAGTTGTGGAAAATAGGGAGATGAACTAGTAATGAAAGCTATTATAAATGGAGAATTATTTATAGGAAATAAGTTTTATACTGGAAAAGTTTTAATAATGGATGGAGAGAGAATAGTTGATATAATACCTCAAGAGGAGTTAGCAACTACTTATGAAAGTATTGAAACTATAGATGCTGAAAATGCATATGTAACTCCAGGATTTATAGATTTACAACTAAATGGTTGTGGAGGAGTTTTATTCAATGATAATATATCGTTAGAAACTTTAGAAACAATGCACAAAACGAACTTAAAATATGGATGTACTTCATTCACTCCAACACTTATTACAACTGGAGATGAAAGTATTGAAAAAGCTATTGAGTTAGTTAAAGGTATTGAAAATAAAGGCGAGTATGGAGTTGTTGGATTACATATTGAAGGACCATATATCTCTTTACAAAAGAAGGGGATTCATAATCCTAAGTTTATAAGAAAAGCTGATGAAGCTATGATAGATAAAATGGTAGAAGCTGGAAAAGAAAATGTAAGAATAGTTACATTAGCTCCAGAAAATACAGATAAAAAAATAATTTCGAAACTAAACGCAGCTGGAATACATGTAGCAGTAGGGCATTCTAACGCCACTTATGAGCAAGTGAAAGAAAAAGAAGGTTTCGGAATAACTCTTGCAACTCATCTATACAATGGAATGTCATCTTTCAATCACAGAGAACCTGGAGTTGTAGGTGCTGTATTTGATAGTGATATTAAAGCTGGAGTAATTGCTGATGGATTCCACTGTCATTATTCTGCTATAAAATCAGCTATTAAAGTTATGGGAGAAAGATTATATTTAGTCACTGATGCTGTTGCTCCTGTTGGAACAGATATGGAGTATTTCTACTTCGAAGGAAACAAAGTTTTCTATAAGGATGGAAAATGTTTTGGAGAGG
This sequence comes from Cetobacterium sp., assembly GCF_051653945.1. Lineage (GTDB taxonomy): Bacteria > Fusobacteriota > Fusobacteriia > Fusobacteriales > Fusobacteriaceae > Cetobacterium_A. The sequence goes on from NZ_JBOFXD010000050.1 coordinate 6,307, forward strand.
ATGGAACTTTAGGTGGTTCTGCATTAACTATGGATGCTGGAGTTAGAAACTTAGTTAAATATTGTGATATAACTTTAGAAGAAGCTGTGAGAATGGCAACTTTGTATCCTGCAAAAGCTGTAAATATTGATAATGAGTACGGAAAGCTACAACCTGGATGTTTTGCTGATATCGTATTTTTAGACAAGCATTTAAATCTTAAAAAAGTTATTGCAAAAGGAAAGTTAGTATAGTTTGATAAGGGGTAGATTATTCTACCTCTATTTTTATATAAATTATAAAAAAGAAAAAATAATTTTTCACCGAATAAACTTATATAAAATAGTGTCTTGATTTTAGGAAACACTTTTTAAGGAGGGCAGAAAATTATGAAAAGGAAATGGATTTTAAAAGGTATTTTTTTAGGAAGTGTGTTCTTCATATCTATACTACTTATAAAACCTGTTGGGATTTCAACACAGTTTAGTGTTGCATCTGGAATGATTCAAACAATATTTCAAGAGGGTATAATTTTTAAAGAGGGTGCTGAATTTTATAGTTTAATCGATTATTACAATCAAGATGGAATTGCTAAAAGTATAGTAACTCCATATAACTACGGAATTATATTTGTTGTCGGTGTTTTTTTAGGAGGTATGCTCGGTAGAATATTTTTTAGGAAAAAAGAGGAGTTTATACAAAAGGAGAGTTTACTAGAAAAAGATGAAATATCTAGAGTTAAACTTTTTCTAGGTGGAGTACTTTTACTTTTCGGAGCTAGAATGGCTGGTGGATGTACAAGTGGACATATGATGAGTGGAGTTATGCAACTATCTGTCAGTAGTATTATTTTTACGATAGTTTTATTCCCTATAGCTGTAATTGTTGCTAAAAGGATAGGTGATTAATGTGAGAAATCTATTTTTTGATAATGTACCACTTTTAGGATTGATATTAGGTTTACTTTTTGGATTAGCACTATATTATGCTGGAGCAACAAATAGAGTTGTTATATCTAAAATGTTAAAACTTCAAGATTTAACTCTTATGAAAATAATTGTCTTTGCTATAGGATTTAGTATGGCTCTTTTATATTTAAGTGTAGCTTTAAATTTAATTCCTTTGGATCACTTCAGTATTAAGCCTATGAATTTTGGAGTGATACTAGGAAGTGCGATTTTAGCTTTAGGTTTTGGAATGATTGGACTTTGTCCTGGAACTGCAGTAGCAAGTTTTGGAGCAGGATATTTAAAAAGTATATATGTGCTTTTAGGTGGTTTAGTTGGAGCGTTTTTATTTACACTTTCTTATCCCGTATTTAATAGTATCGGACTTTTTAAAAATCTTCTTGGTGGGAAAACTACTTTACTGTTTTTATCTGAAAAATATAATTTTCTTATACACGGAACACCTTGGATAGGGGTATTTATAGGAATTGTTTTAATTGCAATATCTCTAGCCATTCCATACTCATTATCTGAGGATGAGAAAAAATAAAATAAAGGTATAGAGTTTTAAAACTCTATACCTTTTATAATTTTAGGAAGTATGTTTACTATATCAGTTGGAGTTATACAGTAGTAATTTTCTGAAAAATGCTCTCCACTTTTTCCATGTATATATGCTCCAAATAAAGTTGCATCTAGAGGGGAATATTTTTGACTTATAAAAGATCCAATTATCCCACTTAAAACATCCCCCATTCCCCCAGTTGCCATAACACTATTTCCTGTTGTATTTATAAAGATATTTTCTCCATCAGTAATTAAAGTTTTATGGTCTTTTAAAAGTAATATACAACTATACTTTTGGGCAAACTCTTTTGCTATAGCTACTCTATTTACTTTTATGTATTCTATATCTAAATTTGTAAGTCTTGAAAACTCCCCGTAGTGAGGTGTTAAAATTGTGGGGTAAGTTCTATTTTTTAAAAAATCTAGATTACTATTTTTAGCTAACATTGTCAATCCATCTGCATCAATAACTATAGGTTTTGGGAAATTTAAAAGTAGCTCTTTTAAAAGGTACTCATTTTTTTGATTTATTCCAAATCCACTTCCAAAAACTATGCACGAGAATCTTTCTAAATTATCTAATATGTTTATCTCATCTAAATTAACTATCATAACCTCGTTTAGTTTTATAGAAAAAATATCAAAAGTTTCACGATAACTTCCTAAAGTTGTAAGTCCTGAACCAGATTTTACAGCTCCCATACTTGCAAAAAAACCAGCTCCTACCATTCCAGAACTTCCACATAAAATCAGAGTATGGCCAAAATCTCCTTTATATGATTCTAACTCTCTAGGTCTATATATATCTTTTGCATAATCCAAATCTATAATAATCATATAAAAACCTCCTTAAATTACTCGGAATAATAATTATTTTTAATTTGTTAAAAATAAACTACATATAATGTTAATTATATGTAGTTTTGTTTCGAAAATAACAGTTATTTACATTAAAATTATTTGTAGTATTCAGTAATATATCTTTAAAATAGAATTTAAAAGTCATCATCCATAGATTGCACAGGTATTTTATCAAGGACCTTCTTTTCAATTAATGATTTTGCATTTATATAAACTTCAGTAACTTTTGTATCTGAGTGACCTAAAAAATCTCTAATCTCTATTAAATCTGCTCCATTTAACGAAAGTTCAGTTGCAATAGCATGACGAATATTATGTGGACTAATATCCTTATTTATAACTTGTCCCATTTCTTGAACAACATTATATAGAGCTCTATATGATAAAGGTCTGTTTTTTTCAAAGGAACTACAGAAAAGATATCTCTCTTCTAGCTCCTCTTCGTCCATCCCATATACATTAATTAAGTAATTTTTATAGTCTGCAATTTTATTTATCAGAAAATTATGTAGTGGTTTATACTGCTCTCTTCCACTTTTTGTTTTTTCTAATTTTACAAAATACTCTCCATTTCTTTTTAGTATATGTTTAAACTGTAAAGATAGTAACTCCTGACTTCTCATCCCTGTATAAAAAAGCGTATGTAGAATAAGAGTGTTTCGATACTCCTTCTCTCCATTAACTTTATAGTTTTTCAATATCTCTTTTATATCATCAAAAGATACCTTTAATATATTGTCCAAATTTCTTGCTGTTTTAAAAAGTCCAATATATTTAAATGGATTATCATATCCATTTTTTTCCAACTCTTTATAAAGAGATTTCAAAGATGATATAACTTTATTTACAGATGTTTTTTTCATCTCCCGCTCATTCAGAAGATGAGATAAATAATCCTCTATATCACTTTTTTCTATTCCAGTCATAAGCTCAATTATTTCATCTCCCTCTATTGGAGAATCTCCATCATAAACATAAGTTAAAAAATCCTTTAGATAGAAAAAATAATCTTTCATTGTTTTTGGAGATTTGTATATTTCAAATATACTTTTTTTCTCCTCTTTGCCTTTTCTCTTTCTACGTTGGGTACTTATTTCATGTTTTTCTTTAATAACTATCTCGTTCAATGCCCCTCCTAAAAAAGTCCTATCATTTTATTTATGGAAATTAATAGAGAACTATATAACATCATCTCTTTCAATCTCTCTAACTTCACACGGAACCATATCCTCTAAAGTCAACTTACCAAAAGTTTCTCTTTTTAAATATGTAACTTCATTTCCAACAGCTTTTAGCATTTTCTTAACTTGATGAAACTTTCCCTCTTTTATATTTAAAAGTATCTCTTTAGAATTTACAATCTCCGCTTTTGCAGGTTGAGTTATATATCCACCAATATCCACTCCAGCTTCAAGTTTTTCAATCTCTCCCTCTCCAATATCATCTCTTAGAGAAACACGATATATTTTGTCCACATGTTTTTTAGGAGATGTCAACTCATGTGCCAATTTACCATCATTTGTAAAAAAAAGTAATCCTTCAGTATCTTTATCTAATCTCCCTACAGGAAATAGGTCTTTTTTATTTACCCATTCAGGCAGTAGTTCCATTACTGTTTTTTCCTTTTTATCTTCAGTAGCAGTTATATACCCATCTATTTTATATAGCTTATAATATCTAAACTCTTTATATATAACTCTTCTACCCTTATATTCTACCACTGTATTTTTCTCATCTATATTTTTATTATTATCTTTACAGATACATCCATCTATAGTTATTTCAGCAGAAGATATCAGTTTCTTTACCTCGCTTCTGCTTCCAATTCCACACTCTACTAAAAATTTATCTAATCTCAATTTTAATCCTCCTAAATAGTAATAATATAATTATAGTTCTTATGAATTATAAAATCAAGTTTTATAATTTATAATTTATTTTTTTAACTAGTTTTTTATATGTCTACTTTTTTTAAATAAGTTATAATATCAAATTACAAATTTAAAAAAATAATAATTTTTTTAAATTTTTAGTTGTTCAACTAATTAAAGTTGTGTTATAATAAATAGCAAATATTTAAATTCTTATTTTTCAGGAGGGTATACAAAAATGGTTGATTTCAAAAAAATTGATTTAATGATCGAATACATCGAAGAGGGAACTATTCCAGAGGGTAAGAGTTTCAATGAATTTGCAATAGACTTTTATCTTGAAACAAAAACTTTAACTTTATCAAAATACTTAAGATTAAAGGATAGAAGTTCAAAGTTACCTAAAATTATGAATACTAAAAAAGCTGGAGAGGTTCTTTTTGAAACGGAAAAAAATGATGAAATAAAGTCATTCTTATCTAGAAAAGGATTTAAAACTCTTCCAGAACTTAACTATACAGCAGTAATGCTTCTTAGAAAAGTAGATCTTTTTGCAAACTGGCAAAAACTTGTTTTCTTTTTCGAAGGAGGAAGAACAATACAGGAGATTAACAGTTCACTTAAAAAAGAGTTACTACCTATGGAAGTTGAAAAGCTAGAAAGATTTGTAAAAGAGGAGCTTCGTCTAAATGACCAAGAACTTAACTGGTTTTTAGGAAAGATGGAAAAAGTCGAAAAAGATAAAGCTTTATATAGAGCTATAAGAAAACTTACTAAATAGGGAGAACAAAATTATGAAAAAATTATTATGTGGATTTTTATTACTTTCATCTATGACATTTTCAGCAGAAGTTTCTAGAAAAGAAGCAGATGCGTTAAAAGATAGATTAAAGATGTATACTACAGGATACCAAAACAGAGCTTTTACTATGAAAAATCACTTAGGAAAAAGAGAACTTGTAATAGACTCTAAATTGAGAGATTTACCTCAAACTTCAAGAACTGCTTTTGGGGATAACAAGTACAATAGAAATAGTGATTGGGAAATGAATAGAGAGAAGAGAGGGATTCAATACTTCTCAGTTCCTGGAACAGCTAGAAGAAAAGCTGTACAAAAAATAGATGGAAAATATGTTGTATTCTTCTACAACGCTATTGGTAAAAATGATAATATGGTTGAAGATACATTAGAAGATGTAAAAAAGGCATTAGAAAGAAACTAATCGCCATAATATGTATATATAAAAAGACACAGAAAATTCTGTGTCTTTTTTTTAATCTATTAAACTTATAAGTAACTCAATCTCTTCTTTCCAAATAGTTTCATCTATTGTTTCCATAACTATAGGAATATTTCTAAATCTATCGTCATTCATGAACTTTTTAAAGAAATCCATACCAAGAGTTCCCTCTCCTATACTGTGATGTCTATCTTTTTTACTTCCTACTCCAAACATAGAATCATTTAAGTGTATCCCCTTCAGATATTTAAATCCAACAATATTTTCAAAAGCATCCATAGTTGTATTATACTCCTCCTCTGTTGAAAGAGCATAACCAGCTGCTACTGTATGACATGTATCTAAACAAACACCTATTCTACTTTTATCTTCAATAAGGTTTATTATATCTCTTAAATGTTCAAACTTATAACCCATATTTGACCCTTGTCCCGCTGTGTTTTCTAAAACAACTATAACATTTGGAACAGCTTTATGTGCCTTATTTATTGAATCAGCTATAAGTTTTACACACTCATCTTCACTTATCTCTTTTAGATGACTTCCTGGGTGAGTGTTCAGATATATAAGTCCCAATTGATTTACTCTTTCCATCTCATCTAAAAAAGCATTTAGTGATTTCTCTCTTTTTTCCTCATCAGGACTTCCTAAATTTATAAGATATCCATCATGTGGTAAAATTTGCTCTGGAGTGAACTTATATCTTCTCATAGCATCTTTAAACTCTAAAATCTCATCCTCTGTATATGGTTTTGCATCCCATCTTCTCTGATTTTTAACGAACATTCCAAATCCATTTGCTCCTATAGCCATTGCATTTTTAAAAGCGTTAGCTACTCCACCTTGTATAGATACATGAGCACCTAAATATGTATTTTTAATTTTTTCCTCTCTTGTCATATATACACCTCTATCTAAATTGATTGTTATTTTACTATTCGTATATAGTATAACATAATCTATACTTTTTGAATAGACAATGTAATGAAAATACTTTCTTGAAATATATTGAAATACTAAAGATATCGTTATAAAATAAGATATCAAAAGATTTAGGAGGAGATATGATTAAGATACTTTCTTGTACAAAGGAAAAAGATAGTTGGATTGTTGAAGTAGAGTCACATAATCTATATATAGATGGTAAAGGTGGACAGATAGGAGATCAAGGTTATATAGGGGATACAAAATTTCTAACTGTTATAGATGATAAAAAAATTATAGTTGAAAATGAAATTGCTCCAGATGAATATACATATACTGTAGATACTAATAGAGTTTTTGATATTGGGGTACAACATACAGCTCAACATCTTTTCTCTGCTATAGCATATAATGACTACGGGTTAAATACTGTTGGATTTAGAATGACTGAAACTTATACAACAGTGGATTTAGATTCTAAAGATTTGGATGAAGAGTTTGTAGAGGAATTGGAAAGAAAAATTAATAGTGCTATAGGAGAGGGGAGGGCTATCTTAGAAAAAATAGTTACTAGAGATGAAGCTAACTCTATCGATACATTTAGAAAAAAAATAAGTGATAAAGTTATCGGTGATGTCAGAGTTATAACAATAGATAATATTGATACAAGTGCTTGTGCTGGGTACCATGTATCTGACATATCAGAGATTAGAGTGTTTAAAATTGTAAGTTTTGAAAAAATTAAAGGAAATTATACTAGATTCTATTTTTTAAGTGGAGAGAGAGCCATTGAAGATTTTGTTAAGAAGAATAAAACTATCAAAGAGCTAAATCGAATATTTAGTTGTAGAGATAACGAGATAATCTCTATGGTAGAAAAATTTAATAACGAAAAAAAAGAGGTTGAAAATAGATTTAAAGAACTTAATTTAAAATATTGTAATTTTTTATCTACCGAGTTATTAAGTTCAGCTATTGAAAAGGATGGAAAGAAATATATCGTATATAGAGATGATAAGGATACAATAACAAACTTAAATAAAATTATACCAGGAGATTATATTTTTATAGGTATTTGGGAAGATGCTGGATTAATATCTAGTAAAACTATTGATTGTGGGGAACTATTAAAGGAGTTTTCTAAAGTACTAAACATAAAAGGTGGAGGAAAAGGAGAGAGAGCAAACTTTAAAGGTGATGTTTCAGTAGCGGAGATTACAAATATATTGTAAAAGTATGAAATATCTGTTATAATGGAAATTAGGTATTTATTAGTAACAATGGAGGAAATATGTCAAATAAAATAAATTTACTTAATTTAAACGAACAAGAGCTTACAGATTTTATAGTTTCTTTAGGAATGAAGAAATTTTACGGAAAACAAATATTTACATGGTTAAATCAAAAAATAGTTAGAGATATTAACGATATGACAAACATATCATTAAAGGATAGAGAATTACTTTCTGAGAAAGCATACATCCCTTTCTTAAACCTATTAAAGCACCAAGTTTCTAAAATAGATAAAACTGAAAAGTTTTTATTTAAATTAGAAGATGGAAATACAATTGAAAGTGTTATCTTAAGACACAAAGAGAGAACAACTCTTTGCATCTCATCTCAAGTTGGATGTGCTGTTAAGTGCGGATTCTGTGCTACAGGTCTTGGTGGATTTACAAGAAACTTAGATGTACATGAGATTACAAATCAGTTCTACACAATTGAAAGAAGACTATTAAAGCAAGGATTACAAATTAATAACATTGTATTCATGGGTATGGGAGAGCCAATGCTTAATATCAATAATGTTATTAAAGCTATTGATATCTTATCAAGTGAAAAAGGTGTTAATGTTTCTAAGAGAAGAATCACAATTTCAACTTCTGGAATAATTCCTGGAATTGAAAAATTATTAGAAGAGAGAATCCCAGTAGAGTTAGCTATATCTTTACATAGTGCTATTGATGAAAAGAGAAGCGAATTAATGCCAATCAATACAAAATATCCATTACAGGATTTATTCCCAATATTACAAGAGTATCAAAGACAAACTAAAAGAAGAATCACTTTTGAGTATATCTTAATCAATGATTTCAATGTATCTGATAATGATATCGCTTACTTAGCTGATTTCGTTCACAACTTTGATCATATATTAAATCTTATTCCATGTAATCCAGTAGATGGAAAAGATTACCAAAGACCTTCTCAAAAGAAAATTGAAAAAATCTTTAATTACTTAAAAGATTTTAGAAAAGTAAATGTAACTGTTAGAGGAGAAAAGGGAACTGATATAGACGGTGCTTGTGGACAATTAAGACAAAAAAATCTAAAATAATTAAAATGGAGATATTTTATGAAATGGAAAATTCTTAAGTATGTTGCCATATTTATTGTATCTTTAGGCATTGTTGGAGGAATTGGAGCAAGTCTTTTAGTAAATAAATACTATAAAGAACTACCAAATGTTTCAGAGCTAGTTGAGAATTATAGTCCTCCTATTCCTACTACAATTTATGATAGAAATGGACAAGTAATTGATGTTATTTCAAAAGAAACAAGAGAACCTGTGGATATAGAACGTATACCACAAAATTTACAAAATGCTTTTATAGCCATAGAGGATAGACAGTTTTTATCGCACTATGGAATCGATCCATTTAGAATTTTGGGTTCTGCCATAGTCAACTTAAAGTCTGGAAGAGCAGCTCAGGGTGGAAGTACAATAACTCAGCAATTAGCTAGAAATGCTTTTCTATCTCATGAAAAAAAGTTCTCTAGAAAAATAAAAGAGATTATAATCACGTTTGAAATTGAAAGAAAGTATACAAAAGATGAAATAATGGAGAAGTATCTAAATGAAATCTATTTTGGTTCAGGTGCTTATGGTGTAAAAACAGCAGCTCATAACTTTTTTAGAAAAGATGTCAATGATGTTAATCTAGCTGAGTCTGCTCTTTTAGCAGGAATCCCAAATAGACCAAACATGTACAATCCAAGAACTAATCTTGAAAAATCTTTAGTTAGACAAAAACTTATATTAAAACAGATGCAAAAATTTGGCTTAATAACTGAAACTGAGTACAGTAATGCTTTAAATCATAAATTTGTAAATGAATCAAAAGCTTTATCAAAAGATTTCAAAGATGAAAACACAACGATAATTTATAATGCTCTTGATAAGAAGATAGAGTTTAATGCTCCAGATTTTACAGATTTAGTTCAGAAGTTTCTATTTGAAAATTTTGAAGAGAAACAGATTTATAACGATGGACTTCTTGTTCAAACTACTTTAGATTTAAACATTCAAAAAGTTGCTAAAGATAAATTTGAAAACTATCCACGTTTAAAAAATGATAAAAAACTTCAAGGTGCTATGATAACAATCGATGCTAAAAATGGAGAGGTTATAAGTATTATAGGTGGAAAAGACTTTAAAACTGGAAACTTCAATAGAGCTGTTCAAGCTAAGCGTCAGGTTGGGTCATCTTTCAAACCTTTCATCTATTATACAGCTTTAGAAAAAGGGTTTGAAGAAAACTTAGTTGTAGAGGATTCAAGAATTGTATTTGGAACTTGGGCTCCTAGAAACTTTGGAGAGAGATATTATAACGGTATGACATTGATGCAAGGTTTTGATAAATCTCAGAATATAGTTTCTATAAAACTTTTAAATAAAGTTGGAATCCCAGCTCTTATGGATACTATGAAGAAAATTGATGCTGGATTTGTTGTACCAAACAATTTAACAGCAGCTTTAGGAACAACTGAGGGAACTCCACTACAGGTAGCTCAATCATATGCAGTTTTTGCAAATGGTGGATATTCAATTAAACCATTCTATGTTATAAAGGTATCTGATAAGTTTGGAAATACTTTATATGAGGCTAAACCTCAAATAGAACAAAAATTTGAAAGTGCTGACATTGCCCTTATGACTAACATGATGAAAAACTCTGTTAAGCAAGGAACAAGTAGAAGTGCTCAAGTTAAAATAAACAATGTCCCTATTGAGCAGGGAGGAAAAACTGGTACTACCAATAACTCTAGAACAGTTTGGTATTCAGGTATGACTCCAGATTATGTTACAACAATATATGTTGGATATGACAATAATGATCCTTTATACAAAGCAACAGGAGGGGGAGTAGCAGCACCTCTTTGGAAAAATTTCTACCAAGAGATTATAGAAAAAGGTTACTACACTCCAACTACATTTACATTCCTAGATAACCATGTTAAAAATGGAGATTTAACTTATCAAGAGTTAGATCCTATATCTGGATTATTAAATGGTAGTCCTTCTGACAAAACTTTCCTATTGAGAAGAGGAAGAATTGCAGTGGAGAAAGACAGTAAATATACTAATGGTATTGCAGGTGTTCTTGGATACTATGTTCCTACTCAAGAGACAACTTCAAAAAGTGAAGCTATGTCTTCTGATGAGGTAACTGGTCCTCCAGTCACACAACAAGTTACTCAACCAGTGCAACAGCAGCAACAAAATCAACAAAAACCTCAACAACAAAAGAAAGAGGAGAAAAAAGGATTCTTCCAAAAATTGTTCAATTTCTAACTATACAAAAGGAGAGAGAAGTTAATTCTTCTCTCTCCTTTCTATTTTATATGATATTTTTATAAAAATATCTCTTGAAGTTTCTTTGCTACTCCATTTTCTGCATTAGTATTTATCACTTCATTCTCAGGTAATAAAGCTTTTAATCTCGGACTTCCATTTCCCATGATAAATCCTTTTCCTACAGATGATAGCATTTCAAGGTCATTTAGTCCATCTCCAAAAGCGATTGTATCTTTAAGATCAATACCCTCAGCTTTTAAAACTTCCTCTATTGCACTAGCTTTAGAAACGCCCTCTCTCATAACCTCTAAACAAGATCCAAGAGAAAGAGTGATATTTAATCCTTCATTAAATTGTTTTCTTAATTTTTTCTCTAATTCAGAGATATGCTCTTCATCATCACATATAAAGAAAAATTTTGTAATCTCTTTTCCTACTAAAGATTGGAAAGGAGCTATCACATGATGAAATCCTGATTCTTTATGAAAAAGTAGTGCGTCCTCTAAAGGTTTCTCCGCATACCACTCCTCATCTAAATAGACATTCTTATGTAATTTTTCATTATAATTATAATTTAATAACTCTTTAGATAAATGAGCTGGAATATTGTGAGATATAATCTCTTTGTTATTATAGTCATGCACCTTAGCACCATTTGAAGTGATTAAGAAGCTATCTAACTCTAACATATCTTTAAATGTTATTGCATCATTGTGGTGTCTTCCTGTCGCTATTATAAACTTCACTCCAGAATTTACAACCTTTCTTATAGTTTCTTTTGTTTCTTCAGATATAGTGTGATGCTCATTTAAAAGTGTTCCATCTAAGTCACATATAATTGCTTTGTATTTCATTTGTTCTCCTTAAAATTTTTAGAAGTAGTACTTTGCTCCTACTCCTACTAAATATAAAACTCCGTCGTCTACAATAGGTGAGTCTGAAATCTCACTAGAGAATTTCTCCACACCTAAGAATGCCATAAGAGCCACGTTGTCAGTTAATCTATAATCAGCTGTTAAATTAAGCCCCATTGAATAAGCTGAATCCGCTTTATAAGCTCTGTCAATTTTACTATTTCTTTTTGCTTCGTCTGAAGTTACACCAAAGTAATAATCAGTATAATCTCCTGAATATCCTTTAACATGAATAGAAGGTACTATTGTAAGTTTGTCATCTACTTTATAAGCTTTAAATGCACTTATCTTTCCCTCTCCTCCGTGTTCTCCTACTTGAGCAGAAAGCCCAGTTCTAACTCCGTAGAATCCAGTATCAGCATCTAATCTAATTCCAAACATAGCTTGGAACTTTCTATCATCAATATTGTCGTATCCTTTTGCTAAGTCAGCACCATCTACAGCAAATCCAGCTAATGGATCAACAAATAGCGACGCAGCAAAAGCATCATCTTTATAAAATTGGTATCCTACAGTTACACCTTTAACATATAAATCATAATAATTAATATCTAATAGAGGCATTGGATATGCTTTATCTTCTGCACCCTTATACATACTGTCTGAAACTCCTACTCCAGCTCCTATCCCAAATTTATTTTCAGCTAATGCTGTAGCAGAAAGCGTTAATGCTAATAACCCCATTAATATTTTCTTCATATTAATCCTCCCTAAGTCACTTTTTCCCATAACTTTTTTCTTCTCTTTTAACTTTTATAAAGTTATATTTCCCAGATACTTTTCTTTTAAAATTAAAAAGATTATTTGTTGGAAATATTCCAATTCTTCTAATTTCAAATAGATCATCAGAAAAAACTATACTACCTGAATCAGTAGCTACTGCAAACTCATAGCCAGCCTCTTGAGGTATTCTTTTTACCTCTTCATTTAAACTACCATAAGGATATGCAAAAGATAATAAATCTTTTCCTATTATTTTTTCAATATTAGATTTTGAATTAATTATCTCAGATTTTACCTGTTCAATTGACAATTCCCCTAGTCTTGGATGAGTAGATGTATGCCCACCAAACTCTATTCCATAGTTTTGCATCTCTAGAAGTTCATCTTGATTCATTAAAGTAAATCTTTTTTCAGGATTTTCAAGATTGTCCACATCCCATTTATTATACTCTATCCCATCTAGTATATATATAATACCTTTAAATTGATATTTTTTCAAGATAGGAAAAGCATTTTCATAGTTATCTTTATATCCATCATCAAACGTAAGCATAACCCATTTCTTATCTTTATCAAATCTTTGTTTATACCTATTATTTAGCAAATCTTCAAAAGTTACAGTTTCGTATCCTTTCTTTTTAAGGTATTTCATCTGTTCTTCGAACTGCTCAGTAGTTACATAAGTGCCGTGAACTCCCTTTTCACTTTCATCTTTTATAACTCTGTGGTACATAATAACAGGCATCTCATATTTTTTCTTTTTTACAATCTCTCTTTGATAAATCTTTTCAATATTCTCAACTATAGACTCTATTGAGAACTCCTCTATAATTTTTTCTCTTAAAGACTTTAAATCATCTTTACTTATATTGAAACCTTTATCAATTTCTGGGATAACATCTATCCATCTAAATGTAGGAGTCTTATTTAAAGAGATATCCCCAAAATTTGATTTTAAAGCTGTATTTAATCTATCTAAAGTTACAATTCCTACAGACTCCGCTTCTCCTATTGCTAAAATAGGAACTTCACAAAGAATAGATTCAACTGCAACTCTTCCTGCTCCTATAACAATAGAGGACTCTCTTATTTTCTCAGAAACATTATTCACATATCCTAAAAATTCAACATTCCCTGTAAATTTTTTAAATCTTGCTGGAACCTCTTTTCCTCCAATAACTTGAATCTTAAAATCTTTTCTTTTATGAAGGATATCAAGTAAGTTGTAAGTAACATCTCCCTTAGGTCCAGAAAGTCTTCCTATTATAGATATAACTTTTTGATTCTTTTGTATATCGTCAACAGATTTTTTTTGATACTCCTTTGTATTGATCATATTTCTAAGAACTGTTATATTTTCAGGTTTAACCTTTAAATCATTAACAACATGATCTCTTATATTTTCACAAACACTTAAAGAGTAATCTCCAAATGCTTTAACTATTTTTCTACTCAAGTGCACAGGTTGTCTCCCGTGTATTGTTGTAATCAGGGGAATCTTTGCTATTTTACAAGCTATTGCACAACTCCAAGATGATGCTCTTGAATGAGCATGTACAACTTGAATATCCTTCTCTTTTATAATCTTAAGAAGTTTTCTAACTTGGCTAACTCTATCTTTAAATTTTCTTTTATTAAACTCTATTTTTTCATATTGTGCATTTGTAGGTTTAGTTAAAGTATCTGAAACTATATAAACTTTATTCCCTCTCCTAATAAGTTCATCACTTAGAACTGTTCCGTACACCTCAGCACCAGTTACTTCTAACTGTGAAAGTGCCATAAGTATATTCATTATTAAATCCTCCTACTACTTTAAATTTTCTGGATTCAATACTTCTAACTCTTCAATTACAAAGATACCATCTTTTCTAATTAAAACATCATCAAACCAAATCTCTCCACCACCGAAGTCTGGTCTTTGAATTAGAACTAAATCCCAATGTATAGCCGATTTATTTCCATTATCAGCTAATTTATATGCTTGCCCTGGAGTTAAATGTATACTTCCAGCAATTTTTTCATCAAATAGTGTATCCTTCATAGGTTTTAAAATATATGGATTTACACCTATTGCAAATTCACCAATGTGTCTTGCTCCATCATCTGTATTTAAAATTTCATTTAATCTTTCAGTATTGTTCGAAGTAGCTTCTATAATTTTTCCATTTTCAAATTTGAAACAAACATTTTCAAAAGTTGTTCCTTGATAAACAGATGGAGTATTATATGATATGATTCCATTTATAGAATCTCTTACTGGAGCTGAGTAAACCTCTCCATCAGGTATATTTCTAAGTCCACAACATTTTACTGATGGGATATCCTTTATAGAGAATGTTAAATCTGTTCCAGGTCCAACAATTCTAACTTTATCTGTTCTATCTAAAAGTGCTGTTAAAGAATCCATAGCTCTACTCATTTTAGAATAATCTAAGTTACAAACATTATAATAGAAATCTTCAAAAGACTCTAAAGATGTATTTGCAAGTTGAGCCATTGAATTATTAGGATATCTCAGTACAACCCATTTTGTATTATTAACTCTTTCTGATAAATGAACTGGCTTCATAAAGTAATCTGTATATATTTTCATTTTAGCTGAATCTATATCAGATAATTCTGATGCATTCTCAGAACCTCTAATAGCAATATAAGCATCCATGTCTTTCATTCTTTCTAATTCATATTTTGCCATTAACTCTGCCTGTGTTTGATCCATACCTTTTAAAAGTTCTCTTGTAACACTTTGATCTTTTATTGTCACAAAAGGGTGTCCTCCAGCAGCGTAAACCTCTTTTACTAAAGCTTTAACTAAATTCTTAGAGTCCTCTCCTATAGATTCAATTAAAACCTTTTCTCCTTTTTGTACTCTACATGAGTAAGTAACTAAATTTTTTGCTAGTATTTCAATTCTTTGATCCACGGTAACCTCCATTTAATCACGTATTATATTCTATAATTATACAATGAAAAGTTATAAATATATAGTTAATTTTTTACAAATCCTCTTTTAAGTTAAAAAAAAGATGTTATAATAACATATTATGTGGAGGTGATTTGATGAAACTATTTTTTTCCCCAAGCAAGGGAATGCACTATAAAACTTTTAAATATTCTGAGGATAATGATATTACAAATATTCCATTTAAAGAGAAAACAGACTTTTTAGTATCAGTCTTAAAAAATTTTTCTGAAGATGAGGTTTCAACTAAATTAAAAATAAAAGGTAAGATACTAGATGATGTTTTAAATATATATAGTAATTTTTATAATCAAGTGGAGAGAGAAGCTATCGCTCTTTATGATGGTGTTAGTTATAAGCAACTATGTATAGAAAATTTTTCTAGAGAAAGCTATAACTATATGAGAGATAATGTTTTTATCTTTTCAGCTTTATATGGAGTTTTAAATGCCTGTACTCCAATAAAACCATACCGTTTAGATATGACAAATAAAATACTTGAAATATCTCCATACGATTTCTGGAGAGAGGACATAGAAAACTATTTACTACAGTTTAAAAATGAAACTTTTATAAATATTGCGTCAAATGAGTTTTCTAAAATTTTAAACAGAAAAGTTTTTAATGTGGTAGATATTGAGTTTAGACAATATGAGGGAGATAAAATAAAAAATATTAGTACAGAAGCTAAAAAAGCTAGAGGTGCCTTATTAAATTATCTTATTGAGAATAAAATAGATTGTGTTGAAGATATTAGAAATTTTAACTCTCTTGGCTATATATTTTCTTCAGAACTATCTTCTGAAAAAGCTATTTTCTTCATAAAAAAATAGGTTAGATTTTTCTAACCTATTTTTTATCTATCAAATCAGCAACTATTTTAGCTGATCCATAAATAGTAGGAAGTCCACTTCCTGGATGAGTTCCACCACCGACTACAAATAAATTTTTATATCCTTCCAATTCATTATGCGGTCTAAACCATAACATCTGCATAATATTATGCGATAGATTGAATACAGCACCTCTATATACATCATAGTCTAACTCCCAATCATTTGGAGTTATTACTTTTAACTCCTCAATGTGATCTCTTATCCCTTTAAACTCTCCTATTTTTTCTAATTTATCTAAAAGAAGTTGAGTAAAATCATCCTTTTCTAATTCCCAATCTATTTGAGAGCTATTATTAGCTACTGGAACTAAAACATAAACTGAAGATTTTCCTTTAGGAGCTAATGTAGTGTCTGTAACTGATGGATTTTGAATATAGAAAGAAAAATCTCCACCCACATCTTTATTTTCAGATATTTTTTTAACATTTTTTTTATAATCTTTTGCAAAAATTATGTTGTGATGAGAAATATTTTTATAAACTTTATTTATTCCTAAATACAGCATGAATGTTGAACACGAATATTTTTTCTTTTCTAAATTTTTATCAGAATACTTACTTCTCAACTCTTGTGGAATTAAATTTTTCATTGCTGTTGAAAAATCAGCATTTATTATTACAGAATTTCCTTCTATAACACTTCCATTATCTAACTTAACACCGATAGCTTTTTTATCTTCAAACAGAATCTCCTTAACTGGAGTTTCTAAAAATATCTCCCCTCCTTTTTTTATAATGAGCTCACTCATTATCTTTGAAACTCTATTTAGTCCACCTTCAATATGAAAAACTCCATATTTATGTTCAAGATATGAGATCATAGAAAAAGTTCCAGGAGCAACCCATGGGGACATTCCTATATACTTAGCTTGGAAAGTAAAAGATAATTTTAACTCCTCCTCTTTGTAATAATCTCCTAAAACATCATATATTGATCTATGAGCATCTAAATAAGGAATGGCTTTTAAAAAATTAGGTTTTAAATAATCAACCAAAGAAAGATATGGAACTTTTAAACAAGGTTCTAGTTTTGAAAATTTTTTAGCCTCTCTATTCATATAGGCATCGTAAGATTTTGAGCTATATGGAAATATTTTTTCCATCTCTCCATACATAAGAAATTTTTGATTATATGAATAGGGATTAAAATCATCTAGCCCATAAAATTTTAATCTATACATTGGATTTATTTCTATAAGATTTAACTGTTCGTCTAATCTCTCCCCAGATTCAATAAATATCTCCTCTAAAACTTGTGGCATTAGAAAAAATGTTGGTCCTAAATCGAATTTGTAATCTCCTAAATTAAAAGAAGAATTTCTTCCACCTACATAAGGTTTTTTCTCGTAAATTTTAACAGAATATCCTTTACTAGATAAAAGTAGTCCTGCTGCTAATCCTCCAGGACCAGCCCCTACAATTATAATTTTTTTCTTTTCCATTCCCTCACCTCCCATTACGTGTTTACTTTATATATTTTCATATATTAGTGTATACTCGACCAAATTCAACTTTCTTTTTTAAAAACATTTTTTTTGTGATATAATTTTTCTAGCTATTTTAGTAATTGGAGGAGGTTTATAAAGGTGTTTGTTGAAGAAAGAAAACAAAGCATTTTAAATATATTAAAACAAAAAGAAAAAGTTTCTGTTAATGAATTAAGCGATCTTTTTTCTGTGAGTAAAGTTATCATCAGAAAAGATCTCTGTCAAATGGAAGAGGAAAACCTTTTAATTAGAACTCATGGTGGAGCTATCTTAAAAAGAAAAGTTGTAGATAAGATTATTTTAAAAGATATTGCTAAAGAGGATTTAGAAGAAAAAACAGCATTAGCAGAAAAAGCTATTTCTCTTATTCAAGATGGGGATATAATTTTTTTAGACGATTCTACTGAAATGATAATCGTTGCAGCACTTTTACAAAAGAGAAAAATAAAGATTTCTGTTATAAGTAACGTACTTGAAATACAAAAGATTTTATCTGAAAATAAAGGAATTGAGATTATATCTTTAGGTGGAGTATATGATTCAAGAACAGATTCTTTTATAGGAGAAATGGCTCGAGAAAATTTAGAGTATTTTAATCCAAATAAGGTTTTTATAGGAATCGGTGGAATAAATGTAGATAAGATGCAGTTAAGTACCTATACTATTGATGAAGGAAAATTTAAAAGTACTGCACTTAAAGTCGGACAAGAAAGTTTTATAATAACTCAAAGTAAAAAATTTTATCAGGATTCTATATTTAATTTTTCTAAGATTAAAGAGGGAATGACAATTATTACAGATTATAATCTTTCTGAAGATTTTGAAAAAAAACTTATAGAAAACAACATTAAAATAATAAAACACAAATAACTTTAATCAGTTCTAGGGTAATGATTACTTCAGAACTAAAAAAATCCCCTCTCATAATTATTGATTACTCTCTAATTAGGAGGGGGATTTTTATATATTAATTTTCTTTTGGAGGTTCTGTTTCATCTTTTTCTTCATTTTTTTTACAGCAATTTAACTTCTGAAGTTTCTCTTTTGCTAAATCTTTTCCACCAATTCCAAAAGCTATTGCAAAGGCCACTGCTAAAGCACCAACAGTAAATCCAAATGCTAAATTTATAATCTCATTAGCTATTCCCATCTGTCTTAGTCCCATAGCTCCAACAAAAACTATTATAGCTACTTTTGCTATATTTGATATCTGATTTTTATTTACTAAAGATGTATTTTTTATTATTTTAGCAACATAGTTTGCTATAACAATTCCAATTGCTATAACTATAACACCTAATAAAATATCTCCCAATAAGATTGTTAATTTTAAACTCAAATCTTGTAGTGATCCAAAATTTAAAATCTCTATTGATTGAATTATTGCAAAGTAAATTATTAAAATTTTTGAAAACTTACCAATTAATTTAGAGTAATTATTTTCAATAGTTTTTAATCCTGCTTTTTCAAGATGTGAATCAAATTTTAAACCTATTAATAAATTTGTTATTATACTTTCTATGATTCTACCAAAGTATAGTGCAACAACTAAAACTAATGCTACGCCTACTAAATTTGGAACATAGTTAAATAAGATATTTAGCATACTTATTACAGGGGATATAATTATATCTAATCCTAAATAGTTTAAAGATGCTGAAAATACTGGTATTAATACTAATACATAAACTATATTGGCTACTACACTTGAAAGTTTCCCCTCAAATAATACTTTACCATCTACGCTTAGTTTCTCATCAAGTTTAAAAGAATCTAAAACACCTTTTAAAATATCTCTTAATTTCGAAGCGATAAACCAACCTACAACTAAAACTAATGTAGCAGCAACCAAACTTGGAATATAATTTAAGAATTTAGTCAACATATCAGTAATTGGAATTAATATTTTGTCTAATTTTAACGCTGCTAAAACTCCTGGTAAAATAAGTATAAATATTACTAATGAAATAATTTCACTAAATATTTTAGATAAAGATATTCCATTCTCGTTTGAATGTATCTTTTCATCAACTTTCATTTTTTTAAAGAATAGCTCAGAAAACTTTTGAGAAAGTTTTGCTAAAATAATTGCAACTATTAAAAGTACTATTCCTCCTAATACATTAGGAATATATGAAAAGATTGGATCTAAAAGATTTAAAATAGGATTTACCAATCTACTAAATCCTAGTTTTTCCATAATTATACCTATTATAAAGATTACAAAGATATAGTAGATAAACTTAAGAAGTATTTTTATTGCTGATGTACTTGTTCCACCCTCTTTTCCAGTGATCTCATGTTCTAAGTTAGAAAATAGTTTTGTTTTAGTTAGGATATGCTCTAACTTACTAACTACAATTGATGCTAAAGCCAATCCCACCAATAGTATAATAACCGATGCAATGATATTAAGTGTTACATTGTTGAGAATTAAAAGTTTAATCTCTTCCATTTTTTTACCACCCTCCTATTTCTTCTATTTTATTTATAATCAGGCAAATTATAAATATTGCTATAAAAATTGTTATTGATAAAACCATATTCATCACTTCCTAATTAATTTTATTTATAACTTTTTTTACTAATATTTTTAAACATTTCTTTTTTTAATATTTACTTTTTTATGTTTTTTGTGGTATTACTAATAATATAAGGAGGTGGATAAATTGAATTTAAGATTTATTAAAAAGATATTTTCTTTTGTTTTTTTATTATTAATGATTATCGGTTGTTCTAATAATCCTTATAAATGGGAATCAACTCAAGTTGCTATCAATAATTCATATAAACTGCAAACAGGAGATATTATTATAAAAAATAAACTAGTTACTGACCCTATCTCTTGGTTGGGACATAGTTCTGTTATGATTAGTGATACTCATATTGGAGATTTTCCCATGCCAGGTAGTGATTATTACACAATCAGTGTAAAAGCTTGGCTTAATGAATCTGACCGTAAAGTTATTGTCTTAAGATATTCAAAATTCAATCAACAATTTAAAGAGGCCTTTTTGAAAAATGTAGAAAAGTATGGTCATGGTAAATATAAACCATCTTTTTTTAAAAATAATGAAACAGATTTCTACTGCTCTAAGTTTGTTTGGTTTTTATTTTTTAAAACTTCTCAAGATTTAGGATATAATTTAGATTTAGATTCAAATAAAGGTCCTATTATTTTCCCGTATGATTTCTTAAACTCTGAAAATTTAGAACAAGTTATTCTTTAACTCATTTTAATTTGTTGACCTCCTATTTTAAAAGTTGTATAATTTATAAGAAGTTTTAATTACTAAAAGGAGAAATTAATGGATAGGCAAGTTACAATTGAATCAGTTAAATTAGTTGAACAACTGAAAAAAATATTTCCTAAAGATGGTTATCATCTTATCAGTTTACAGGAAAAGTTTTACATTTGGGAGAAATATATGGATATTTCAAAAGATAAACCTATTGAGGAATATGATACTGGAATAAAAACAAAAGATTTATTAAGTCCAAATGAAAAAAAGTTCTATGAAAATCTACATGGGAATATAAAGCCTGAAAACCTTATAAATTTTAATCTAAAACCAAAATTAATTGAAAATAGTGATGATACTCTTAGTAAAACTTTAATTCTAGGAGAGGATTTTATAAATACTAAAAATCAGAGAGTTTTAAAATTTACTTTTTTAAATTTTAGAGGTTATGATATTGAAGAGTTGAAGCAGAAAAAGTTTTCTGAGAAAGACTTTATCGATTCTTTAGTAAATAGTTTTCATCCAAATAGCGTTGATAAAATAGAAGTAGACGAATCAGAGTATTATTTTTTTGAAACTGAAAAAATCGTTATTCCAGGTATTATTATCTTAGCTGTTTCTATACTTTTTATGATTTAAAGATATTTAAAGGATTTAAAAGATATTTTATGTATATATTTGTATAAATATATTACGGAGGTCTTATTATGTATTATAGAGAATATTTTTTCTATCTAAAAGAAAGATTACCAGAGAAATGCTATGAAGTGCTTAAAGAGTGTTATAAAACACAAAAAAATGATATAGAAAGTAATTTTAAATTATTGCACAACTCTGTAGTAAAAGTTGAAACTGTTGATATTTTATTACCTATTAAAGAAACTTACTACCATATGGATTATGAAATTCTATTGAGAGAAGAACTTATAATGAAAGATCACTCAAGAGAGAATCGTTATAAACTTGATCGTTTTGGTATATATCTTTTACACTATTTAAATGATTAAACTTAAAAATAAACGGAGGCACTATGAAAGAAGCAAAGAGCTTTGCTGATACCTTATATCTTTTAATGGAGGATTTTGAATACACTATTCCAGAACTGGAAGATGATATTTTTTCACTTTTATGTGATGAGTTTCAACTTACACTAACAGAGGAAAATAAGCATCTTTATTTTCTTTTGGAGAGTTCTAATTTAGATCAAAATATTAAGCTAAATACTGAAAGAGTTGAATATGATGGAGAGGAGTTCTTTATTATAACATCTGTAAAAGTAGCTTAGGGAATAGTTTAACTATTCCCTTTTTTCATACCCTATTTCTTTTAATTTATCCACTATCTCTTTATCACTTAAAATTTCTAAATTCAAAAGTTCTTCATAAGGATTGCCAGTCAATTTTAAAAGTTTAGCAAAAGCAGGTTCTGTTTTTACACCCTCTCTTTTTAAGATGATTATCATCTCCTTAAATTTTGAATTAGCACAATTTAATAATCTACTTTCAATAATCATATGCCTATATCCGTTTGTTTGAGCAGGTATAAGCTTTGAAGCATATATTTCTATCTCTATATTATCTACAAAAAAGTTAGTTATAACTACTTCATCACTTAAAAATTTATCTGAAATTTTAAAGTCTTTTAATTGGGAGAAGTTTTTAATAATAATGTTTTTTAAACTCTCTTTATTTTCCAGATTAATTTGACACACTATATCTAAATCACTTTTTTCTATATCAATTTCAATTGGTATAGTTCCAACTAAAATTGGTTTAAATTCTTTTAAAATATTAAAAATATCTATTTTTTTTAATATTTTGTAACTTTGCATCTGCTTTAAATTTCCATTTTTTAAATACTCTATATTTTTAAATTTCTCCATATACAACTCCATTTTCGTTTGTTTTATAATTATTAAGTACTTTTTTAAAACGTCATTTCTTTTTTGTTTTACTATTTAAAAACATATTTGACATTTATATACATTTATAGTACTATATCTATGAAACCGAATTTGATTGAATAGATCTATATACCCCCCAAAAATCTATTTTAATCTTTTTTATTTTTTAACACTCCCCCGTGTTAATAAAAACTCCTTTTCCCCAAAAGGAGTTTTTTTATTCTCCAATAATTTTAAAATAAAAAAGGAAATAAAAATTTTATAAGAATAATATTTCAGAAGTTTAGAACTATAGGAGGTTTATATATGAAAAAATTACTTTTAAGTTTAACTATTTTATTGTCACTTACAACTTTTGCCAACTCTAAAGAGGATATGATCGAAATGGGATTGATGAATAAGTTTCCTACTTTAACAGATGGTAAAACAGCTATCAATGTTTATGAATATGATGTTGATTTAGACCACCACAAAATAGAGCTAAAAGTAGAACTAAAAGGCGATGCTTCAAAAGAGGAATATAATAAATTAGACAAAGCAAAACTAGAAACACTTGCTTCTGAAATGGCAAAATATACTCAAACTGAATCAGGAAAAACTCTTCCAGTTTATGTTGAGATTGAACTAGATAGAGATATGCTTCCAGATGAAATTTTATATAAAAATACTTTTTAAATAAAAATTAAACTAAAAAGGCAACTTTCAATTTTTAATCATTGAAGTTGCCTTTTTTTAAAATCTAATACCCCCGTATTTATTCATATAATATCATATTCTCAAACTAATTTCAAGTTGTTTGTTCATTTTTTGTAGTTTTTTACTCAAAATCATCTATTAAAAAAATTTTTTTAATCCTATCTGAGATTTGCTCAAAATAAATTGACTTATCTATATAATAATCTATAAAAGTTTCATCTAAAATATTATAATTTTCTAATCCCTCTAATAAATCTGAGCGATTAATAATCAGTCTATCTTTAAAAATTTCATTGATATATTTTTTTATATCTTTAGCTGAAAAAATAGATATATATTTATCAAAAAATAGATGCAAACTATTCTTTGTATAATTTTCATAAAGCTCCACTGCATCAAAGTGATTTTTTATATAGTTTATATTATTCACGTACTTTTTAAACTCATCAATAGGAATTACAGATCCTGAGATATAAAATATACTGTCTATATAAACTAGATAGGGTTGTATCTTGTAGATTGTTTCTAATTTCTTATCTATTAAACTATTCATGCCTCTCCTCCTTGTTTAATCCCATATCTGTTATTCTATTCTACGAAATAGTTTCTATATTTCTTTTTTTTGAATAAAAAAAGTAACAACATCACATTGTTACTTTTTCTAATTAACTACCCCATCAAAGGTTGATAGATGTTTAAAAGTTCTTCACCCAAAAATCTTTCTCCTACTTTTTTAAATCTATCTATATCTCCTGTTACGAAATAGTCTATATTTATTTTTTCTTTTCTACTTTTTTTAAATCCATTTTTTAACGCCAACTTATTTAATTCAAACAGCACATGCATAGCAGTTTCTTCAGCTGGATCCACTATTTTTGTATCTATTAATTTTTCAATCTCACTTCTTATTAAAGGGTAGTGTGTACAACCTAAAATTAAAGTATCGATATCTTTTGGTAATAGATCCACATATGATTTTAAAAGTTTTGTATTTCTGTCGTTATCCTCCCACCCTCTCTCTATCATAGGACAAAGAAGATCACAACCTCTTTGAAAAACTTCATATTTTGGATTTAAAGTTTTTATTACCTTTTCATAAATCCCACTTTTAGCAGTTAGTGGTGTTGATAAAACACCTATTTTTTTATTTTTACTTTGCTTTATAGCCATAGCTGCACCAGGTTGGATTACTCCTATTATTGGAACACTTGTAAACCTTTCTCTGAGAGTATCTAAAGCTGCTGCTGTTGCAGTATTACAAGCTATAACTATTATATCCACTTGATTATCTATTAGAAACTCTCCTATGTTTAAACAAAGTTCTTGAATCTCTTTTACACTTTTACTTCCATAAGGGGAGTTCATACTATCTCCATAATATATTACATCTGCAAAGTCTATTTTTTCTTTTATTTTTTTTAACACGCTTAATCCGCCAACTCCAGAATCAAAAACACCAATTTTCACTTTGCCCCTCCCTTTTTAATTATATTTTATTTTCCAAAAATATTTATAAATACTGTAATTAAAGAAGCATTAGTGAAGTCAATAAATAAAGCTCCTACTAAAGGTAGCACGAAAAATGCTGTTGGTGATGGTCCATTTGCTGCTGTAAACGATTCCATGTTTGCCATTGCATTTGGTGTTGCTCCCATTCCAAATCCACAGTGCCCTGATGCCATTACAGCTGCATCATAATCTTTTCCCATAATTCTAAATGTTATGAAGTATGCATATAACGCCATTATTGTTGTTTGAACTAAAAGAATAACTACCAGTGGAATTGCTAATGCTGCTAACTCCCATAACTTCATAGACATTAAAGCCATTGCTAAGAATAGTTGTAAAGATATATTTCCAACTACATTTATTGTATGTAGTGGTAACTCTGTATCTTTGTTATCTATAACATTTCTTATAATAGCAGCTACTAACATTGGCCCTATATATGCAGGTAAAACTATTCCCACTTTTTTAGATAGAGGTATTAATAATCCTCCAATTCCCATTGATATAACAATGTAAACAATTGCATGAAAAAGATTTTCTTCTGTAATTTGCTCTTTTACAACATTTTTTGAATCTTCTTCTGGGATTAAAAACTCCTCCTCTTTATGCCCAACCAATCCATAACGTTGCATCACTCTTTTTGCAACTGGTCCACCAATCATACATCCAGCAACTAATCCAAATGTTGCTGAAGCTATTGCAACTGACATAGCTCCTGTTGCTCCTGCTGCTTCAAGAACTGGTCCAAATGCTCCAGATGTTCCATGCCCTCCAGTTAATGGTACTGATCCTGCTGCTATTCCTAACAGTGGATTTAAACCAAAAAACTTAGCTAATGTAACTCCTACAAGGTTTTGAATTATTACTAACAAACTTGCTACACACAAAAATATAAATACCTGAATACCACCTTTTTTTAACAGTTTTAAACTTGCTAAGAAACCTATTGTTGTAAAGAATGCTATCATTAAAAGATCTTTTAATGCTCCATCAAATGAGAACGTAAATGTTTGTGAAAGTCTACCAATCAATGTAAATACTGAAAATATTACTCCACCAATTACTGGAGCTGGTATAAAGAACTTTTCAAAAAAATTAACTTTTTTCTTAACCCATCTTCCAAGCAATAATAAAACAACTGCTACTGCTAAAGTTTCTGCCATGTTAAATTGATATTCAAACATAAAATCCCTCCTACTATATTTTTGTATTTCATCTTGGCACAAGTATACTTCTTAAAAAGTACAATTTCAAATATATAAATAATATATAATCTATTTCTTAAATATATACATATTTTATATTTAATCTCTATTTGAGCGTTTTAGTCATTTTTTATCAATTTTTGAAAAATATTTTTTCTAAATAAATACAAATTGAAATTAACTTTTACATAATTTTTTTTAAAGGAGATTTACCATTTTAACAGAATAATAAAATATAAGATAATTTTATTTTTAAGGAGGGATTTCAATGCAAGAGTTTAACAAAAAAGTTTTTACCTATCTTTTAGTAACAGGAATTCTATTTAGTTTAGTTGGAATTTTTGGAATTTTTAGCCCCACTATATTCTCCATATATTTAGTTGATATACTTGCAGCATTTTTCTTAGTTAGCGGTGTTAAAAACTTTACTAAAGGATTCCAATTTAGAAAGGTACCTAACTTCCATTGGGGACTTTATATCTTTATAGGTGTTTTAGAGGTAGTAATCTCTTTATCTCTATTTAGCACTCCATTTGCTAGTCAAATATATATGATTATATATGCTGGAATTTTCATGATTTTCAAAGGAATATTCATTGTTTTAAACATTTTATTCAACAGAAAAATATTCCCAAGTTTAGTTGATTTTAGTTTAGGTTCTGGTGTTATAGATCTACTATTTGGTGTGCTTTTAGTTGCACTACCATTTTTCTCTCAACAGTTTATATTCTTATGTATTGCTTGGTATATACTCTTTAGTGGAGCAAACTTAATCTTATCAGCATTTTACTTTAAAAGATCACAATAAAATTTATTGACCAAATATAGTAAAGAGGGTAGAACTCAGTTCTACCCTCTTTTGCTTATTTTTTAACTATTAGTTGCTCTTTTTCTCCATCTATCTCTAAAACTTCTCCAAACTCTAGTGTCAACATTGGAGTACAGTGTCCAGATCTTAAATTATAACAAACTGGTTTTTTTAAATCTTTAAAATGACTATCAAAAACATCCTGTAAAGACATATCATCCTCACTTGATTTGTCACAACTCTTAAAATCTCCCAGCACTACCCCAGAAACTTTATCAAAAATTCCTCGGTTTTTTAACTGCCACAACATTCTATCCACCTTATATGTTGTTTCTCCAATATCCTCTAAAAATAGAATTTTATTGTCATACTCTAAATCAAACTCTGTTCCTAAATTTGATACTAAAACTGCTAAGTTTCCTCCAATTAGTTGTCCACTTCCTTTTAAACTGTTATAAAAGTATATTTTTTCATTAAAGTTTTTCATTATATAACTTTCATTACTACTCATAACTTTTATAAAATCATTTAAAGTATCTAAACTATAGTCTTCTGAAAAATTACTTACAGCCATAGGTCCATGAAAAGTTTTCAGATGGCATTTTTTAAAAAATGCCATATGTAAAGAGGTCACATCACTATATCCTATAAAAGGTTTTGGATTATTTTTTATAACTTCATAATCTAAAAGTGAAAGCATTCTAATGCCTCCATATCCACCTCTTACACACATAATTGCATCTACATCTCTATCTTGAAAAAAACTGTTAATATCTATAGCTCTATCCTCATCTGTTCCAGCAAAAGAGTACCATACATTTTTTACACTTTTTCCAATTTTAATTTTAAAACCTAATTTTTCTAAGTTTTCAATGGCACTTTTCAATTTATCTTTATTAGCACTACTTGCTGGTGCAACCAGTCCAAGAGTATCTCCTATTTTTAATCTTTTCATATATTACCACAACCTAACTAAACATTAGATTACAAATCCACACTGCTGCTAAAATTCCAGCTATATCAGCTAATAGTCCTGCTGCAACTGCATGTCTTGTTTTTCTAATACTAACAGCTCCAAAGTAAACTGCTAAAACATAGAAAGTTGTTTCTGTTGATCCCATCATAACTGAAGCCATTCTTCCAATCATAGAGTCTGGTCCGTAAGTTAAAAAGATATCATTTAAAATCCCTGTTGACCCTCCTCCTGAAAGAGGTCTCATAATAGCCATTGGTAAAACCTCTCCAGGCATTCCTATAAACTCTAAAATTGGGTTTAAGTATCTTATTATTACATCAATAGCTCCTGAGCTTCTAAAAACTCCAATTGCTACTAGCATAGCAACTAAAAATGGAATGATTCTAATAGCTGTAGAGAATCCCTCTTTTGCTCCTTCACAAAACACCTCATATACTTTTACTTTTTTTACAAAGTACGCATATGAAACTATAAATAGTATAATTAAAGGAATTGCATATAGAGATATTCTTTCCATTATAAGTGTAAACATTACTCATCCCCTCCCACAGCATCTGTTTTTACAACTGTTTCTCTTTTAAATGAAGGCAACTTTTGTAAAACTTTACATGATACAACTGCAACTATTGTTGAAATTGCTGTTGCTATTATTGTTGGAGCAATTATTTCTGTCACGTTTGCTGAGTTTGCTGCTGCTCTATAAGCTATTACACTTGATGATATTAAAGTAACAGAAGATGTATTTATAGCTAAAAACAATACCATTGCATTTGAAGCTTCCTCTTTGTTATCATTTAGCTCTTGTAACTCCTGCATAGCTTTAATTCCTAATGGAGTAGCTGCATTTCCTAATCCAAAGAAATTTGCTGCTACGTTAGCTACAATACTTCCAACTGCTGGATGATCCTCTGGAATCTCTGGAAATAATCTTTTCATTACGGGTCTTAAGCCTCTTCCCAAAGCCTTAACTAATCCCGCTTCTTCAGCAACTTTCATCAATCCTAACCAAAAGGCCATAATTCCAATAAGCCCTATTGCTATCTCCACCGCTGTTTTCGACGATGATATAACAGAATCTGTTACCGCTTGTACATTTCCTGTAAACATTGAAACAACAATTCCAATTAATATAAGTCCTAACCATATTGCGTTTATCATGCTTGTTCCCTCCCTTTATTCTCTTTCTGTAATTTTATTTGATAAATAAAATAATATAACCACTATTATTATATTTACAGATGATAGTGCCGCCCCTTCTAAAAGCTTTTTATCTGAAAAAAGTGAATAGTTAACTAAAGCTATAGTTGGAAAATCTCTTCCAAGCTGCATTGAGTATGAGATTGTAAACTCTCCCAAAATTATTGCAAATATCTGTAAATAAGTACCTAAAAATACATTTTTTAAAATAGGACACTCTATTAATAAAAATGTTTTAAAAGGTGAAAGTGCATCAATTTTTGCTAAATCCAATATATCCTTTGGAAACTCTCTCACATATTGATACATAAAAGAGTAAGCTATTGGAACTGTCACTAAAAAATAACCAATAACTAAAAGTATCCAGAGTTTTATATCATAAAGTATATTTATATAGATTAAAGCAATCCCTAGAAATGCACTTGAAAATCCCATTGTAGAAAAAACAATAGCACTTGTTACTTTGGTAAAATTTTTAAGTAATAGGTACGTAAAAACAATTACAAATACTGGTGTTATTGATGCTAAAAGTAGAGAGTTTCTAATTCCTTGTAAAACTGGATAGTATGCGTTAAAATCACTAGAAAAAAGTTTATAAAATCCTTCTAAAGAAAAACTACCAGTATAATAGTTATAAAAACCATAGAATACTCCTATAAGAACAACTGAACACTCTAGCAATAGATATATTGTTGTCCAAATCGTTGTCAGTATGGAAACTTTTCTTTCTCTGAAATCATCTTGTAACTCATAAGGTGGGTACAAATCACCTAAGAGATTTAGAACTATTAAAAAGAAAAATTGTACAACTCCTAACACAAGAGCTTTTGAAAAATTTGCATCTCTTAAAAGAGTATTTGCAATTTCAACCTCTAGGTTAGAGTAGCGAATTCCTCCCAATGCTAAGACAATTCCAAAGGAAGCAAAGGTATATATAAAAACTAAAAACATTCCTCTAAAAACTTGAGGAAATATTAACGGAAGTTTAATTTTAAAAAATATATTAATCTCATTTAAGCCATCTATTTTAGCTGCTTCAACTATATTTTTAGGTATATTTCGCATTCCCTCACTTAGATACTTTATCATAATGGGACTATTATAAAATACATTTGCAAGTATTATAGCTTTTAGTGTATACAAAACACTAAAGTTTTTAAGAATCGGGAGATTAAATATAAGTGTAAAAGCCACTACTGTTGATATGGTTGGAAAGAAAAATGGAATAAATATAAGCCCCTCTAATATTTTAGTCAGTGGATTCTTTTTATAGCTCATATAATAAGCTGGGATAATGGCAATTACTGTTGAAAATATAACTGACAATATCCCTTGAGTTAAAGATATTTTAAAAAGTTGAAAGTTTTCATAAAAACTCAAACTTCTAATCTCTTCAAAATGAAAGAAATCCTTTATAAAAAATATTAGAGGGATTCCCCATAGAATAAGATATATATAGCTATAGGTTTTATTTTTCCTCATTATTTTTTCAATACCTCTATTAGTTGTTTTTTCCAATTTTCCATATTTTTATTCACATATTCCGCATCTAATTTAACTATTTTATCTGTTGTAGGTACATATTTATAGTCATCTGGTAACTTATAGTTTATAACAGGGAACATATAATTTTTTTCAAGAGCAAGTTTTTGGAACTCAGGTTCTAACACAAAGTTTAAAAACTCCTCAGCTGATTTTTTTATATTTTTCTTATTAACTAAAGCAGCACCCTCTAAATATATATATCCTCCCTCTTCAGGTATATAACTTTTATATTTATTTTCATTTCCATCTTGATAGAAGTAGATTGAGCTCGAAGCATATCCACTCATAATAGCTCCCTCTCCTACAGAGAATTTAGCAAAAGAATCCGACCATCCTGAAGAAACTGTTAATACACTTGGTTTTAAACTCTCCCAAAACTTTAACCAATTTTCTCCGTAAACCCCAATAGTCCAAAGCATAAACGCTTCTCCTGTAAAACTTCTTGGGTCTTGAACCAATAGCTCCTTTGGATATTTTTTTAAATCTTCAAAAGTTTTTAAATCTGAACCTATTTTTTCATAGTTATAATTTAGTGCGAGCATTCCATAATCAATAGGTGTAACTGACCACTCCTTATCAATTACAAACTCCTCTCTTGCAATATTTCCAGCAGTAGTTGGTTTATATTTTTTTATAAGATTATCTTTCTTAGCTTCTAAATAGTTTATATCTGTTAGACCTACAATTATATCAGCCTTTGGATTTTTCTTTTCTAATTTCATTCTAGGTATAACTCCATCAATTGGAACATACTTAATCGTTGCCCCTGTTTTCTCCTTAAAAATTACCCCAGCTGAACTTTCAATCCATTTCATTGACTCTGGTCCATAAACTACAATCTCTTCTCCAAACGATACTAAACTCATTAAAAATAATCCTGTTAAAACTGTTTTTTTCATTTCATCCCCTTTAATTATTTTAATTTTTACAGTTTAATTTCTAAAAACTCACCAGACACTTTATAGTTGTCTATCTCTCCTAAACTATATAGATGATTTTCTACAATTTCAATATACTCATCTAACTGGGCTTGATTTATTCCTCCAGTTTTATAATCTATTACAAGAATATTTCCGTCACTTGTTGGTGTAGGTTTTTTTATCATAATTCTATCTATTCTTTTTAACTTTCCCTCATCATATATCTCATACTCTGGGTATATATAGTCCCACTCCTCTGAGAAAATAATTGGGTTGTCATTAAAGAACTTTTTAAACTCTGGTCCTTCAAGAATATTTTTTAGCCTTTCCTCTCCTATTATAGATGCATATTTTGAGTAAGTTCTATTTTTTGCCTCTATATGTTCATCTAAACTATTATTTATTATAAACTCTAAATAGTAGTGAATGGCATTACCCACTCTTCTTTTTTCCTCTGTCACTATATCAACTAAAAGCATTCTATTTGGCTGTTCACACTCTTCTATACTCTTTTCAATAAAATCTATAGAATCTAATAGCTCTATATTCTTTACTCTATGTACACTTTCATTTTTTTCAGTCCTACTAATTTTACCACACTTTACGTTAAATAGTCCATCTATTGAGTTCTTTAAATATTTATTTTCGCTTCCTCCCATAACTAAAAATAAATTTTTCTTAGCTCTTGTAAGAGCAACATAGATATTATTTATCTCCTCTTGGTCTTTTTTTATCTCTAACTCCTTTAAAAAGTTATAACTATCTCCTAGATAACCTAAGATTTTTTCATATTTTTTATCTACAAATATAAAATTCTCTATTTCGTTAAAAGGCGATTTAAAATCTATATGGAACTGTATCCCACTCTCTAAACCTCTTTTTTGTCCCTGATGGAAATAGTAAACTGTTTCAAACTCTAACCCTTTAGATTTATGGATACTTAAAAGAGTTATAGCCTTTTCCTCCTCTAAAGATACCTGCTTAAATTTAGGATTATCTTTTTCATTTATGAGTGAGTTATAAAAATCAAATATATTTCCATGCTCTTTAGACATCTCTAAAAATTGGAATATATTTTTTAAATCTGATTTTCCAGAGAATATTTGAGAGATATTAAATGCCTCTATTACATCTAAAACAAAGTTTTTATTCTCCAATCCCTTTTTAGCTATTTTCTCTATTCTATTTAAAACATCTAAAAGACTGCTTGGAGCATCTTCTGGCATCTCTTCTAATTTTTCTATAATCTCTTTATTTTTTAAGACAATTTTCAATTCAGCATTCCCTATTTTTATAACATCACTTCTTAAAAATTCAAGGAGTGAAAATACATCTCTATTCACAACAAATTTTAAGATTTTAAAAATCGGATTAACTGCTCTGTGATATATAATAGAGTCATTGGAATCTATTACAAAAGGTATTTTTCTATCACTTAAAGCAATAGCTATCTCATTTAGCTGTTTATTACTTCTTGCAATTATACCTATCCCACCATAGTTCCCATCAAAATTAGTTTCAATAGAATCCACCATAGTTTCTACCATATTTTCCTCTTCTAAAACTTCATCCTCATCCTCTAAAGGTTCTTTTTTTGTTAAAACTTCAAAGTATCCAAGTTCATCACTTTTTCCATCCACTGGAGTAAACTCCCACTTATAACTGTGATCCTCTAAAGCTGCAACCTCTTCATATGTTTCAGCTACTCCATTAAATACACCATTTGTAAAATCCACTATATTTTTACAACTTCTATAGGAAACACTCATAGTTTCCTCTTCTACTCCTATTATGCTTGGAAGGTTTTCAAAAAGAGCTTTCTCTCCCCCTCTCCAACCATATATACTTTGCTTTTCATCTCCAACACATATTAGATTTTCACAACTATTTATAAGTCCTTTTAAAATTCTCCACTGAAGAACACTTGTATCTTGGAACTCATCTATAAACACTGTTTTAAATTCACTATCAAATATATCTTTAAAGTAATCTGTTATATATCCATCCTTTATAAGATTTATCTCTTCTCTATCTATATATTGGAACATATAACTACTTATATCTAAATGGGTAAATCGTTTTTCATTAAATTTTATATTATCATATATCAAGTATAAATTTTCAATAAAGTATAGTATCTCCCTTTCAAAAGATAGAACCTCTCTGTTGAAAACCTCTTTAGATATCTCCTCTTTCAGTTGATCGAAGGCTCTTTGTAAAATCTCTATCTCACAATCTAAGTCAATCTTACTTGTTGTTTTTACTCTCCGCCCATCCCAACACTTATCACTTTTAATAATTTCATTCCAATTTTCAACTGCATGTTCTCTATGAACTGAACTATCTTTTTCTAAAACCCATTTTATGATTTTACTCATGTAGTCAGATAGATCTTTGCCATCTTTCTTTTTCTCTTTTACAGCTAAAAAAGCATCAGTTAAGTGTTTAATCAACTTCTCTATAGATATATCTGAGTCACACTCATCCTTATTTTTTAACTTTTGAGACTGTTCAATTAAAATTAGTTTCCATCTATTATCAATTAGATTTTTTAGTATATCCAAATACTTTTCTATACTACGCTCTGTTCTGTTTTGTAGAAAAATTTTAAATCTATCAAACTCATTTTTATCCTCTACAATTTTTTCAAAACATTTTAATAGAATCTCAATATTCTCAGTATCATCTATAATCTCATATGAAAATATATTTAGATATGGAGCTATCACATTTTTAAATATATTATTTATAAAACCATCAATTGTTGAAATTTTTAATCTATCTTTATTATCTAAAACCTCATAATAAACTTTTCTAACGTTTTCAAAAGAAAGGTCTATCTCTGGGTATAAGTTTTTTAAATTTTCATATAGTGATGACTCTTTATCTCTATACATCTCCT
Organism: Cetobacterium sp.; assembly: GCF_051653945.1. GTDB lineage: Bacteria > Fusobacteriota > Fusobacteriia > Fusobacteriales > Fusobacteriaceae > Cetobacterium_A. The sequence goes on from NZ_JBOFXD010000050.1 coordinate 41,163, forward strand.
CTAAAAATAGGATAACCCTCTCTTGAATTTCAGATGTAGCTTTTTTCGTAAAAGTCATTACTAAAACATTCTTATAATTTTCACCTTTTAAAAGAGTAGCTAAATACTCTAAAGATAGTCTATATGTTTTTCCTGTTCCAGCACTAGCTTTTAAAACTATCCCTTTCATTTAAAACTCCCTCCTACAGATATTTCCATACTCACAGTATAAACATCCACTTTTCTTCTCACTTAAAAAGTAGTTCTCACCTTTAAAAAACTCTATCAATCGCTCTTTTAAAAGCTCTCTTGTGAGTTTAGGTTTTTCTTGATTCTCTATACTTCCTTCAAAAGCGTTATATATAGATTTTTGAGCAGCATTTTCATCTCCATATAGCATAATTGTATAAAAATCCAATTGGTTATCTATTTTACTTCCTGTTTTAAAATCTATAATATGGTTGTTTGTTGTTGTTTCAATTACAAGGTCAACTCTACCATTTAAAGTAACCTCTACATCCCCTTTTAAAAACGGCTCTTTTCTACTGTTTTTCTCACTCTCTATACGTTTAACTTTCTTTTCTATGTACAGATTTTCTATCTCTTTATAGAACTTCACTATATTTTTTGTAAAACGTGGAATTAATATCTGAGTAAAATAGTTATCTAGATATACTGGAACTCTTTTTCTATTGGCATAAAAACTCTTATATAGTAGTTCCTCTACCTCTTCATTTGTCACTGAATAGTCTGAAACATTCAGAATCTTTTTCCACATCTTATCCGTTAATTTTTCAAAAACCTCGTGTACATACGTTCCTATAAATTTAACTGACAAACCTAAAGAGTCCTCTTTTTCAAAAGAGCTTAGTCCACAAATTTTATCTAAATAAAATCTATATTCACACCTAGTCAAAGTGTCATAATCATATGGACCTATACTTAGCTCTCTATTTTTAAAGTCATCTCTATTTTTCAACAATTCTTTTTGAATAAACTCTCCAATATCATTTGATTTAAATGTCATTAATCTCTCTAGTATGTCCTCACTATAAATAGTTTTTTCAAGTTTACCTATACCATATCTATTTAAGACTTCAGAAAGTATAGGAGATACTCCCTCTCCACTATTTTCATTTTTTATATAGATAACTGTATTATATCTATTTTTTAAAAATCCTTGATAAAATCTATACTTTTCCTCTTTTCTTTCCTTTTCATAGTAAGTAAATCCATTCTCTTTTTTCTGTTTCTCTGTTAAATAAAGAGAATCTCTTTTTACTCTAGGAAGGTATCTTGTACTTATATTTATAAAAATTGACTCTCTTGATGGAGTAACCTTACAATTTTCCATTGGTTTTATTAGATATTTCCCCTCACTGTCATCATTTCTTATAATCTCAACATCATTGAAGTATTGAAGTAAGAATTTTAAAATATCTCCACCATTTCTAAAGCAACTTTTAATCTCTCTTTCCTCAAGCATTATCTCAGTTGTTTTAGCATATCCCATATACTCTTGAAGTTTATCATAAAAATCTACATATATTTTCTCTCTAAACATATCTAGTGATAAAAGTTCATTGAAGTATGTAATAAATTTATCTATACTTTCAATTTTTGATACTTTTACAATATCTTCATAGATTTCAGAGATTTTTTCATTACTCTCTGTTCCTATATACTTATAATCCCAATCTATTTGATTATAGATGTACTCCATATCCTCTTTTGTTATTCCATAGTATTCTTGCATCTCTAAATTTTTAATTCCCTCTAAAAATTTTTTAATAGGAATTAGGTTATCCATTCTAGGTTCCATTGCTCCTATAAGTTCACTTTGAGCATTTAAAAATTTAAAAAACTTAGTGTCATTTAAAGTATAGAAGCTACCTCTCATAAAGTTATTCGGAAATATTTTGGAATACTCATTTGTATCAGCTTCTGGAGAAAAAATATTAGTCATATGATTTTTCATTTTCATAATATCTAATAGATTCCCTATAAGTTCTAATTCATCTTGAACCTCTAATAGTGATATCTCTACTTTTTGTGTTCTAGGTAGGTGTACCTCTTTTAACTCAAGATTTTCCTCATCAAAAACTCCAGGTTCCCCTTGAACTCTAATTACAACCTCTATAAACTCCTCTAGCTTAGATATTACATATTTATCTAAAGGTGAAAAATTCACTATATCTACAAACACTATTTTTTTATATTTTTTAAAGATTGTTAAATCTAGATATTTTATATCCTCAACCCAGTCTTTTGGTATATAGTTTCTTTCAGTCAAATATACCTCATACTTTTCCTTAAATCTATGAAATATTTCAAAATATTTTTTTTGCCACTCCTCTAGCTCTATATCCTTTTCACACAAACTTCTGTTTAATTCAGTATAGTATTTAAAAAACTTATCTGAAAACTCAATGGATTCAAAATAGTTATTTATATTTATCTCTGCAAACTCTTTTTTCATATAGTTATATAAACTCACAAATCTTTTTGCTTCACTTAAAATTATCTTATCTGTACTAAACGCTACCCCTTTAAACTCATCTATTGTTAAATAAAGTGGATCTGGTTCAAAGATATTTCTTTTACTCTCTTTTCTCTGACTATTTTTTAAAGGATAGTCAGAAAACACATATACAACAGAGGGATCTTTTTTCAATCCCTGAATTAAAGACCCCCCGTAACTTATATACTCAAACTTCATTGTTCCCTCCTATTTTTTAATAGGTGTTGCACACTCTACAGCTGCACCCTTTAGTATCTCAACTCCATGAACTAATGCATCTATTACAAAGTTTAGATTCTCTGTTGCTCCTTTTGGACTTCCTGGAAGATTTAAAATTATGCTACCTTTTCTTATTCCACATCTTGCTCTACTTAACATGGCTTTTGGTGTTATCTCAAATGATTTAGCTCTCATATACTCAGCTACTCCTGGAGCTTCTCTTTCAATCACTGCAAGTGTCGCCTCAGGTGTGACATCTCTTTTTGAAAACCCTGTTCCGCCATTTGTTACAATCAAATCAGCTACATCTTCATCAGCTAATTTTATTAACTCTTCACAAATCTCTTCATAAGTATCTGGAAGCATATTATAATAAACAGTTTCATAGCTTAGATGTTTTTCAAAAATCTCTTTTAATCTTTGTCCTGTTACGTCTACTCTCTCTCCTCTTGAACCCTTATCACTTAATGTTACTATAGCTACTCTTATCATAACTTCCTCCTTATAGTATTGGTGCCAACAATTTAGAAATCGATTCTAACACCCTATCTTTTTTTCCTCTATTTTTATACTCTTCCAATGTCACTCTTTTAGAATCTAAAATATCTTTATCTATTCTTTTTTCTAATTCAGTGATGTTATTTCCCAAAATCAGAAGACTTATTTCAAAATTTTGGTACATACTTCTGTAATCAAAGTTTGCAGTTCCTAAAAACGCAATCTCTCCATCTATAACAACTAATTTACTATGGATAAATCCATATTTATATTTATATACCTCAGCTCCTAATTCAATTAGCTCCCCATAAAAGTATTGATTAGCCCAGTAAACAAAAGCATGATCTCCAACACTTGGTATCACTATTTTAATTTTTACTCCTGAAACTAAAGCGGCCTTTAAAGCATCTAAAATAGGCTCATCTGGAATAAAATATGGTGTTTCTATATGTATACTTTTTTCCGCTTTTATTATCAAACTTAAAAATGTATCCTTTATAGTATGAAACTCATAATTGGGTCCTGAACTTACAACTTGAATTGGAGTTAAGCTATGATCATCTTTATCTATAGCAATATTTTGAAATATATCTGTTGTATCCTTTTTTAAGAATTTCCAACTTCTTTCAAACTCATGCAAATAATCTATTATAGCTTCTCCTTTTAAAGAGAATCCTATATCTTGCCAACTCCCCAAACGACCCTTACCAATATAGTCTTTCCCTATATTTAATCCACCTGAAAAACATATTTTGTTATCTATAAGAGCTATTTTTCTATGATCTCTATAGTTAGCTCTTAAATTTCCAACTTTTATAAATGGAAAGTACGATGGAAAAAATACTTCAAACATGATTCCTGCCTTTTTTAACTTTTCAATTCTTTTTCTAGAAACCCCTCTTGTTCCAGCTCCATCTACTATTATTTTTATCTCCACTCCCTCTTTAACCTTTTCTAAAAGTAAATCGTAAATTGGAGACCCTACCTCATCATCATCAAATATATAATACTCCATATATATAGATTTTTTTGCATTTTTTATAGATAGTGTTAGATTTTCAAAGTAATAGTTAGCTTCTGGATAAAATGTAAAACTGTTATTATGAGTCATTTTTCCTAAAAGAACACCATCTAAATATCTACTTAATCCTATCCATTTTTTAATACTAACCATAGATTTTTTATTTAAATTTTTTAAATAGCCATGACTATTTTTTAAATAATATTTTTCTAAAGCTCTACGTTTTTTAAAGCTAATACCAAAAAATAGATACATTACAAATCCAAAATAAGATGTCAATAACAATATTGTTATCCAAAATAGTGTGAATACAGGCCTTCTTCTTTCAAAGAATATAATGATACATGCAAATATAATATTAACAAACACTAAGTAGTCCTTTAATGCTATAAATATCTCTTTCATCTAGTCACCTCTAACTTTTTTAGAAAAAAGGAAGAGTCGCAACTCTTCCTTTTATTTGAATTTTAAATCCAACTCTCTGAAATTATCTTCTAAACCTTTTCCATTAGAAAACTCTTTTTTTATTTTTTTTATGAACATACCCATTTCGTCAGCACTTCCAACGATTCTATTAAAAATACCTAAGTACTCTGTTATAATTGGATTATCAACATCATATGGGTATCTCATCAAGTGATCTATCTCACTCCAAGCCTCTTCAAAAACTGTTCTCACTTGTATTTCTACAAGTACCTCATCTTGCTTTGTAACTGGTACACCAATTAGATAGTGAACCGATCTATAACCATGATCTCTCACAATTATCTCACAATCTAAGTCTTGAATCGTATTTTTCAAATCTTGGATATTGTAATCCCCTCGTCTAATGTTTATCTGAGGAGTTTCCTTTGTATCCCATAACTTCGTTATTTCGCAATGAATTCCACGCCAATCATCTTTAAATAGATGCAATACACGTATTCCTATAAGGTCAGTTATAATTTCTTTATAGTTTTCTACATTTATCCCACGATCTGCATATTTGCGACCTTTTCTTATTATTTTTTCAACAAGATGTGTTGCTCTTTTTACTCTTCTTCTAACTGAGTGAACTCCTACATTATCAATTAATTTAGATACAATATGTTCAGCTTCTTTTTCTAAATAAGGAACTAATTTTATATAGTCAGCATAAATTTTCATAAGCTCATCCCAATTAAGGCCAGTAGAGTTAAAATACTCCTCTGTTATACAGAAAGCTTTAAAAAATTCTTCCCTATCTATCTTATTATCTAATTTCAAATTAAACACCTCTTTATAGTTTTCTAGGTATCTTCTCTAATGAAATTTCACAAGTCTTTCGATAAGCTACTGCTTCAGTAGTTTTTATCTCTCTTTTTTCTACTGGAGTTATTGTAACTATTCTTTCTCTTATATTAAAGTCATTACCTTTAATAATGTGAACTCTTTCAAGAGATATTCTATCTTCTTCAATTAACTGAACTTTATCTAAATCACATCTAAAGTTTACCCAACTCTGAAGTGTTGGAGTTTTATCAATAAGATTTAATAAAGCTAGAGAGTATAGTGAGTTCTCCTCTTGCAATAACTTCTCTTTCTTTATCTCCTCTAATCCTAAAATCTCTTTCTCTAATAAATCTAACTTCATAACCTCTATTCTATTTTCAAAAGCTACTTTACCAGTTACTAGTTTCCCACTTATTTCAATAAGCTGTCCCATAAAGATCTCTTTTAAAAGCTTTACATTAAACATAAATCTCTTTATATTGCTATATTGATATATCTTGTAGTAACAGTTATTTACTATTGTATTAAAAGATCCATCATCTTTTAAGTCAATCTCTAAACCTAATTTAAACTCTCTGTTTTTTAGTTCTAAATATTTTTTTCTATTTATCTCAACTATTCTACTATGACAGTCTTTCAAATTTAGTTGACCTATTTTTAAATCGGTAACTCCAAAAGTCTTTATCAGGTTTTGATTTTTCATATCTTTTATTGTAGAAAATTCAATTGGTAACCTATCCAATTTTAAAGAGCTATACCTTATCTCTAAAGCACTCTCTATTATTTTAAAATCTTCATTTTTAACTTCTAATACTTCTGGGTCTCTTATTTCTATTTCTTCCTCAATCTCTTCTGAACTCTTCTCTTCAGATTCAATTTCAACCTTTTCAGCAGTATCTACTACTACTTCTATAGTTTCATCTAAAATCTTATCTTCTACTATTTCATCAGAAATATCTGGAGTTACCGAAAAAGCTTTTTTCCAATATATGACTCTTTTAATTCAGATTCATCCAGTGGTGTTAAGCTAAGGTAACCCTTTAACTCTTTTAAAAACTCCTCTTCACTGTGCGGTAACAATTTTATTCCTAGCTCGTTTAATCTTTCAATTGTTTTTGTTTTTAATACATTTGAATTACTCACAGCATATATAACATCTTTCGGGTTTACATCTGTTAATACAACCTCTAACACATCTATAAAGTCTGAGTTATTTAAATCTAATCCTAAAATTAGCGTCGGATAATTTTCTATATCCTCTTTTATATTTTTGAAAAAGTTTTTGTAAAAATCTAAAACTTTTAATTTTCTAAAATCTTGGATAGAAACGAAAATCTTTTCATGTCTATTGACGTCACCAAGAATTTTATAATGCTTAACCTCTCCATTTGATGCTATTGGAAACTCTTCATCTGTAGGTAGTATTTTTACTACTTTGTTGCAGTTTATATCGTCTAAAACTATATCATAATCTGTTGAAAAAACAGCATTAATCTTATTACTTTCAGAGAAAATATTTAACACCTCTGCAGTTTCTCTGTTTGTTTCGTACAAATTTTTGATTTTTTTCAATAATGAACTTCTACTGCTAACAACTCCATCTAAATAAACTTGGCTAACTTGGAATAAAGAGTTTTCATCTCTTATATAGCCCTTTATATTTTCTTTCATATCTTTCATTAACAGTTTTGCTAACTCTCTTCTTGTTGGATATCCAGCGTTTCTTACTAAAAAATCCCCTAAAAAAAGATTAATTTTGTCTGTATCATTAAATTTATTGAAAAAACTCATAGTAACACCTCTCTTTCTTTAAAAAATAAACACTTTGGCAATATAAGTATATCTTAATTTCATCTATTTAACAAGTATATTATTTAAAAAAAATTAAAAAAAGCCCGTAAATAACAGTTTATTACTTACAGGCTATTAAAATCTATTTAATTATAAAAGAACTTGCGATAACTTTTCCATCTTCAGTATATAATACTGCTCCTTGTCCTGGAGTAACAGCTCTTACGCTATCCTCTGTAAATAAAATCTCTATTGTATCTTTATCCACTACTTTTACTTTACATGAATGTAGTTTATCTCTAGAACGTGCTTTTACAAAACAATCTATTCCATCTAACTCTTTTACATCCTCTACTAAAAATAGGTTAAGTTGATTTGCAACTAAGGTATTCTTCATAAGATCTTCGTTACTTCCAACAATGACTCTGTTGTTTTTTCTATCTAGCTCTATAACATAAAGTGGGTTTGCTGATGCTATTCCCAATCCTTTTCTTTGTCCTATTGTATAGAATGCTAATCCATTGTGTTTTCCTAAAACTTTTCCTTTTAGATTAACAATTTGTCCTGGCTTTCCGATTTTTCCACCAGTTTTTTCCATTAAAAACTCTTTTAACTTTCCATCTTCAACAAAACATATCTCTTGAGAGTCTTTTTTAGCGTAAACTCTTACACCCAAATCTTTTGCTAACTCTCTAACAGCTGGCTTCTCCATTTTTCCAATTGGAAAAATAATATATTTTAAATTTTCTTTTTTTATTTGAGATAAGAAATAAACTTGATCCTTATTCATGTCATCACCAATAGCTAATGTACCATCGATAATATTTGCATAGTGACCAGTTGCTAACGCTTCTGCACCTAACTCTTTTGCAAACTCAATAAGCTTTCCAAATTTTATTTTTCTGTTACAAACCATACATGGATTTGGAGTTCTTCCTGAACTATACTCATCTACGAAATAGTCAATAACCTCTTTTCCAAAATCCTCTGTTACATCTAAAAGATAGTGTTCGATACCTAAATCATCACATATTCTTTTAGCATCCTTATCCTCTTCTCCACAAGTTTTCATTGTTACACCAAAAATTTTGTAACCTTGCTTCTTTAAAAGGTAAGCCACTGTAGAAGAGTCTACTCCTCCACTCATAGCTACTGCTATAACTTTGTTTTCATTCTCTTTATTAAACTCTAAGTTCATAAATATTACCATCCTTAATAAAATATTCTATTATTATTTGTAGAAGGCAAATATAATAGTTGCAATTCCAAAGATTAGAATTATTAGTCCTGAAAGTTTGCTTAGTTTTAAAAGAATATCCATAGTTACTTTCTTTTTAAAATGGTATATTAAAAAGATTGTTGTAAACCATAGTGATGCTCCTCCAATTCCAATTCCAACTCCTAATTCTAATACTGTCATTTCTCTAATAGGGCTATCTAATATCCCAAGAAGTGTATAAATTCCTGCTATTACAAGAATTGAAGAGATATTAAATATTGCTAGTAAAAACGTTTCAAAATAATCTTGCACTAAAGTATAGTCGTCATCTTCAACCTCTTTAACTTTAGGCTTTCCAAAAAATTTTTTACTTCCCACAAAAATTAAAAATACACTTATCAACACTTTTAGCGGAGTTTCGAATTTAATAATATAACATTCAACTCTACTTATAAATAGAAATGATATAATACCATAAATTATGTCTACAGTTACCATTCCCAGTGCTGATACATACGCTTTTTTCTCGCCTTCGATCATAGCCTTTTCCATACAATAAATGCCCACTGGTCCAAAGGGAAGCGATAATATTAAACCTGTTATAATCCCTTTCAAAAAAATCATAATTTTTCTCCTCAAAAGTGTATTTCTATAAATGTTTTTTCAATTATAATTCTAGCATAATTCTACTAAAATATAAAGTACTTTCCTTTAATTGGGACTTTACAGGCTTAGTTGTTTCAATTTAGATTTAACCATATTAAAAAATTGTTTTCTATCCTCTTCATTATCTCTAATATCCATATTATCTATATTTATTTTCAATACAACTGTTTCATTGTATTCATTAAAAAAATTAGAGTATTCCTCATTTAAAGATGTCCAATACCCTTTTTCCACTCCAAGTTCAAAATCTCTTCCTCGTTCTTTTATCTTTTTTATAGCATTATCAACAGTTGTTTCTAAATAGATAATCAATAACGGACTAGTTCTTGCTGAGATTAGTTTTTCCCAAAAAGATTCATACAACGAAAATTCATCTGCTGTCATAAACCCATTTCTTAAATGCATTTTAGCAAATAAATAGTCACCATAGATACTTCTATCCATTATGCAACCATTAAATTTAGAAGCTTCCTCTATTATCTCTATTCTTTTGTTTAAAAAATACATCTGACTTAATAAAGAGTATCTCTCTTTATTTGAATAGAATTTATCTAAAAAAGGGTTATCTATATACGGTTCTTGAAAAAACTCTATTGATAACTCTTTAGCTAATAACTCTCCTAAAGTTGTTTTCCCAGCTCCAACAACTCCTTCTATACAGATAACATTTTTCATAATCTTATGCTAACACTCCTTTTTGAAGGAATCTTTTTAAGTTACTTGTTACCATTCCAATTGCAACTTTGTTCTCTCCACCTCTTGGAATTATAACATCTGCATATCTTTTACTTGGCTCACAGAACTCTAAATACATTGGTTTTACAGTTTTTAAATACTGATTTTTAACAGATTCAAAACTTCTTCCTCTCTCTGTCATATCTCTTTCGATTCTTCTTAAGATCATCTCATCAGCATCTGTATCTACGAATATTTTTACATCAAACAGCTCTCTAATCTCAGGAACAGCAAATATAAGTATTCCTTCAACGATTATTATTTTTGATGGTTGTATCTTTATGCACCCATCTTTTCTAGAGTGAGTTGTAAAATCATAGATTGGTCTATCTATTGACTCTCCATTTACAAGTTTAGTTAAGTGCTCTCTTAATAAATCAAACTCTATTGAATCTGGATGGTCAAAATTAACTGCAGCCTTCTCCTCTATCGTTAAATTAGTTAGCTCTTTATAATAAGCATCTTGTTCAACTAGTACTGCATCTTCTGATTTGAAAGCCTTTACTAAATTATGTGCTATTGTAGTTTTTCCGCTTCCACTTCCTCCAGCTACTCCGATCAATATGCAATTTTTCATTTTTTGTTTTCCTCCTTAAGTGTTACTGCCTATATTTTTTTAAATCTTATACATTATAGCACATTTTTCAAAAAAAAATAAAATATAATATAAATATAGACTATATATTTTTTTTGATGTATACTTTACGATATAGTTGTTTTTAAAGGAGAAGATTTTTTATGAGTATGACTGAAAAAGAGATTAACCTTCAGATGAAAAAGGCATTGGAAAAGGTTCCCTTTGAAATAAGAAAAATTAAATTTGTACTGTCTATAGTAAAGACAGTTAAGAGAATTAAAAAAATTTTTAAATTTTAGGAGGAAGATATGACAGAAGAATTAATGAAAAAAATAGATAGAATTAATGAGGAATTTGAAAAAAAAGAATTCTTTATAAAAGAGGATATATTAGAGCTTTTTGAACAAAGAGAGGATTTAAGAGAAAAATTAGATGCTATAAAGTTTAAAAAGATAGAGTTCTTTACAGTAGAGGATGAGAACTGTGTTGGATTCACTTTAGAGGATGTTCAAGTTAACTTCTTTATTGAGTTTGGAGAAGACGAAGAGGGCGAGTGGTACGAAGCTACTGCTGAAATAATCTCTTTCTAAGAGTAAACCTAACAAAAGAAAAACCAAGGATTAATTCTCCTTGGTTTTTTTTATATTATCTATTGCTGATAAAAACTCGTCCATAGTTATTCCATATCTATTTAATTTAGATAGAAATTGTTTTGCATTAGAATATCCTATTCTTAACTCTGTTCCAAGCTTTTCTCTTAGCTCTTTAGACTCAGTAAATCCAGAAAGTTTATTGTCCATTAGAATTTCCATAGTAAACACAGCCTCTGTATTTTGAACTACTTCGCACTTTGCATTTTCTAAGGCTTTTATTATAGCTTCTGGAGTTGCATTTTCAACACCGACATCTCCATCTTTTGACCCTTCTTTTCTACTTATATAGGCTTGTTTTGCTTCTGGAAAAAACTTTAAAATATATTTTCTTAACTCTTCTCCTACGAAATCTGGATCTGTTAAAACTATTATTCCTTTATTTTCATAAGCAACTCTTAGCTTTTCTATATTTCCTTTTTTTCTAATAGCAAACCCATTAGTTTGTATAATCTCAGCATCTACTGCTGCTTTTACCGCTGATATATCATCTCTTCCTTCAACGACAATAACTTCTTTAATTGTTTTTTTCATAAATTTATATCCTCTCAAACTTCAAACATGAATTTTATACTTAATTGTAACATTTTTTTATATGTAATACTATTTTTTATTTTTATATGATTATAGGTCTTTTTACTTGTGATTAAATTATTTAATTATAGGTTGACACACCTTCTATTTATATGCTAGAATGTTCCAAAAGTAAATATATTCATTCGTATAAGTTGCAAATATGGTGCAACGTCTCTACAACTAACCGTAAATTAGTTTCTATGAAAAAGATAAAAGGGATTAGTCTACCTTCTGTTTTTTTATAGAGTATGATTATCTCTTTTTTTATTATATTTTGGAGGTTTTTATGAAGAAAAATAGCATCATTATTCTTGACTTTGGTTCTCAGTATAACCAGTTAATAGCAAGAAGAGTAAGAGAAATGGGAGTTTACGCTGAGGTTGTTCCTTATTTCGAACCGTTAGAGGATATTTTAGCTAGAAAACCAAAAGGTATCATTCTTTCAGGTGGACCTGCATCAGTTTATTTAGATGGATCACCAACAATTGATAAAGCATTATATGAACAAGGAATCCCTGTTTTAGGAATCTGCTACGGAATGCAATTAACTTCTCAATTATTAGGTGGAAATGTTGAAAGAGCTGATAAGCAAGAGTTTGGAAAAGCTGAGCTTATTATTGACGAATTAGAAAGTCCATTATTCAAAGATGTTCCTAACTTAAACCAAGTTTGGATGAGTCATGGAGACCACGTAACAGTATTACCAGAAGGATTTAAGCAAATCGCTCATACAGATTCTTGTATAGCTGCTTCTGCTAATGTTGAAAAAAATATCTACTGTATCCAATACCACGCTGAGGTTACTCACTCTGAGTATGGAGCAAAGATGCTAGAAAACTTCGTATTTGGAGTTGCTAAATGTGAAAAAAACTGGTCAATGGGTAACTACATTGAAGAAACAGTTAAATCTATAAAAGAAACTGTAGGAGATAAGAAAGTTTTACTTGGACTTTCTGGAGGAGTTGACTCTTCTGTTGCTGCTGCATTAATACACAAAGCTATTGGAGATCAATTGATCTGTATTTTCGTTGATACAGGACTTCTTAGAAAAGACGAAGCTAAAAACGTAATGGAAATCTATGGAGAGAACTTCCACATGAACATCAAATGTGTTGATGCTGAAGAGAGATTCCTAAGCAAATTAGCTGGAGTTACTGATCCTGAAGCTAAGAGAAAAATAATTGGAAAAGAGTTCGTTGAAGTATTCAATGATGAGGCATCTAAATTAACTGATGTTAAATTCCTTGCTCAAGGAACAATCTATCCAGACGTAATAGAGTCTCAATCTGTAAAAGGACCTTCTGCTACGATTAAGTCTCACCACAACGTTGGAGGACTTCCTGAGGATATGCAATTTGAACTACTTGAGCCTTTAAGAGAGTTATTCAAAGATGAGGTTAGAGCTGTTGGAAGAGAGTTAGGGATTCCTGCTCACATGGTTGACAGACACCCATTCCCAGGTCCAGGACTTGGAATCAGAATCTTAGGAGCTGTTGATAAAGAGAAAGCTGATATCTTAAGAGAAGCTGACGATATCTTTATTAAAGAGTTAAGAGCTGCTGATTTATATAAAGAGGTTAGCCAAGCTTTCGTAGTACTTTTACCTGTTAAGTCAGTTGGAGTTATGGGCGACGAAAGAACTTATGAGTACACTGCTGTTTTAAGATCAGCTAACACTATTGACTTTATGACTGCTACATGGTCTAGATTACCATATGAGTTCTTAGATAAAGTTTCTAATAGAATCATAAATGAGGTTAAGGGAATCAACAGATTAACTTACGATATCTCATCTAAGCCACCAGCTACAATAGAGTGGGAGTAAGAAATATATATTCGTGCAGTCCCTTTTTATGAGGGGTTGCACGATTTTTTTACTCATGCGTACTACCTGAGTACTATTCGTTATTTTCAACTCCTATTTAGCTCTTCTAATCTATTAGCAACTTCTTCCTATTTATTCGGGTAAAGATGTGAATATGTCTGTAACGTTGTTTGAATATCTTCGTGCCCTAATCTCTCGGCAATAATCAGCGGAGAGAACCCCATCTCTATAAGAAGTGAAGCATGGGAGTATCTCAGGTCATGAACTCTTATCTTTTTTACTCCAGAATTTTGACATCCTCTTTTCATCTCATGATGGAGAAAAAATTTTGTCATGGGAAACAGTCTTTCATCTGATCTATAATCATATCTTCTTTCTGAAAATTTCCTTATCTCCTCACAGAGAAATTTTGAGATGCTCTTGAATCAGATTCTCTCCCTTATGTCTTGTATAGCTCTATGTAACTCTATCTTTACATCAAGTAGTTCTCCACTTCTCATTCCTGTCCAGAAGATAAGCTTAAACATTATCTTTGACATGTACTTATTTTCAATAGCACTTATAAATTTACGAAATTTTTCTTTTGTCCAGAAAAGCATTGTAGCAGCTCTTTTCTTTCCTATACTTCCAGATATTCTAGCTGGATTGGATGAGAGCTTATAATACTTCATAGCATAATTGAAGATTACACTTACTTGATTATTAATAGTTTTTAGATAGGTAGGACTGTATTCATTCTCATGAACTAATAGAGTATTTTGCCATTTTCTTATGGTTGTAGGTTTCAACCTTGCTTTGCAATAATCCATGTAAATGCTTACTAAAGTTTTAAAATAGTTGTTCCTTGCTCTCTTATTATAAAATTCTTTCTCATGAATCAAAGCATCTCTTTTGGTTTTAAAACCCTCTTTCTTCTTTTTAATCTTTTTTCCGAGTAAAATGATACGTAGTAAGTTCCATTATCTTTTTTATATACAAGCATATCTCATCCCTTAGATGGAATTGTTCAGCAAATTAATAGATTCAACTTATCAATTACTACAGATGAGCTGAAAGAGATATTTGGAACACTTACCTAATTTAAAAGGGAAGATTCAGTAGAACTAATGAAATTTTAAAAATTTATCAGATATAAAAAAAGCAAAAAAAGAACAGATGGGGAAGTGGGGTAAATGGCAAGATATTTAAAATTAAAGTATTCAAAATTAGAATTTATAATTGCAAAACTTTCAGTTAAGTATGATGAATTTACAGATTATCTTTTTAACAAAGTTCATGATTATTTTTCTCTGAGTTACAGTGAATTCTCTATTGTCTTTTTGATATTATGACAAAGAACTTTATTCCGTTTTATAAAAGTTTATTTTTTATTTTCAAAAAATCCAGTTACTAGATTCATTACTAAACCTTATTTTTTATTTCTTCGTAGAAAAAGAAAAAAAGAAATTCAAAGATTAAATAAAGCTTCCTTTTACAATTAAGGAAAAAAATTATTAAAATTTTTTTATAGTCATTTTTAATCTATAAAAATAGTAGCTCTTCCAGAATTAATAAATTAGTTCTGGAAGAGCTTTTAACTCCTTTTATCCTTACCCATCTGTGATTCTCATCCCAATCAGGAAGCTTTTCTATTATTCCAAGAGATCAAATTGACTTCTCTAGTCTAACCTTTAGATTCTTCACCAATAGCTCCAATTTTTTCTATGATATCAAATTTAATTTCTACCATTATTTCCTCCTAGATTTTAAAAATTTCTTATAAACTCTTTTTCTTACAAATTTAAATCATAGATATCGCACATTAACTAATCAATTTCGGATTCTAATTCTAAACTATTTTTATTTTTTAATTTGATAAATATTATAAATGTATTTAGTTACATCCAAAACTACCTTTTTCTCTTTATACGATAATAATAGAATGATTAAAATCACTAATCCTACTATCCCTATTATTAGTGAAGTTTTTGGTGAATTATTTTTATAGCTTTCATCTTCAGAATTATCTAGAATTAATTTTTTTATTAAATACAATAAAGAAGAGAGTGTCACTATAATAATAATATTTATTGCTAATAAAAGTATAATTATTTCTAAACTTGATTTAGCTTTTGCTGCTTCTCCAAAAAATTGTGTATTTATAGAAATAAAAGTGAAAATAGATACAAAAATACCCATAATTGTAATTATTGATCCTTCTGATTTTTTGATTTTATTTTCTATTTTTTTTGATTTTTTATCAGTTTTATCAATTAATGATTTCATTTTCTCGGATTTTCCAATTAAATCATCTATTTCTGCTCTTATTTCTTCATATTTTTTTTCTATTTCTCCATATTCCTTTATTATTTTCATTAATTTGTTATCAGCCATTATTGTTAACTCTTTATATTTTTTCTTTATAAAATCATCATATGTTATTTTTTTATTTGGTTTGTTTGATGGAATTACTTGTATTTCTTTACAAAGAAATACAATATTTTCACCATCTACTCCCTTTATAATTTTCTCTTTAAATTTTTGACTTGTCTCTGCCCATTCAAAAACTTCCTCTAAAAAATTTTTTTCAATGTTAATTTGAATATTCTTATACTCTCCACCTTTATCTCCCGTTTCTACTGAAAAGTTTTCTCTTAAAAAAACATACGTATTCAAATCTTGATTTTCATATACTTCTAATATTTGTACAGAAGAACCTATCTGCAAAAATAAAAGATTCATCTTTTTCATATAATCTATTAAAACGCTTTTAAAATACATGTCAATTATTTCATCAGTTTCAAATATTTTTTGATCTCCCTTTTTTAGATTTTCTGGACTAATTAGAGATTCATCTTTTTTTGAATACTCTATTATTTTCATTCTCATTTTTTCTTTTAAATCGTCATAATTAATTTTTTTTCCTTTAATATTTTCACTTATTATTAAATGTAAATCTTCTATTTCAGGCATTTTTCTCCTCCTTTGAAGTTCTTATACTCCAGTTTATATTTTATTTATAAAATTTTTAAAAATATCAGTTATTTTAAATCTAATCTCTTGTTCCAAAGCACTGTGCAGCGAATTCTTTCCATTCTTATATATATCAACTTTTGGAAATATGTCTCTAAAGAAAAAAGAGCTTCTTTTCAATTCTCACTAAACTATCTTATCTATTTCATCCGCTTCTATTCTTCCTTTTTATCTAAAATCATTTAATAATTTTTTCATAAATAAAATTATCAATTTCTTCTCCAGATTTTAATTGTTTAAAGCTAGTTATTTCCTCTTCATTCTCTAAATCTATAACTATTGGAAAATCTTTTAAAAATGAGTTTTTATAGATAAAATACCCATTGGCTTTAGGAACAGAAATTTGCTTTAAAAGATCCGTCGCTATATTAGAGTTAAGATATTTTTCTATAATATCTTCAAACTTCTGATATTCTTTTTTCAGTTCAAATCCACAAGCACTATCTGTATAAAAACATTCATTTGTTAAGACAAAATCATTCTTATTATTTATTTCTGAAAATACAAATTTTCTATTGTAAAAATGAATTGCTTTTCTTGGATTCCATAATTCATACCATTTTTTATTACTTTTCAAAAAATATTCCCTTGTCAATAGCTCTTCTTTGTGTTCTACCAAGTATTTGAGCAATTGCGGATTCATTTCTTCGATTTCGTTTTCATCAACTAGAACATTTTTATTATTTTTATCAAAATTATAGGGATAAAAAATATAATAACCACTTTCTATAAGTTTTCCATTTTTTATATCCTTTCCCTTATAAGCTTTCTTTAGATAATTATAATTCATTCCATATTCTTTTATAGTTTTTTCTGAAATTAAATATACTGAATTATTTCCTGTTACTATCCCTTGAGAAATCGAAATACTTATATCAGCTAAACTAATTTTTGATTTTTTTTTGCATCGTTCTACAATTCCATTTTGAGAATCCTTCTGGATTATCCATTGTGGCTCTATTAAATTTTCTTGTTCCAATAGTAGTTCTTTCCCATTAAAATCTAAATTTTCTTTAATTTTTATCAAATTATTACCATTACTTTTTTCTTTTTCTGTAGAAAATATACATGTGTATGTTTGAGCCGTTTCAAATATTTGTGAATCTTGAAAATCAATAATTAGTTTAATATTTGTTTCTCTTAATAAAAATTCTCTTAATTTTTGTCCATAATTTCTTTTATAAAAATAAGAGGGGCAAATATAAGTCAAATTACCTTTATTTTTTAAAAGATTAATAGCTTTTTCAATAAATAAAACATAAAAATCATACTTGCCGTTAGCCGAGTAAAAAATTTTCTTACTTTCCTCTTTGTGAGGAACTTTATGGAATCCTATATATGGTGGATTTCCTACTATAATATCAAACCCACCTTTCTCTTTAAAAACTCTTGCAAATTCAAGCTTCCAAAGGAAATATGGTTTTCTCTTTTGTTTCCTTAATTTTTCAAGCTCTTTTATCTTATCGCTATTTCCAGAGTGGCTCAAAGTTTCCTGTATAAGAATCCATTCTGTATCTTCTATTTGTCTTTTTATATTTTTCTTAACTTCATTATTTCTCTCTTTGAAAAATTTCTTATGAAGCTCATCTAACTTCATCATTATATCAATCTTAAGATCCTCTATCCCACCAAACAATCCTTTTTGAAATGATAAAGTAGGAGCATTTAATTTTTCAGCTTCCGTATAAGTTTCTTTTAAGTTTTTTTGAGTAACTTTTCATCAAATAACTTTACTCCTTCAAACTCTTCTAATAAAGAATTTCCAGTCATAAAATTAAAATCCAGATTAGGAAGAGGTCTTATATCATTATTCTGAGTATCTACTACTATAGATAACCATAATCTTAGCTTTGCAATTTCAACCGCACTTGGCTCTATATCTACACCGTACAGAGAATTTTCTATAGTCTCTATTTTCAATCTGTAAAGAGATCTAGTTCTATATGCTTTATCTCTCACTACTCTATACTTATCAAAGTTCAAATCCTTTGTTTCAAGAGATTCTGCAATTATGATATATTGAGTCAGAGTATTTCTAGCTTTAACTATCTCATTTAACATTCCAAGAGGAAAAGCTCCTGAACCTATTGCTGGATCTGCAACTTTAACATTTTTTAAGACATCATCTATACGTTTTGCATTATTCCTAATGAACTCTGGCATTCCCCATATAAGTTTAACTGTAGTATTTTTTTCCTCTAATGCTTTCATATAATCCATCTCAAAGAGATGCTCATCATATTCTTTTGTAAATTCTCCTAGTTGAATAAGATAATCTATCCCATCTCTAGTCAGATTAGGTACTTCATTCATAAGATAATTAATGATTGACTCTTTACACATATAATGAACTATCTCTCTTGGAGTATAGAATGCTCCCTTAGATTTTCTATCTTTTACATCCAGAAGGTTTTCAAATACTTTTCCAAGCATCTCTGGGTCAACTGCTACCTCTGTTTCATAAGGTTCATTTTCATTTATTGTAAAATTATATCTATCAAAAATATCTAAAATTCCATCCCCTTTTGAATTTGAGAATATCTCATCAGGAATTTTAAAATCTGTATTCTTCCAATCATAATCATCATAAGGTTCAAATAATCCACCATTTAAGAAAGGAATTTTACAATTGAACCTTTTAAAATATTGATTTGCTCCTCTATCTAAATTTAGAGCATCATAGAACATATATTCCAAATAGTCATTAAAAAATGTTCTTTCTTTTCCTGTGTTTTTCTTGATTGTTATATGTCTTTCAAAAAGGGTTCTGATAAATTTTTTATCTCCGCTTCCCCATGGTTCTTCAAATTTAACTATATTTTTAAAAGCACTTGCTAAATTATCAGCATCTTTGATCTCCATTTCCATGACTTTTGAAGGATTTAATTTATAGTTTCCTGAATTTGACATTGAAAAAGCCTCCGATAATATATCTTTCTCATCTCCGATAGCCCTATCATAAACAGCATTAAAATCTTCGTTACTTAATTCGGTAGGAACAATTTTTACACCTAACCATCCTTTCTTCTGAAGGAAATATAAAAATGCCAATTGCCCCATTAATTTTTTTGCAAAACCTTCTGAAAAAGATTCAGGATTTTCCATGTTTTGTCTTTTTGCTTCTACCATAAATTCACTATTAGTTTCTAAATATTCTTTCAGATCCAAATATTTTTTCTTATAATCATCAAAGAACTCATTAGTTACCTTCTCAAGCTGGAATAGCTTTTCTAATTCATCTAAGCTAATCGCATCATTTATCTTAGTCAAAGTCATCATCTGTTTTTTTACTGTATGACTAGCTTCACCCTCTCCAACCACATAAGAGAGTCTTTTTGCTGGAGTTAATTTTTCTTTTATTCCCTTTTCAGTAAAAGTATATTCCAACTTCACAAATGCCATTCTCCAATGTGAATCAGAGTCATTATAAAATGCAACTAATGCTCCATCTTTTCTATATTCTCTCAATATCTTAGCAATTATCTCTCTCTGTTTACCTTTTGCCCTTGTTGGATCTTTACTATCCTTAGTTTTTACCACAATTATATAATTTTTTTGTCCATCTTTGTCTGTATAATCCCCAAGAATCTGATATGATTCAATGTAGTTTCTATATTCTTTCCAGATGGCAGTTGAAGGTTTTCTATCTCTAACTGTCACGTTCAAAACTCTTGCTACGAAGTCTGAAAATCTTTCTATATTAAATCTATTCTCTATCAGACTGCTGATTAAACTTAATTTTTCCTTCTCATCCATTTTCTTCCCCTTATGCTAAATATTCAGATAATATTACCTCTACATTACCTGTTGTTATATCTATATTTTTTTTCTTTGTTTCTCTGTAAACATCTGGAATCTCATTAAAAACATGTTCCAATATTTTATGTGGATTAGAATCACGCTTCATAACATCATTTGCTTCATTTACTATTTTTTTCAAAATATCCTTAGGAATGATTCCAGCTTCCCCTAACTCTTTTATCTTTTTAACTTTTTTCTCCTCATCTCCCGAGAACTTTCTATAACTGTCCAGTGCTTTCACAAGTTTCAAAAACTCTGCGTCTTTTCCAGCTTTCTTTTGAGGTGTCTGGATTATATTTTTCTCTTTAGATTCGGTAAAGTAATATTTGTTGCATTTTAGAAGTTCGTAGAAATCATCTCCCATAGGAATTTTAGCCTCTTCCATCTTACATTTTATATGCTTTACTGCTTCAAAAAATGTCAGCTCTCTTGTATTTATATCCTGATCTGTGATATATACTCTTTTCAGCTCTCCATCTCTTATGAAAGATATTACACTAGGTTTTTCGATTGTAGAATCATACTTAGAACTTCTGCTCTTTTTAGGAAGCTCTTTTATCTTTACAAAAAGATCTTCATCCCTGTCTCTTATCTCTCTTATCTCTTTCAGATATTCAAGCTCTGATTCTTCCCATTCATCCTCTACATCCAATCTCTTATTTAATTGAGAATAAAGCAGCTCTCCAGAAAGTTCATGCCCTCCAACTACCTCATCCTCTGTAAGATATTTAAAATCATCTCCGAGAGTCTTTTGGAAAGAGTTTATCTTACTTGTAATATTGTCTCTTAGTCCTAGATGTTCATTCGACTTTGAAGTAGGGAAGAAATTAAATACATATATCTTATCAAATTTTGTTCCTACCCTGTTAATTCTTCCTACCCTCTGCATTATTCTTGTGGGATTCCATGGAAGATCATAGTTGATAAGTACATTTGCTCTATGAAGGTTTATTCCCTCTGCCAGTACATCTGTCGTTATCAGAATATTATATCTATCCTCTTTAGACTTTTCATAGTTGGGATCGTAATTGGCACGGATTCTATCCTTTAAAGAGATGTTTGAACTTCCAGTAAATTCTATAATTGGCTCATTTAATGCCTCTTTCAATTTTTCTTTCAGATAATTAGCTGTCTCTTGAGATTCTGTGAATATTATTTTCTTTGTACCTTTTAAGATGCTATTAGTTTTCAGTTCTTTTATAAAATAATCGAGCTTAGGATCTACAGTTATCTTTTCAATCTCTAAATAGATACTTCTTAATACTTGCAAATCTGACTCTAAATCTCTTTTAAACTTGTCATCAAATTCCTCTACTAAAAATCTTTCAATCTCCTCTTCTTCTACTAGTCTCATCAGTTTTTCATCATTTTCATCTGCCAGTAGATCATACACATTATATTTTTTACTTATGTATATAACTCCCTCATTGTACATCTCCAAGAATTTTTCATAAGATTCTTTAAATCTCTTAACAGTATTAGAGAAGGCAAAGAAACTGCTTTCTAACCTTTTTAGTAGTAGTGCTTTCATGAATCCTTTCATATTCATCTGACCTACCAGAAGGGTTCTTGTATCTGAGTCAGGATTCTTCAAGTAAGTTAAACTTTTATATCTTGAGTAATTCAGACTTGTTATTAAAGTTAAGATATTTTCAAAGATTGCATCCATCTTCTCATCAAATGAGTAGATTATCTGTTCTGGTGTTCCCAGTTCTGGGAATACAAGTCCTTGCTTTTCCATATCATCTTTATAATATTTTTTTATCTCACTTCTAACTCTTCTTACCATAATTTTTCTTAGTACTTTGTCTCTTATAGCATTTGAGTTTTCATCAATTATTCTATCCAATTTTTCTCTACTTGCTTCTGTATTAGCATCCTTATGGAGCTTTATCGCTTTCTTTTCTTTGGTATCTAATTTTTTGAAAAAATCCTCAATATCTGGATTATCCTCAATTACGTTAGAATTATTTCTCTGCTGAAAAAGAGAAATCAGATTCAAAAGATCTGATGAATAGTTATTCTGAGGGGTTGCAGAAATAAGAACAACTTTTTTATCAACGCAAATCTGATGAAGCTTAGTATAATTTGAAGTTGCTGAGTTTCTGAATCTGTGTGCCTCATCTATAAATATATGTCTAAAATAGTCATTTGGATATTCATCAATTATCTTATCCAATTTTCCCAGTGAGACTACTGTTGCGGAAACTCCAAAATCTTCAAGAACTCTTTTCCAATAATCTTGAAGCACTGGTGGACATATAACCAAACTTCTTCCATGCTTCAGTTCTCTAGCCAATAATGCTGTTATATATGTCTTTCCTAGTCCAACTACGTCTGCAAGAAATACTCCATTATATTTATTAAGAATTTTTTTTGCCTGATTAACTGCATCTATCTGATACTGGAACTTTGTAAATCCATCTGGAAGAAACTCCCCTTTAAACTCCCTCATATCAGCATTAATCTCTTCATAGAAATATTCATAGAGGAATTTCAGATATAGTTCATATGGAGTTATCTCATCATTTATCCAAGTTTTTTGAGTTATAGTCTCTATATATTCCTTTGAGATCTCAACTCCCTCTTTCCATAGCTCTTCAAACTTTTCCAGAGCATACTCAACATCTCTCCTATCCTTTAACTCTACATTGAATTCCAGATTACCCTTTAATCCGCTATAAGAGAAATTACTTGATCCCGTTACGACTTTTCCAAAATCCTCAGACTTCTCCAGATCTTTTCTCATTATATATACTTTCGCATGGATCTTATCTCTCGGATAAACCCTTACTTCTAACTTTCCATTTTGAATCAACTCTATGAATTTTTTGATTCCTTCCTCTACTTTTAAGGAATCCTCTGAGTTGTTCATCTCATCTATTACTTTATCAGTAGTTATATTCTTTACATCTTTATTTGATAGAACGATATTATCTCCACCCTGTGCTAGTGAATACATACTGGCAATTTTCTTATCTACATTTATCCCCACTAAAATTCTTATTTTTTCTGTTTTTTCTAAAGCTTGATAGACCTCATAAAAACCAGATGCCCTAAAATATCCTACTAAGACATCTAAGTATTTAGTATTGTTTATCAAAATCTTAGAAAAT
Source organism: Cetobacterium sp. (assembly GCF_051653945.1). Lineage (GTDB taxonomy): Bacteria > Fusobacteriota > Fusobacteriia > Fusobacteriales > Fusobacteriaceae > Cetobacterium_A. The sequence continues at coordinate 64,620 of NZ_JBOFXD010000050.1, forward strand.
CTTTCAGCCAATGATTTTCCCTGTTCATTGGTAAAAAATGTTAAATCATCCATTTTGTCCCCCTATTTTATTAGTTTTTCTTATGAAAATTATATCACTTTTTTTCGTCACTTGCTATGAGATAATGTTAAAAGCTAAACAAACAAAAAGAGTAGAATATTCTTGACTTCAGAATACTCTACTCTTTCTCAATCCTATTTAATTTTAAAAATAGATTTCTTAATTTTTGATTTTATCATTCTCTTCATCTATAGTTTTTTTTCTGGACTCGATATATCTTTTAATTTCTTCACCTAACTCTCGCTTTTCCTGTTCAAGTATTTTTTCAATTTCTTCAATTTTTTCTAAACTATTTATTACATCTTGAATAAATTTAGGTGTTGTTTTATAAGCTATTTTATTTGAAATTTCATTTTTTCTCTCTCCTAATTCAGATAATTTAATAGAGATATTATTTTTTTCAAAATTTGATTTATTTCTTTCTTTAATATATTCTTCTCTTTGACTAATTGATAAAAATTCGTTATCTGTTTTTATTAAACTATCTAAAATTCCTATCTGTTTATCATAGGAATAAAATAACTGTAAATAAGTATTTTCTTCCAATATAATACTCTCATATTTTTTCAGTTCTGGAATATATATTTGATATAAATTCAAACAATTAATAAGCTCTGATAAATATTTATCACAGTAATCTTTACAAAAATTATGCAGTTTTTGTATATCTTTGTAAAAATTATTTGAAAGATAAAGTTCTAATCCTAAAGTATTCATTTTTTTATGAATATTAAATAATATTTTTTTATTTTCAATGATTATTTCTTGAGTATTTTCAATATTTTTGATGTCAATTTTTTGAAAATTAATATTTTCATATACTATTCTAGTTGTATGAAAGTCGGCTGCATCCATGATTTCTGCAAGTTTTTTTATATCTAAATCTAACTCAACTTTCATATCCTGAATTTTTTGTTTATTGGTTTCATATTTTCTGTTGCTCCAGTAAATCAAAAACGATCCTAAAATACCTAAAAATATTCCTAAAAATTCTAACCACTTTCCATTATCTAAGTCTTTCGCAAATAAAAACGGATAACTCTCGTATAATTCATTGGCTCCAATCAAACCAAAGTTTATGATTATTAATACTCCTGATACTCCTAACAGGATTTTTCCAATTTCTTTTATTGTCTTTTTATGAGATTTTTTCATTAATTCCACCTTTTTAGAATCTTATAAATTTTCCATTTTATGCCAGTTTATTGGAAATCCCATCGCTTCCAAAATTTGATTTATCTCAATAACTCTCAAATTTTTTTCTAGTTCTTCACAACTTTTTATCAAAGAGGATGTAAGAATACTATACTCTGCTTTCGTCAAAAAGATCCTAAGTCCTTGATATACTCCAAATAAGTTTTGTCTACTCTTAGAATTAATAAATTCATTAGAGGAGATTGTAACTTTTGTTTTTAAATTATAAGTTCTTTCATTATGGGCACACACATTTCTAAAATTCCCAGCTACTTTTAAAAATGATTCCATAAATTCTTTTGAGACCCTAATTTCTGAGCCATACTCTTTCTCATAGATAGCTTTCACAGAGTTTATAACTCTATCTTTTACAGTGTTCTTTATTACTGTAAAAAATATACTCATTTCTCCAAATGTTAAAAAATGAATTAAAACCCATAGAGGAATATTATTTTTCTCCTTATAGTGCTTCAAAACTTCAATTTTATAATCTTTTAATAAATTTTTCATTCTTTTTACAATTATATGAATATTATCCAAATTATATGAATTCAAATAGTAGCAATCATAATCTAAATATCTATTAACAACTCTTTCATGCTTATTATTAGTATTTATTTCAGAAAAATGATAAGAAATCAAAGTTTTCATTACCCTCTCAAACTCGGTTATAGAGTTAAAAAATGCCATTCTTAAGCTTTTATCAAATTCAAAGAGACTTATAATTTCCCTTATGTGAACTCCAACTTTATACTTATCGCTTCCTTTCTCTTGCAAAAAAGGGGTTTTATAAAAGTTGATTACTGAATAATAATTATTTCTCATGAGATAAAATTTAGTATAATCATCACAAGTGATTCCTCTTTTAGTTAAAATATCTATCTGTTTCTCAAAATCTGAAAATGGTTTATCCAAAATTTCCTCCCAGTAATATAAAAAGCCCCCTTTGCAAAAAGGAGGCAGTCTATAGTCTATGCCCGTATTTTTTCAAATAACTCGCATAGCACGATCAGTTATAAAATAATACCTTTTTTTTACGTTTTTGTCAATTGTTTATTTGAATTTGAACCCATTATAGCATATTTCATTTTTTTTCACAGCATTTTTCGTAATTTTTCTGATATTTTTTTATATTCAACAGAAAACATTGAAATTTCTATGAAAATTTTATATAATATTACTGCAAGAGATTGGAAGGAAATGTCTGCGGACACATAATTAATCGGACGATTTTTGTGTAACTTAGTTAATCGCCTTCGACAAGATCTTATTAAATAATCTAAGAGGCAAGTTGACGTTTGAACTTACTAAAATAAATTAGTAAGTCGTAAAATTTTAAGAGAATTTTTTACTTTCTCTCCTTTTTTATATTCAAAATACATTTTTAATTTTAAAATTTTTACTTCTCTTGTAAAACTCATTAAAACCACGTTTTTAAAGCTTTTATATTTTCTTCGAGATATTTTATATGTCTTAAAATCTATTTTAAAAGCTCAATCTTTAGAACCACATCTTTGTAAAAATAAAATTTTATTATCCCTATCCCACCAGTATTTTTCATCTCCAATCAAAACTCTTTTTATAATGCCAATATCCTCTTTGATCCCCCTGTACTGAAAAAATATGCTTCTATAAGAAAAATGATTCCACTAAAAATATTCAGAGAGAAAATTCCTATGAAATATCTGCTTATCTTTCCTTTAAAATCTTGTATGAGATAATCTGAATTTTTCTCAAACTCTGCAACATTTTCTCTGAAACTCACTTTTATAAGCTCTTGGCTATTCTGAGTTTTAGAGATCACGTTCATTACTTCCTGATTTTCTCTTTTTAAATTCTCGCTGTTGCTTTTCCAATTCTTCTCGTTTTCTTTCTTCAAATCTTCTATGAGCGAGGGTAGGATTTTGGACAATTCTGTAACCTCTCTCTGTTAGCTCCGCCTGATTCTCTATAGATCTCCTCTGCAATTGAATTAGAATTTCCTTCTCTACCTCTTCTCTTTTCAAACTCTCTAGCAAACTCTGCAATGTCTTTATATTCAATTTCCTCTAGCTTCTCTAGATACTCCTGTTCTGTTCCCTCTCTTGCTATTTTCCACCCCCTCCTTGCTAAGAATATCTTGGTTAAATGTCTTTTGGAGAGTAGAGAGTCTAAACTTATCCTTATTCCCCACAAGTATCTTTTTATACACTATAAAGGTTATATTTTTTCTCTGCTCCTCCCAATCAGTTCTATACCCTTTCCTCTATATATTCTTCAGAACCTCTTCTCTGTTTTTGCTCTCCTGTGAAGTCTTGATAATTACCTTTACCAGATTTAAACTGTCACTCTCTTTGGTAATTCCATTTTTGATTGTCACATACTTATTTTTATCCCAAGTAATTATCTTCCCTTTCTCTCTATTTTTTGTGGAATCTCCAATCCATGAGTTAAGCAGATTTCATGATATGCTCTCGGTCTGTATGAGTGGCTATAAATACCTCATGTCCTAGAAAAGCTTTCTCACAGAATTCTACTCCAATTTCCAGTGCCTTTTCTCTATCTACCTCTCCAGCTTTAAAACTTTGAATTATATGTTTGTATTCTCTCCTTCTCCTCTTTTTGATAGAATTTTTTTGTCTCTCCAAATTCCTTGATTGCCCGTTTAAAATCTTCCGAGCAGAGTCTGTTCGCTTAATAATAATTTATTTTACCAAGCTCTAATAGTTATTGCTTCTATATCTTTTATCTTTAAATCTTTAAAGTAAGGTTTTATATGTTTATTTATAAGAAAGTAAAAAAGCTTCATACTCTTCTTTCGCATCTTTCATTAACTCTCTATATAAAAAAATGAGGTAGGAATCCTACCTCTGCCGTTAAGGCTTCCGATCTTTATTCTTGTCGCTAAGGACTCTTGATTAATTACAATCAACAATACTAACTCTTATTTTTCAACTTTTTTTCAATTAATAAAGATACCCCCTCATCTAGTAATTTTAATTCTATTAAAATAATGCGTCCTCCAACAACCTCAGAAGCCTCTTCTATATAACTACAAGCATAATCTATAAGTTATTTCCCAAAAATTTTATCTTTATTACAATCATTTTTTGCTATCTGTCCTATCAAAAATGTAGAGATTTCTAAAACACTGTTATATAAACTATCTATTTTTTTTCATCCATTATAAAATAAGTTCTAGCTTTGTTTTTATGCTGAAATAGTTGAGCTTTTTTCTTTAAAAAAATTCAATATCCTTATCATTTAAACACGCAAATTTATCTATAATTTCTACTACTAACTCTTTTGGAACTATTTCTTCAATTTCTTGTAGTGAGACGCAAACTTTTCTAATGATGCTCTCCCCCTTTTACGATTTACAGCTATAAATTCTTCTCTTTTATGTCTATCTTTTTTTATATCAGTATCAGAAGTAATAGCATCTATAATCATATCAGTTGCTTCTTTCCCTGTTACTATTATCTTTCTAGTAAATGATGATGTCGCCATACTCATCAACTCCTTCTTATTTAAGAATATATTATATCATACATTTCTTCTTAATTTAATTCTATTTTCATTTTTTATTTTTAATATTTGGATTATTTTGATGTCTGTATAAAGTATCGTTTTCTTTATCCCATCAATATTTTTCATCCTCTCTTATAATATCTCTAACTATTTCAATATTTTCTTTAGTTTCTTTATAATCAATTGATAAAAGAAATCTCTTTTTTATTTCAAAATAAATTTAAATTGTGTACATTTTTAAGATGTATTTTGAAAATTGTATCAAAAAATAACTGTTTTTCTTCCTAAATTATAGAAAAACCCTTTTTTATGCTAAAATATTTGTAATACAATACCTGAGCTTAAAGAGAAGATTCGAAAGTGTGGTATTTAAACAAAAAGAGAAGAAAATTCTTCTCTTTTTTTAGTTTTTATCTCTCTATTCCTTGCCTTGAAACCCCTTTGTAATACAATGTTTTCAAGGCTTTATATGAACATCTACAACTCGTTATATGACATTTTTTTACCCTACTACTACTAATTAGGGTAATTTCAAACGAACGCCTTAAAACTCATATTAGAGTGTCATTTTTATGTACTTTTGTCTATGAAATAGTAATTCGCCTTTACTGTACTTAAATTATAATACTCCAGTGTAAACACTCTATATTTTGAGTACTATACATCTTTTTTAGCAACTATTGCATTGTAATAAATCTTTATTTTTTCAACTCATTAACCCCAATATAAGGGTTTTTATACCTATTGTCATACTTACTTTTACCACCACAAGATATAGCAATAGTTGGGCATAGATTTGCACATGCTAAGCAATCTTCACAATTTTTATCCCAAACAGGTTTTCCATCAACTAGTTCTATATTTTCAACAGGACAAACATCTTTACATATTCCACAACTTATACATCTTTCATTATTCAATTTAAACTTTTTAGAAACTGTTTTTAATCCAAGTCTCCAAAATTTATAAATTAATAAAAATATTGGATATAAAAAGATATTACTATTAGCTGAATGTTTTTTTCTTTTTAATATATCATCACAAATTGCTTTCATCTTACCTTTAGACGATTCAATATCAATTTTAGCTTTATCTTCTGGCATAGCCTTAAATAGTTTTAAATAGTTATCTGGCATATGACAGTACTCAGAGTAGTCTAGCTCTCTTCCTTTCTCTGATAGAATATTACTAACTTGATCAAATGGTATTCCATAA
>NZ_JBOFXD010000051.1:0-10843 GCF_051653945.1 Cetobacterium sp.
AAATATTCATCTAACTTTATAATAAGCCCTTCGCCTACTAAATATTGAAAAATCCCTTTAAAATTTTGATTTTTATAAAAGGATTCGCTTAATCTTTCAAAACTCAATCCATTAAACTCCTGTTTTTTTAATAGAACCAAAATTTCATCTTTAACTTTTTTTTCATCTTTTGAAAGTTTAACTTTAAAAGTTTTAAGTGAAACAAAGTTATCTTTTTCTTGAAATTCATCTTGAAACTCATTTATTAAATTGATTCCTTTAAAAAATAGGGTGTTAATAGTTGCTAAAGGAACCCCTTTTTTAAGAGGATTTTTCAAATGAAAATCATTTAAGTATGAACTAATTTCGGTTTTAAGATTTTTAAGGTTTTCTTTATGAATAATAGCCTTTATTGTTTTAAAAATAAAAATATTCTCATCAAAACTATCTCTATTTAAAGAGAGATTAAACTCTTTATTTAAATCCTCTATGTATGTAAAGCTACCTTTATTTAAAAGGTACTCTGAAACATTAAGTTGTTTATTTAAAAGATAATTTAATTTTTTTAAATAGATAGGGTTATTTTTTTTAGTAGGAACTCCAAAAGGTGCTAGAACTCGAACTCCTCCAATCAAAGTAGATGTACTAAGAGTTCTCAATATACCAATGTCATCAAAATCTATAGGAATCTCTTTGTCCATTATAAGCTGGAAAAAAGTTGATTCCTCTTCAAAATCTTGAAGATATTTAATCTTTCCATAATACTCTCCAGTACCTATATTTAACCTTATTTTAGTATTGTTTTTAGGAATAGTTCCTCCAGATAATCTATTGAATACTACATCTATTATTTTGCTATTTGTAATAGTTTTACTATTGGTTAATAGGTTGCCTCTTTCAAGTTCTTTTGCAGTCACACCAGTTATATTTAAAGCACATCTTTGTTGAGATGAAATGTATTCTAAATCTTTTCCATGATTTTGAATTCCCTTTATTTTAATATTAATTTTTTGTGGATAAAGAGTTAAAGTGTCCCCTTTATTTATGCTACCAATAGTTGTACCGCTAACAATAGTTCCAATTCCCTTAGGAGAATAGATTTTATCAATATCCAGTCTAAAAATATTTTGAAAATTATTGGACGACAACAAATCAAAACTCTCAATCTCTTTTAAAATTAAATTATATAGATTTTCATAGGTTGAACTATCCTTTAAACTGACCTCAACAATAGGAAAATCTTTCAGAAAGTCTTCTTTAAACTCTTGAGAGATTTGAGCTCTAACTTCGTCAACTCTTTCAGATGTAACTAAATCTCGTTTTGATAAAACAATAACTCCTTTTTTTATTCCAAGAAGTTTTAAAATCTCTTTGTGCTCTATTGTTTGGGGCATAATACCATCGTCACAAGCTATCAAAAATAATACAAAGTTAATACCTTTTGCACCAGCAACCATGTTTTTGATAAACTTTTCATGTCCAGGAACATCTATAATACTAATAATATCGCCAGAGGGAATATTTAAAGGGGCAAAACCAAGATCAATGGTCATCCCCCTTTCTTTTTCCTCTTTCATAGTATCGGTATTTATATTTGTCAACATTCTAACTAAAGTTGTTTTTCCGTGATCTATATGACCAGCTGTACCAATTACTATATTCTTCATAGTTATACTCTTTCTAAGAATTTTTTAAAGTTCTTTATAATTATAGAGTACTCATCATTGTGAATTGTTTTTAAATCAATAAAGAATTGATTATTTTGAACTCTACCAACAATAGGTGTATCCTCTTTTAAAAAAGCTGTTTCAATTTGTTTTCCATCTAGAGAGGTAATAACAGCACCGTAACTATCGATAGTTGCATCAGGCATGGAACCTCCACCAATTATAGCTTTTGTTTTGATGATTTCACTATCTATCTCAATCTCTTTTAAAAGATTCTTTAAAACTTCAGCCCTTTTAAAAACTTCACCTATCGGTTCTAAGATTCTATTTAGAGTAGGATTTTTTTCGATGGCAACCTTTTCATCAACATATTGTTTAAAAGTAAACTCTAAAGCACTAATAGTCATTTTACAAACTCTAAAAGCTCTTAAGAATTGATTTTTTTTCAATTTTGAAATTAACTCTTTCTTCCCGATAATTACTCCACATTGTGGTCCACCTAAAAGTTTATCTCCACTAAAAGTTATTAAATCAATACCAGAGTTCAAAGATTCAAAGATTGTAGGTTCCTTTTTTTGTCCATATTTAGAAAAATCTATTAACACACCACTACCTAAGTCTTCCATTGAGATTATTTTATGCTCTTTTGCTAATTCAGCAATCTCTTTATTAGAAACAGATTTTGTAAATCCAGAGATATGGTAGTTAGATGTATGAACTTTTAAAAGCATTGATGTATTTTCATTTATTGCTTTTTGATAGTCATTTAGGTGAGTTCTGTTAGTAGTACCAACCTCGATCAGTTTAGCACTTGAAAGTTCCATGATATCTGGAATTCTAAACGAACCACCAACTTCAACAAGTTCTCCTCTAGATATAATAACCTCGGTATTTTTACTAAATTCATTTAAACAAAGCATAACGGCAGCAGCATTATTATTGACTACTAGAGCAGCTTCAGCACCAGTTACTTTTGCAATAAGCTCTTCTACATGAGAGTATCTACTCCCTCTTTCCCCTGTTTTTAAATCAAATTCAAGATTACTATATCCACAAAGTGAATTTTGTAGATGTTCGATTAATTCTTTTGAAAAAAGAGCTCTTCCTAAATTTGTATGTAGGATAGTTCCTGTACCATTTATAACTCTTTTAAAATTAAACTCTAAATTTTTAGTTAGAGATTTTGTGATTTCCTTTTCAATATCTTCAATAGAGTATTGAGTGATAACTTCCTCAAGAATTCCCTTTCTAAAAAAGCTAATTCCTTCGTTAACAGCGTCATAAACCTCCTTATAAGGTTTATTTTTAAAAAACTCCTTTTCATTTAGTAGATCGATAACTTTATCTACTTTAGGAAGATTTCTTAAAAGAGTTTGTTTATTAGTCATAATATTCCCCTTATCTAACTACAATATATTTTCCGTTGTATTTATCTACAGTTCCAATTAAAGCTGATTTTATCTTAAGAGTATTTAGTTTTTCCATAACTTCTGATGCATATTTTGAAGAAACAGAAAATAGCAATCCACCAGATGTTTGTGGATCTAGCATAATCTCTTGTAACCAAAACGGAACTGCTGATATATCAACTTTATCATTTAAATAGTTTCTATTTTTTTGTCCCATAGAGTTTATATAGAACTCTTTAGCGAACTCTTTAGCAATGTCTAAATATGGAATAAGTTCCTGTTCTAAAACAAAAGTTTTTTCAGAAGCTACTGCCATTTCGTATGCGTGTCCTAAAAATCCAAATCCTGTAATATCTGTACAAGCAGTTATTGGATAGTCTTTTATAATTTCTGCAGAGTATTTATTTAAAGTTGTCATTATTTCAACCCACTCAGCCTTTACTTTATCAGAGAGAGTTTCAACTTTAGAAGCTGTAGAAATAATACCTGTTCCAAGAGGTTTTGTTATGATTAAAACATCCCCTTCTTGAGAACCATAATTTTTAAAAACTTTGTCAGGATGTACAAGTCCAGTTACAGAAAGACCATACTTAATCTCAGGATCATGAATAGAGTGTCCACCACTTAGAACAGCTCCAGATTCAGCAATTTTTTCAGCTCCGCCTCTTAAAATTTCTCCTAAAATTTCGATATTTTCCTTTTCAGGGAAACAAACTATGTTCATAGCTGTTCTAGGCTCTCCTCCCATTGCATAAACATCACTTAAAGAGTTAGCCGCAGCTATTTGTCCAAATATATATGGATCATCAATCATAGGTGTGAAAAAGTCTAAAGTTTGAATTAAAGCTATATCATCTGTTAATTTATATATAGCAGCATCATCAGATTTTTCAAAACCAACAATTAAATTTTTATCTTCCACACTTGGAAGGTTTTTTAATAAATTTGAAAGAACCTCCGGTCCTATTTTACTTGCTCAACCACCAATTGAGCATTTATCTAATAAAATTTTCATTTAGCCCTCCTTATTCATAAAAATGAACCTATAAATTATACCACAATTATATATTTAATACCATACCGCCTTCTAAATTATCAACTGTTGAAACTGTGATACTATTTTTATTTAAAATATCTAAAAGAGTTAATAGAATTAGATTCCCAGCAATGATAACATCAGCACGGTTAGGTTCTAAACCAATAATTTTTTTACGATCTTCTAAAGTTTTACTTAGAAATAGATATAAGTTTTCCTCTAAATCCATTTTTGTTAAAACATAGCCATCTATCTCTTTTTCATCGAACTTAGGAAGTTTTTTAACAATAGAAACATTAGTTGTAACAGTGCCAGCAACTCCTATAATTTTAAAGTTGTTACCTTCAAATTTAATTAACTCATTAAAAAATCCTTTTAGATAGTTACGAGCAGATAAAAGAGTTTCCTCATTATAGTTTTCATCTGAAAAAAACATCTCTGTTAACTTTACAACTCCAATGGGAAAACTTTTGATGTAGTCAATTCCATTGTAATCCCCTATGGTAATTTCACTACTACCACCTCCTACATCAATAGTTGCTATTTTTTCTCTATAGATGGTGCTATTTCCATTAAAACTTAATTTTGCTTCAATCTCTCCTGGGATAACTAAAGTATTTATATTAAACTCATGCTTTATTCCTTGAACAAACATACTTCCATTGCTAGCCTCTCTTGTAGCAGCAGTAGCAAATGCAATAAGTTCAGTTACACCCATAGAATCAGCTTTTTCTTTAAATCTTTTAATAATATAGTATGTTTTTTCAATAGATTCTTTTGAAAGAATACCAGTTTGATTAAGGTTTTTTCCCAGTCTAGAAACCTCTAAATCCTTATATAATGGCGTAATAATCTCTATTTTATTGTCAGTTTTTTCAATCTCTGCAATAAAAAGTCTACATGAGTTGGTTCCTATATCTATGACACCTTTTAAAATTCTATTTTTAAAAGAGTGGTTTACTTCAGAGATAATCTCTTTAGAGATTGGCATATTTTCAAGAGTTCCATTTTTATCGATAATAAATTTAATTTTATCATGGGTATTTTTTTTATCTTTTTTCATAACATTTATTAAAGTTTCTTCCTCTATATATATAGGGGTAGGATCAATTTTATAAAGGCTGAAAAGGTCTTTGATAGAATTAATATATTCCTCTGTGGCAAAACCTAAAAGTTTAGAGATTTGCATTTCAAAAAGTATACCTTTAGCTACTCCTTCCCCATGAGAGATATGTTGATAATCAAAAAGAGTTTCTAAAGCATGGCCATAAGTATGACCTAAGTTTAAGAAAGCTCGATCTCCTTTTTCAAACTCATCTTTTTCGACAAACTCTTTTTTTATTTTACAAGATTCATAAATCATTTCAATTAAAACTTCGGGTTTTAACTTTAATATATCTCTACATGAGTCAATTAAGAAGTTAAAATAACTCTTATCTTTTGCAATTATACTGTGTTTAATAACCTCTCCCATACCAGACTTAAATTGATATAAAGGTAGAGTTTTTAAAAAATTAATATCTATAATAACTCCAATAGGTTGTTTAAAAGAACCAATTAAGTTTTTTCCAAGAGAGTGATTGATAGCAACTTTCCCTCCAATACTAGCATCAACTTGAGCTAGTAGGGAAGTAGGAACTTGTAAAAAATCAAGGCCTCTCATAAAAGTAGAAGCAACAAATCCTCCTAAATCACAGATAACTCCACCTCCAACGCATATAATTAAAGAGTTTCTGGAAAAATTATTCTCTATTAAAAATGAAAAAATTTCCATAGAAGTTTCCATATTCTTATAGATTTCGCCATCTTCAATTTTATAGACATAGGTTTTTTTCTTTGGAAGATTACTTAAAATCTTTTGACCATAAAGTTCACCTATAGTTTTATTTGTAAGTAACAGTATTTTGTCGTAATTTTCAGTAAAATCATTAAGCTTATCTATTGTATTTTGTCCAATAAAAATGTCGTATGAATTTATAGAAGTCTTCATAACTAAATTTTTCATAATATTGGTCTCCTTTTATTTAAATTTCTATAGTTAAAGTATAATATTTTTACAAAAAAAAAGCAAATCTAGTAAAAGAATAAAAGTTAATCAAAAGAGGAGTGGAGTGGATTAAATATATCCGTCTGTTTATTTACAAAAGATAAAAAGTATGGTACTTTATAGAAAAAAGTTAAAAAGACTGGAGGTAAAAAATGCAAGGTTTAAAAACGTTTATATTAATGCTAGTAATGACCTTATTGCTATTATTTATAGGAGGAGCTATTGGTGGAAAAACAGGAATGACAATAGCTTTAGTTTTAGCAGGAGTAATGAATTTTGTATCGTATTGGTTTAGTGATAAAATTGTGCTATCTATGTATGGAGCACAAGAGTTACCAGAAAATCATAAAGTTTATTGGATAACAAAGAAATTAGCAGAAAATGCAGGCCTGCCTATGCCAAAGGTATATATGATAAATCAAAGTCAACCTAATGCTTTTGCAACAGGAAGAAATCCCCATCATGCAGCAGTTGCAGTGACGAGAGGATTGGTAGAACTTATGGATGACAATGAGTTAGCAGGAGTAATAGGACATGAATTAGGGCATGTTTCACATAGAGATATACTGATTCAAAGTGTGGCAGCAACTTTAGCAGGAGCTATTGCATATATGGCTAATATGGCAAAGTGGGCAGCTATTTTTGGTGGTGGAAGAAGAGATGAGGATGATAATCATGGAGGTATTTTTGGGTTATTAGCAATAAGTATTTTTGCACCCTTAGCGGCAATGTTAGTTCAAATGGCTATATCTAGAAGTAGAGAATACAAGGCTGATAATTTTGGTGGGAAAATTTGTGGTCATCCAAGATATTTAGCAAATGCTTTAAGAAAATTAGAATCATATGCTACAAGAATACCGATGGATGCAGTACCAGCTACAGAGAATATGTTTATTGTTTCGCCTCTAGCAGGAAGTAAGATGGCAAATCTGTTTAGCACTCATCCAAGTACAGCTGATAGAATAAGAAGATTAGAGGAGATGGAATAAAATAAAATTTGACAAATCCAATAATATGAAGTAAATATAAAAAGTAAAGAGATGGAGGAATAGTTATGGAAAAAACTGTTGTTTCTCAAAAGATTCTACTTATATTTACATTAATATTATTGACTTATCTTATTGTTGTTTTATTTGAAAAAGATATAAACACCTTTGATGAATTAGAAAGGATTCTTCTTTTTAGACATTTTAGGCTACACATGTAAAGAGTCAGAGTTATATCTGACTCTTTTTAATTTGACACTAGAGCCTTATTGGTATATACTTGCAATAGTATATTAAGGTGGTGTAGAATAGATGGACTGGAAAAGATTAACAATAGAAAGTAGAGAAGAACTACAAAAATTTTTAAAAAATAAGTTTGAAACTTCAGATATGAATTTTACAAATCTTTTTTTATGGAGTTTTAGTGAAAATATTCAATACGCAGTTGAGAATGACGTACTTTATATAAAGGGATTTTATGAAGGGAATGAGTATTATTTTTCGCCTGTTTCAAAAGATGATAATAAAGATAAGATAATAGCTGCTGTAAAAAAAATTAAAGAAAAGAACGGAAAGATAGTTTTCATTCCTGAAAGCTATAAAGAGTTTTTAAAAGAGAATTTTATAGTGATAGAGGAGAGAGATTCATTTGACTATATCTATTTAAAAGAGGATTTAGCCGAACTTAAAGGAAGGAAGTTTTCTTCTAAAAAAAATAAAATAAATAAATTTAAAAAAACATATAATTTTACTTATGAAAAAATATCAAGAGAAAATATAGAGGGTATAAGAATTTTTCAAAGAGAGTGGACTGAAAATAGAAAAGAGGATACAATTATAATATCTGAAACTCTGGGTATAGAAGAGCTTCTTAATAGCTATGAAATTTTAGAATTAAGAGGTGGAGTTATAAAGGTTGATGGGAAAATAGTAGCTTATGCCATTGGAGAAAAATTGACCGAAAATATGGGAGTTATTCATATTGAAAAAGGAATATCTGATTATCAGGGAAGCTATCAAATGATAAATATGTATGTTGCAAAAGAGGAGTTTCCTGATGTTGAATTTATGAATAGAGAGGATGATTTTGGAAGCTTAGGATTAAGAGAAGCAAAACTTTCTTATCAGCCAATAGAGTTTAGAAAAAAATACAGTATATAGAGGAGGAGTAATATGTTTAAGGTTATCAACAAAATAGAAAAAGGTTATGATTTAAATGTTGTATTATGTTTTGAGGGAGAAGTTAATATTTGTGAACATATATCTTCTGCAAACAAGGAGTTAATAGAAAAATTAATAAATAAAAAAGAGTTCACAGGAAAAAAAGGTGAAACTTTAAAAGTTGAATTTTTAGAAGGAACGTACTTAATTTCAATGATTTTTGTAGGAATGGGTAAAGAGGAAGAGTTTAATTTGGATATATATAGAGAAGTAATGTTTGATATATTATCTAAAGAGAAAGGTTCAGTTTTAATATCAGCAGAAAATGAGAAATTACTAAATCACAATGTTTTAGGGGAGATTTCATCTAATGTAAACTATAACTTTGATACATTTAAAGAGAAAAAAGGGGAAACTTTAGAAATAGAGCTATTTATTCCTGGGGAAGAAAAGGATTTTTCAGAAACAGTTCTTTTAGGAGAAGCAACAGATATAGCTAGAGATTTAGTAGATCAACCTGCAAACATAATTAATCCAGTAACTTTAGCAGAAAAAACTGTTGAACTTGGAAAAAAATATGGATTTGAAGTTGAAGTTTTAGATGAAAAAGAGATTGAAAAATTAGATATGAATCTTCTTTTAGCTGTTGGAAGAGCATCTATAACAAAACCAAGACTTATTGTTATGAGATACTTAAATGGAAAAGATAATAATGAAAAGATAGGATTAGTAGGAAAAGGATTGACATATGATACAGGTGGACTTTGCATAAAACCAGCAGACTCTATGTTTGAGATGAAAAGTGATATGGCAGGAGCAGCTTCTGTAATAGGTGCTATGTGTGCTATTGCTAAAGGAAAAGTTGAAAAGAATGTAGTAGCAATAGTTCCAGCATGTGAAAATGCTATAAATGAAAATGCATATAGACCTGGAGATATTATAAAATCAATGAATGGAAAAACTGTTGAAATTATTAATACAGATGCAGAGGGAAGATTAGCATTAGCAGACGCATTAACTTATGCTGTAAGAAATGAAAAAGTAACAGAGATTGTTGATTTAGCAACTCTTACAGGAGCAATTATTGTTGCTTTAGGAACGATTACAACTGGAGTATTTTCAAATAGTGATGAAAAATATGCTATGTTAGAAAAGAGTAGCAAACTGTATGGAGAGAAAGTTTGGAGATTGCCAATATTTGATGAGTATAATGAACTATTGAAATCAACAGTTGCCGATATAAAACATACAGGTGGAAGAATGGGAGGATCAATAACAGCAGCTAAGTTTTTAGAGGGGTTTGTTGAAGGATTACCATGGATACATATGGATATAGCAGGAACTTCATTTAATAGTGGTGTGAAGTGGCTTAAAAAGGGTGCTACAGGAGTTGGAGTAAAAGCACTTTATGGTTATGTAAAAAATAGATAAAATAAAAAGGTGAGAAATTCTCACCTTTTCTTATATAAGGTAGGTGGGAAAATGATAAAAAATCAATTGAAAGTTTTATGGAAGGATCTTTTTAATGATGAGCTAGATTATATAAATTGGTATTTTGATAATGTTTATAATGAAGAAAATACAAAGATATTTTTAAAAAATAATAAAGTTTATGGGATGCTATTTGAAAATAGTTACCATATATCAGTTGGTGAAGATAGATTTATGGGAAGATATCTTGTAGGTGTAGGAGTAACTCCTGAAAAAAGAGGAGAGGGGGTTATGAAAGAGTTACTTTTAAAAAGCTTAAAAGAAGCATATGACTTTGGTGAAGAGTTTATATATTTAACGCCAATTGATAAAAAAATATATGAAAGATTTGGATTTGCTTATATTTCAACACTTTCTAAATATGAACTAGAGTTTCCTGTATTATGTGGTTTTAAAAAAGAGTTTAAAATTGAGAAAATACAAGATGAAAGTTATGACCAAAACATTTTAATAAAATTAAAAGAGTTTTATAGAGAAATTTCTCAAGAATATTATATAAAAGTTGCTAGAGAAAAAGATGACTATAAGAAGATATTATCAGAAATTTTTTGTGAAGATGGATTAATCTATATTAGTTATGATATAGCAGGAAAAATAAATGGTTATATGAGTTTAGTTAAGTCTGAAAGTATATATGTAAAAGAAATTTTATTTAAGGATAAAGATACTTTAGAAGGATTATTATCTATTTTATATGGATATAAGGATTACTATAAAAAAATAGAGATCGTTCTTCCTGAAAATACATATTTAGAAGATTATTTAGATAGTGAAAATTTGGTTAAAAAAACTCTAAAAAATAAAGTCCAGGTAAGAATTTTACATGTTGAAAAAGTATTAAAAAGATTAAGTAAAAGTTTAAAAGAGAATGAAGAGATTAAAATATATGTACAAGACAGATATATAGAGTCTAATACAGGAGTATTTAAAATAAATAAAAATGAAGTTGAGAAGATAGAGGGAGAGTTTGATTTAAGTTTGGATATAAATGATTTAGCAACCTTAGCTTATGGATTTAGAGATTATAAATCTTTAAAAAAAATAGAGAGTTTTTATATAAAAAATAA
>NZ_JBOFXD010000052.1:0-74508 GCF_051653945.1 Cetobacterium sp.
TTAAAAGCACTACCACTACTTGAAAAAAAAGCTGCTAGTTTATTTGTTCCAAGTGCCATATGAGGATCGAGTCCTGCAGCTAAAAAGGCTGGTAAGCTAATCAATCCACCTCCGCCAGCAATAGCATCAACAAATGCTGCACAAAAGCAAGCTGAAGCTAAAAACATAAAGTTAATTAAAGAAATCTCTGAAAAAAAGGTTTCTAACATTAAAACGCCCCCTAGTTAATTATTTGTTTTGAGTATATCATTAAATATATTTTTGCACAATCTCTCTTTTTCTAACTTAGTTAATTTTTTAATTCGAATCTCCTCTTTAGATGCTTCAGATCTATTATCTTTAATAAAAACAACCTCAATTTTTATAGGTTTATAAATTTTTGTATATTTAGCTCCTTTTCCATTAATGTGCTGTTGGAATCGTTTTGTAACATCTGTTGTAATACCTGTGTATAAAGAGTTGTTTTCACATCTTAAAATATAAACGTACCATTTTTTATTTAAATTATCCATATCATCCTCATTATAATAGTTATATAAAATATTATAATGTGTCTGTGAAGTTTTTAAAAGCTTTTTTTCCAATATCATCTCTTTTGAATACACCAGCATGCTCTAAAACTATAGAGAAAGTTTTTCCTATCTCCTCTTTTAAAATATCTAATGTTACAATATCATCTCTTTTTGATACTATATTTTTAATCCAATTATAATGTTTACTAAGAATAGAATTCTCCTTTAAAGTGATTTCCCAATTTGGATTTTGCAACTCTTTTTCTAAAAGAACCATCTCTTCTTGAAGTCTTCCAGGTAAAATAGCAAGTCCCATAACTTCGATAAGTCCTATATTTTCTTTTTTTATATTATGAACTTCAGAATGAGGATGGAATATTCCCATAGGATGTTCTAAAGAAGTTCTATTATTTCTTAGTGCTAAATCCATTTGATATTCATTACCAGATTTTCTAGCAATAGGAGTAACTGTATTGTGAGGAATACTTTCAGAATATGCTATAATATCTACAGTTTCGTCGCTATAATTTTTCCATTTATCCAAAATATATTCAGCTGCTTTAGATAAAATCTCTTTGTTTTTAGAAGATATTCTAATGACAGACATAGGCCATTGTATAGTTCCACAACTAACTTCTGGGAATTCAGTCATTGTAAATTTATTTTCTATGGGAGCTTTTTCCATAGGAAATGTGTGTTTACCAGCTTGATAATGATCATGTGATAAAATTGAACCACCAACTATTGGTAAATCAGCATTAGATCCAATGCAATAGTGAGGGAAAATTTCAATGAATTCTAAAAGTCGATCAAAAGTATCTTTTCCCATTTTCATAGGTCTATGTTCTTCACAAAATACAATAGAATGCTCATTATAATAAACATATGGAGAAAATTGAAAATACCAATTTTCAGACTTTAAATTCATAGGAATAACTCTGTGTGTTTGTCTAGCTGGATGATTTAATCGTCCACTATAGCCAACATTATCTAAACATAAAAGACAACTAGGATAAGAAGACTTAGGCATATTTTTTTCTCTTTCAATATCTTTAGGATCTTTTTCAGGTTTAGCCAAATTAATAGTTATTTCTAGGTCACCGTAGGGAGTATTTGAAAACCAATGTAAATTTCTTTTTATTCTGGCATCTCTAATATAATTGGTATTTTTTGAAAATTCATAATAGTTAGCTGTTGCTTTTTCAGGTGAGATTTTAAAATCATTATTGAATTTATTAATAACTTCTTTTGGTCTTGGAGTAATACAATTCATTAATTTAGTATCTAAAAGTTCCATTTCAGATGGAGAGTTATCAATCAAACTGTTTTCAATAGCCCAGTGACAAATATCTAGAAGTATAACTTCAATATCTCTTCCTGTTTTAGGTTCTTCCTTTTTCCATTCTTTTAAATTTAAAACATCGAGTAAAAGATTTCTAGAATAAATCTCTTCATATGAATCAATTAGTTTTTTTTGTAATCCATAGTTTAATAGTTCTTGTATTAAAGAGTTAATCATTAAAAATCACCTAACTTTTTAGCTCCATCTCCTGGATTACCAATATAGAACGTAGCTTGTAGCCCTGTTTTTTCCTTGTATTTTTTACCAACATTTTCAATAAATTTTTCAATACAGTCATTTTTTACTAGAGATACAGTACAACCACCAAATCCTGCACCTGTCATTCTAGAACCAATAGTTCCATCCTCTTCCCAAGCTGCTTCAACTAAACTATCAAGTTCAAGACCAGTAACTTCATAATCATCTTTTAAAGATTTGTGAGAACCATTCATAAGTTTTCCAAAAGTTAAGATATCTCCATCTTTTAAACATTCCATAGCTTTTAAAACTCTTTCATTTTCAGTAACAGCATGTCTAACTCTAGATATAGCTTCTTCAGATTTTATAAAGTGTTTTGTATTTTCAAATTTTTCTGAATCCATATCACAAAGAGTATTAATATCAACTCCATTGTCTTTTAAATCTTTTAATGCACTCTCACAAGAAGCCCTTCTCTCGTTATATTTAGACTCACCAAGACCTCTTCTTTTATTTGTATTTGCAATAATAATAGCGGCATTATTTAAAATAAATGGAGCATAAGTATATTCAAGTGTATTACAGTCTAAAAGTATAGCGTGATCTTTTTTACCCATTCCGATAGAAAATTGATCCATAATACCACAATTAACACCAATGAACTCGTTCTCTGTTTTTTGGCTTAATTTAACCATATCAACCATATTAATATCTAAATTATATAGAGATTTAAGGATAACTGATGTTAAAACTTCAATGGAAGCAGAAGATGATAAACCCGCACCATTTGGGATATTTCCGAAGAATAAAATATCAAATCCACTATTTATATTAAAACCAGAATCTAAAAAAGTTTTTACAACACCTTTGGGATAGTTAGCCCAATCATCTTTTTTGTCATATATTAAAGAATCTAAAGAAAATTCAATGATTCCTAAATCTTTAAAATTTTCAGAATACATTCTAAAAATTTTATCTTCTCTCTTAGTGACAACAGCATAAGTACCAAAATCTAGTGCACATGGAAAAACTTTACCACCGTTATAATCAATATGCTCTCCAATTAGATTAACTCTACCTGGTGCAAAGAAAACTTCAACTGAAGTTTTATCATCTTTTTTAAATTCTTTTTTAAAATTTTTTACTAAGTTATTGATAAGTTCCATAAATAATCTCCCCTTTATTTTATTTATTTTGATTTGAGTATACTTTAAAAATAGATTACTTAAAAGCAAAAACATAATTTTAGAACAAAGTTAATTAAAAAAGTTAAAAAAGTTGCTATTAAATACATTGACTTAAAGACTTGGATAGGGGTATTATAAATTATATAGATTTAGGGAGGAATATATGGATTTTACACAATCTCAATTAAGAATATTAGAGATGATTAAAAATAAAAATAAAATATCAAGAAAAAGAATTGCAGAAGAGCTGGAACTAACTCCAGCAGCTATAACAAAATCAATTGAACCTTTATTACAATGTGGAATAGTTTTAGAAGTATCTCAAAGAGAATCAACTGGGGGAAGAAGAGCGATAGATTTATCTTTAAATAAGTATTGGGTAGGAAAAATTTTGGGAATATCATTGACTCCTACCTCGTTGGTAGTATCAGTTGGAAATGTAGCTGGAGAGATAGTTAAAACAAAAAGTTATAAAATATCAGAAGATAAAGAGTTAATAGATTATCTAGAGACAATTGTTGAAAAAGAGTTAGAAGAGGAAAAGGGAATAAAAGTTATATCCATGGCAATAACTGGACTTATAAACTCAGAGAGGGGAGTTATTATATTTTCTCCACATTATAAAAGAAAAAAAATTGATATAAGAGATAGAATCGAAAAAAGATTTAATCTACCCACACTAATAGAAAATGATGTTAGAGCTATGGCATTAACAGAAAAGTATTTTGGTGGAGCTCAGGATAGTGAAAATTATGTAGTTTTAAATGTTTCAGAAGGAATCGGAAGTTCAATATTTGTAAATGGAAATTTATTATCAGGTCATGGATTTATTTCTGGAGAGATTGGTCACGTAGTTATGGATAGAAGTAGTTTAAGAAGATGCTCTTGTGGAAAAAGAGGGTGTTTAGAAGCTGAGGCCTCAAATAAGGCTATTATAAATAGACTTATTTCTATGATTAAATTAAATAACTATAGTTCTTTAAAAGAAAAATTAAATACGAAAGGAACGATTGGGATTCTAGATGTTTTACAGGGAGTTAAGGAGAGAGATTTTTTAAGTACAAAAATTAGTACAGAAGCTATGGTTATAATTGCCCATAGTATCGATATGATAATCTCCTTAATAAATCCAGAAAAAATAATTTTAGTGGGAGAACTATTTAAAGAGAATTTACTTTTAAATACTTTGAAGTTGGAGTTACAAAAAGTAACTTTGGAAGAACAAAAATATGATTTAATAGTTTCAAATATATTGGATGAAATGCATACTTATAATCCAATATCGGTTGTGAGGCATAATCTATTTAAAAAAAGCATGTGGAGGGATGAGATTTGAAGTTAAATATTACAGAGTTTGGGAGAACTTTTAATGGTGAGCAGGTATTTTTGTACAGTTTGAAAAATGAATTTGTAGATTTAGAAATTATTTCTTTGGGAGGAATTATAAAATCTTTAAAAACTCCTGATAAAAATGGAAATTTCGAAAATATAGTTTTGGGATATAAAACTCTATTAGAATATGAAAAAAATGAATATTTTTATGGATGTATAACAGGAAGAGTTGCTGGAAGAACAAAAAATGGAGTTTTGAAAATAGGAGATGAGATTTATGAACTCGAAAAAAATAATGGCGGAAATAATTTACATGGAGGTCCTAGTGGTTTAAATACTAAAGTGTGGGAGGGGGGAGCAAAAGTTAGTGATGATAAAGGAGTTGTAACTTTAACATATAAAAGTCCTCACTTAGAAAATGGATTTCCAGGGGAAGTAGATTTTAAAGTTATATATACTTTAGAGAAAAATGAATTGAAAATAGAATATTTTGGAGATAGTGACAGAGATACATATATAAATTTAACAAATCATACATATTTTAATTTAAGTGGAAATGCAAAATATGATATAAAGGAGCAATTTTTAAAAGTTAACGCAAAAGGTTATGGATGGGTAGATGAAAATACAGTTCCTTTAAAAATGGAGAGAGAGGATAATTTTCTTAATTTTGAAAATTTTCAAAAGTTAAGAGATATATTACAGTTATCACATAAACAGATAGAGATTGTTGGAGGAGGAATCGATCATCCTTTTGAGTTGTCAAAAAAATATAACTTCGATATTGAATTAAAGGATGAGGAATCAGGAAGAAATATTAAAGTGAAATCTAGTGAACCTGTAGCAGTTATTTATACAGGAAATTTTTTAGATAAAAAGCATAACGGAATATGTTTTGAAATGCAAGATTATCCAGATATTTTTAACTTTATGCCAGAAAAGGCTAAAATTTATAATAATAAAATAGAATATTATACATATACAACATTCGAATTTAATAACTAATTGTAAAATAAATGTAAAAAAAGAGTTAAAAATAAACAAAAAAGTTGAAAAAAATAAAAAAGTGCTATATAATAACCTCAGATTTAGTAAAAAACAAGGAGGAAGAATTAATATGGCAGAAGTAATACTAAAAAAAGTAGAAAAACAATATCCTAATGGATTTAAAGCAGTTCACGGTATCGATCTTAACATTAAAGATGGAGAGTTTATGGTATTTGTAGGACCATCTGGTTGTGCAAAATCAACTACTCTTAGAATGGTTGCAGGTTTAGAAGAGATTACAGGTGGAGAGATTTATATAGGAGAGAAGCTAGTTAATGACTTACCTCCAAAAGATAGAGGAATCGCAATGGTTTTCCAAAACTATGCTTTATACCCTCATATGACAGTTTATGATAATATGGCGTTTGGACTTAAAATGGCCAAAGTTCCTAAAAATGAGATTGATAAAAGAGTTAAGGAAGCAGCTGAAAAACTTGAGATTACAGATCTTTTAGATAGAAAACCTAAAGAGATGTCTGGAGGACAAAGACAAAGGGTTGCAGTAGGAAGAGCTATTGTAAGAAAACCTGAAGTGTTTTTATTTGACGAACCATTATCAAACTTAGATGCAAAACTAAGAGTTTCTATGAGAGTAAGAATAACTCAACTTCATAAGCAATTAAAAGAAGAGGGACAAAATGCAACAATGATTTATGTAACACATGATCAGGTTGAAGCGATGACAATGGGAGATAGAATTTGTGTATTAAATTATGGAAAAATTATGCAAGTTGATACACCGTTAAATTTATATAATACGCCTGCAAACAGATTTGTAGCAGGATTCATTGGCTCACCAGCTATGAATATAGTTAAAGGTTCTTTAATTTTAGAAGGGGATAAAACTCTTGTAAAATTAGCTACAGGAGATAAGTTAGAGTTACCAAAAGAAAAAGCTGAAAAAGTAAAAGGGCATGTAGGAAAAGATGTGTGGTTTGGAATAAGACCAGAAAATGTAGGAAACAAAAATACAGCAAAACCTGGGGATTCGTCATTAGTAGGAAAAGTAAATATAGTAGAGCAAATGGGTAATGAAGAGTTTATTTATTTCTTTATAGGAGATACTCAATATACAGCAAGAATTCCAGCAGAGAAATCTACAGGAGCAAACTTTAATCAACAGGAAAACTTCTATTTCGAAATGGATAAGTGCCATTTATTTGATATAGAGACAGAAAAAAATATAACAATTTAATAGTGTAAATATGAAAAGAGGTCTTTTTTAAAGGCCTCTTTATCATATTAAATGTATTTATTTTTTATTTTCTATTGTAATAGATAACAGTTCTTCATTTAGTTTATAAGCTGTAAAAAATAAAGAGGCTGCTTCTTTTGAAAATAGATTGGGTGTTCCCTCTGGATAATAGTTTTTAAAATCATCTGAATCTTCAATAATATATGGAGATTTTAAAAAATCAATAAACTCCTCATCGTTAAAATATTGTTTATAAATTTTTAAAGCTTCATTTTTATTCATTTCCATTTTTATTCCTCCCTTAGCTTGATTAACATATATTACTTTCTACTAAAGAATTGATAAAAATCCTCCAAAGAGTTTTATAGTTTTTATTGTATTTGACAAAAAAGAAAAATTAAAGTATATAGAGATATTGAAATAACTCAAAATAGGAGGAGATTTATGAAAAAACTTATCAATAAAAAAGAAAATATTGTAAAAGAGATGATTGATGGAATGATAAAAGCATTTCCAAATAGTATTGAAAGTGTAAAGGATTTACCAATTATTGTGAGAAAAGAGAAGAAGAGTGAAAAGGTTGCTTTAATTAGTGGCGGTGGAAGTGGACATGAACCAGCTCATGCTGGATTTGTAGGGTATGGGATGCTAGATGCAGCAGTAGCTGGAGAGATATTTACTTCTCCTAGTGCTGATAAAGTTTATGAAGCAATAAAAGCGGTTGATTCGGGAGTTGGAGTTCTTCTTATAATTAAAAATTATAGTGGAGATGTAATGAATTTTGAGATGGCTGCAGAAATGGCAGAGATGGAAGGAATAAAAGTAGGAAAAGTAATTGTTGATGATGATATAGCAGTAGAAAATAGTACATATACAGTTGGAAGAAGAGGAATTGCGGGAACTATATTTGTGCATAAAATTTTAGGAGCGGCAGCAGAAGCAGGATATTCTTTAGAAAAGCTTGAAGAACTTGGAAAAGTTGTTGTAGAAAATATAAAGACAATGGGAATGTCTTTAAAGTCATGTATGGTATTTACCACTGAAAAAAATAGTTTTGATTTAGCAGAAGATGAAGTTGAAATTGGATTAGGAATACATGGAGAACCAGGGACTCATAGAGAAAAATTTGTAGATGCAAATACACATGTAGATCATCTTTTAGAAAAAATATTGAAAGAGTCTAAAATAGAAAATGAGAAAGTGGCTGTTTTAATAAATGGATTAGGGGAAACAACTTTAATAGAACTATTTATAGTTAATAATAGAGTTGCAGATGTTTTAAAAGAAAAAAATATTACCATAGAAAAAACTTTAGTAGGAAATTATATGACATCTTTAGATATGGGAGGATTTTCAATTACAATATTAAAACTTAATGATGAAATTGAAAAATTATTAAATGCTAAATCTGATACTGTGGGATTAAAAACATTTTAGGAGGACAGATGGAATTAATAACTTTAATAGATAAAATAGCAGATAGAATATATGAAAATAAAGACTACTTAAGTGAATTAGATAGAGAGATTGGGGATAGTGATCATGGTGTAAATCTATCTAGAGGTTTTCAAAAAATTAAAGATGAAAGTGAAGCATTAAAAAGTCTTAATTATTCAGATTGCTTCAATAAAATGGCAATGATACTAATATCTAATGTAGGAGGAGCATCAGGAGCAATATATGGAACTGGACTGATGAAAGTAGCACAAAGTTTAAAAGGAATGGAGGTATTAGATAGGAATAATATAATAAAAGCAGTTGAAGCAATGGTAGAAGGAATAAAAATGAGAGGAAAGGCTCAGTGTGGTGAGAAAACAATGCTAGATACAATAGTTCCAGTAGTTGAGACATTAAAAAATAATAAAGAAGATTCTTTAGATGTATTATTGAAAAAAATTCAAATAACAGCAAAAGAAGGAATGGAATCAACTGAAAATATGTTAGCAACAAAAGGAAGAGCGAGTTATCTAGGAGCAAGAAGCATTGGTCACATAGATCCTGGAGCAATGTCTTCATATTTAATTATTGATACAATTTGTAAAAATTTAAAGTAGGTGATAAAATGTTAGGATTTGTAGTTGTTTCTCATAGTAGACGTTTAGCTGATGAAGTTATTGAACTTTGTAATGAAATGAAAAAGTATAATTTTCCAGTAGTAAATGGAAGTGGAACAGAAGAAGATTATTTGGGGTCAAATCCTTTAATTATAGCAGAGGCTATAAAAAAAGCGTATACAAAAGGTGGTGTTGCTATTTTTGGTGATTTAGGAAGTTCAATATTAAATGCAGAGTTGGCATTGGAATTTTTAGATGATGATTATGATAAAGAAAAAATAAAAATAATGGATGCTCCTTTAGTTGAAGGCGTATTGATGGGAATGGCAATAAATGATGATAAATTAACTTTAAAAGAGTTAGAAGATGAGTTAAAAGAGTTAAAATTTTTAAGTAAGATATAGAGATTACAAGCTATTAAAGTTATATTTTAATAGCTTGTTTTTTATATAAAAAAATAAAAAATGTAACCTATGTTACAGAAAAATTTATAAAAAAGGTATATTATATATTCAAAAGAGGAAGGAGAGGATGTTATGGGAAATTTTGGAGGAAATTTACAAAAGATTAAGAACGGTAAAAAAACATATGGAATAACACCTCATATCCCTGGAGGATTTGTAACACCAAATACACTAATAAAAATAGCAGAAGTTGCTAAAAAATATAAAGGTGTTTTAAAAATTACATCGGGGCAAAGAATTTTAATAACAAATTTGAAAGAGGAAGATCTTTGTAATATTTGGAATGATTTAGAAATGGATCCAGCTGTAAAAACTCAAAATTCTGTGAAAAATGTGGAAATTTGCCCTGCAAATTTTTGTAAAAGGTCAAAATATCCTATAATTGGGTTAGGGATGAAAATTAGTAATAGTTTTCATGGAATGGAACTTCCTTGTAGAACTAAAATAGCAGTAGTTGGATGTAGAAATGCATGTACAAGTGCTTATTCTAAAGATATTGGTGTTCTTGTAGATATGGATGGAAAGTTTTTTATTACAGTTGGGGGAAGTGCAGGTTTTAATCCTAGAAATGCAGATGTTTTAGTTAAAAATCTTTCTGAAGATGGAGCATACCTTTTAGTAAAAACTATATTAGAGTATTATAATGAGAATGCTCAGATGGGGGAAAAATTAGGTCATTTTGTAGATAGAATAACAATAGATAAGTTTAGAAGCGATATTATAAAAGAAAAAAATTCAAAGGAGGAAAAAAATGATAACTAAGGATACTATAATAGCGGATATTATTGAAATAAATCCAATGGCAGTAGAAATTTTAATGGGATATGGGATGGGATGCATAGGATGTCCATCAGCACAGATGGAAACTTTAGAGCAGGCATGTGAGATTCATGGATTGAATATAGATGAAGTTTTAGAAAAGTTAAATAAAAAATAGAGAGGATAAAAATTCCTATAATACAGATAATTGGAAAATAAATAGAAGCTATTAAAAATGCAAAATTTATAAAATAAAATGTTAAAATAATTAATTAGAAAAGAGTTGTGAAGAATTTTCATAACTCTTTTTTTTAGAAAAAATATAAAAAATTATCCAGTAAAAAAAAACTATATAGTTATAAAATGATTGATGTTTGAACATAAAAGTGCTATAATTTAATAATATGTAAAAAATGAAATTAGGAGCGTACAAATATGAATGACTGTGTAATTCTAAAGGGGAAAAAGGACAGGTTAGTTGTGCAATTAGATAGTAACATCGATTTTAGCTCTTTAAAAGATAAATTTTCTGAAAAGATTAAACAGGCTGAAGCATTCATAGGAGATGCAAAAATAGCCATTGAATTTACTAATAGAAAACTAACAGAAATAGAGGAAAATATTTTAATTGGAGTAATAAATAGAGAAACTAATATAAAGATAGCTTTCATTTTTTCTGAAAAATCTACTTTTTCACAATTACCAGGAGGACAACTTCCGTTTAGTGATATAAAAGATGTAACAGATGAGGGGTGTACAAAGTTTCATAAAGGAACTTTACGGTCTGGACATAGTTTAGAATTCAATGGAAATGTAGTTGTGTTGGGGGATGTAAATCCAGGTGCAGTTATTAAATCTAAAGGAAATGTAGTTGTATTGGGATATTTAAACGGAACTGTCTATGCAGGAGAAAATGATGGATCAGAAGCATTTGTTGGAGCATTTTCTTTAAACCCTATTCAAATTAAGATAGGACAAGTTATAGCAAAAAATCCTAGTACAAATGTATTAGATGTCAATAAAGTTAAGAAAACCTTAGATTTTGAAGTAGCGTATTTAAAAGACGGGAATATTTTTATTGAAAAATTCAATAAAGCAACTTTAGAACATATGATAAAAATATAAAGGGAAATAGGAGGAATTATGGGAAAAGTTATAGTAATTACTTCAGGAAAAGGTGGAGTAGGGAAAACGACAAGTAGTGCTAACTTAGGGGCAGCATTAGCTATGCAAAATCAAAAGACACTATTAATTGATACAGATATAGGTTTAAGAAATTTAGATGTTGTTATGGGATTAGAAAATAGAATTGTATATGATTTAATAGATGTTATAGAAGGTGTTTGTAAGCCTAAGCAAGCTATAATAAAAGATAAAAGAAACGATAATTTACATTTATTACCAGCAGCTCAATCGAGAGATAAAAATGCTGTAACTCCTGAACAAATGAGAGAGTTAATTGAAATATTGAAAGTTGAATACGATTTTGTATTAATTGATTGTCCAGCAGGAATAGAGCAAGGGTTTAAAAATGCTATAGCAGCAGCAGAAGAAGCTTACGTTGTAACGACACCAGAAATTTCTGCAGTTAGAGATGCAGATCGTATTATTGGACTATTAGAAGCAAACGAAATTAGAAATCCAAAACTAATAGTTAATCGTTTAAGAGTAGAAATGGTTAAAGATGGAAATATGTTAAGTGTTGATGATGTAACAGATATTTTAGGAATTAAACCTATAGGGATTGTTCCAGATGATGAAAATATAGTTATATCAACAAATAAAGGAGAACCACTAGTATATAGAGGTGAGTCTTTAGCAGCTAGAGCATATATAAATATTGCTTTAAGAACACTTGGACAAAATGTTGAGTTTTTGGACTTAGATCCTAAAGTTAGATTTTTTGATAAAATAAAAGAAATATTTAAAAAATAAGGGGAGGCGAAATATGGGGTTTTTTAATTTTTTGAATAAAGAAAAATCTAGTTCAGTAGCTAAAGACCGTTTGAAGTTAGTACTGATACATGATAGAGCTATGCTTTCTCCCAAAATGCTTGAAACTTTAAAAGATGAAATAATTGCGGTAATATCTAAATACGTAGATATAGATAGGGATTCTTTAAATATTGAAGTTTCTCAAGAGGCGGAAACGGGAAGAGAAACGGCATTGATAGCAAATATACCTATAAAAATAAAAAAATAGTACTATGGTGCTATTTTTTTTTATAAACGAGGGGATAAAAATTAAATAATACAAGGGGTTAAAAAATGAAAAAAGAAAATTTAAGTAAACTATTATTACTTTTAGTTGCCATGATTTGGGGAAGTGGATTTCCAGCTACAAAAATAATTTTAGATAGTGGGATAAGACCATTTGAATTTTTAGGAATAAGATTTTTTATAACAGCGATAGTTATGTTTTGTATTATGAAATTAAAAAAAATAAAAATTGAAAAAACTGAAAGAAATTTAGGGGTGGTAGCTGGATTGATTTTATTTTCAGCTTTTGCTTTTCAAACAGTTGGATTAGTTTATACAACTTCGTCTAAAAATGCTTTTATAACTGGAGCGAATGTTATTTTTGTGCCATATATTGTATGGATTATCACAAAAGAAAAACCAAAGTTAATTTACATACTGTCATCTATAATGTGTTTTATAGGTATAGGATTTCTTTCTTTTGAAAAAAATTTAACAATTAATTTTGGAGACTTTTTAACTTTTATATGTGCTATATGTTTTGCCCTTCAAATTGTGGTTATAGGAAGTAGAATAAAAAATAAAAATCCCTTTACAATTAATGGATATCAAATGTTTTCAGCAGGAATTATCGGAATCTTGCTGAATATAATATTTGAAGGAGCAACAATCTTCACTAGAACATATGATTTAAAACAGATTTTAGCATTGATATATATAATTCTTTTTAATACTTTTATCTGTTATTCAATTCAAACATATGCTCAAAAGGAGATTAATTCTAGTCAAGTTTCTTTAATTTTAACAACAGAGATAATATTTGGAGCACTATTCTCTGTTTTACTTTTAGGGGACAAGATGACTTTTCAAGTTGTAATAGGAGGATTACTGATTTTTATATCTATACTATTAACAGAAGTCAAAAAACGATAAAAGTTAATTAGGAGGAAAATATGAGTCATATTGTAGGTAAGTCAGCATATAAAAGTTTAGAGGAGAGATTGAATAGATTTCCTCAGGGAGCACCACCATCTAAAGCCTTGTATGATATACTCGCAATACTATTTTCAGAAAAAGAGGCAGAGTTAGTAGCCCAACTTCCAATAAAACCATTTACAGTAAAAAAAGCAGCAGCAATTTGGAAGTTATCTGAAAAAGATGCTAAAAATATTTTGGATGCACTTGCATCGAGAGCGATTTTGTTAGATATAATACATAAAGGGGTTCAAACTTATATATTACCTCCACCTATGGCTGGATTTATAGAGTTTTCTATGATGAGAACTAGAGGAGATATAGATCAAAAACTTTTAGGAGAACTTTTATATCAGTATATGAATGTAGAAGAGGATTTTATAAAAGATCTCTTCTATAGTGCTGAAACAAAGTTAGGAAGAGTTTTTGTAAATGAAGATGCTTTAGAAAAAACTAGAGTGGCCCAAAATACCATGTCTTCAAATACTTTAGACAATTTAGTCCAAGTTTTAGATTATGAAAAAGCTTCACATATTATAGAAACATCGGAACATATGGGGATTAGTATGTGTTATTGCAGACACAAAATGCAACATGTGGGAAAAGCTTGTGATGCACCAATGGATATATGTATGACCTTTGGAAATGTAGCAAACTCCTTGATAAATAATGGTTATGCTAGAAGAGTTGATAAAATAGAGGGGATGGACTTACTTCAGCAAGCATATGATAGTAATTTAGTTCAATGTGGCGAAAATGTAAGAGAGGGAGTAACATTTATTTGTAATTGTTGTGGATGTTGCTGTGAAGCCTTAGTAGCAGCTAAAAAATTTGGGATGATGCACCCTGTAGAAACAACTAACTTTTTACCTAAAATAAATCATGATACCTGTGTAAATTGTGGAAAATGTTTAAAGGTTTGTCCAGTAAATGCTATAAAAAAGGTTGAAGATGAATATAGAGTTCAAGAGGAACTTTGTTTAGGATGTGGAGTATGCGGAAGGGCTTGTCCTAAAAGTAGTATATTATTAATGCCTCGTGAAACAAGGGTAATAACTCCAATAAACTCTGTTCATAGATCAGTTTTAATGGCTATTGAGAAGGGTATGCTTCAGGATTTGATATTTGATAATAAGGCTTTATTTAGTCATAGAGCTATGGCTGCTATATTGGGAGCAATTTTGAAACTATCCCCTGTGCATAAACTTA
Source organism: Cetobacterium sp. (assembly GCF_051653945.1). Taxonomy (GTDB): domain Bacteria; phylum Fusobacteriota; class Fusobacteriia; order Fusobacteriales; family Fusobacteriaceae; genus Cetobacterium_A. Next base: position 14,474 of record NZ_JBOFXD010000052.1, read on the forward strand.
TGGCAAGTAAACAGATGAAGTCGGTTTATTTAGACAAATTGTTAAAAAATTACTAATTTTAGAAATAGAAAGATTTTCTATAAAACAAAATATTAATAGAAAAACAGTTAAAAATATTGATAAAAAAGTCATTATGTGCTAAAATTTTATGATAATATAAAATTTAAAGGGGTAGTAATGAAAGTTAATAGGTGTAAAATAGCAATTGTTTTAGCAAGTTTAATGTTAATGGCTTGTGGAGAGAAGGAAAAATCTATCATAGGAAAAGGAAAAGGATTTTCTGGAGAGATTAAAGTTAATGTAATCACAAAAGGAGATAAAATTGAAAATCTTGAATTAGTTTCTGATAACGAAACTTCACACATAATGTCAAGATCGTTTCCACTTTTAAAAGATAGAATTTTAAAAGCTCAATCTCCAATAGTTGACAGTGTGTCAGGAGCAACTTCTACATCTTTAGGAGTTAAAAGTGCCGTGGCAGCAGCTTTAAAAGATGGCGGAAAAGATTTTGGTAGAATAACTATAAAAACGTCTGGACCAGAGCAACCAGTGGCATATTTAGAGCCAGTATCTACAGATTTAGTTATAGTTGGTGGAGGACCAGCAGGTCTTGCAGCAGCAATATCTGCAAAAGAAGCTGGATTAAACAATATAATATTAATTGAAAAATTAGATATATTAAGTGGAAATGGAAAGTATGATATGAACTTCTATGACTTAATTAACTCAGAAGCAGAGAAAAAAGCAGGAGTAGAGGATTCAGTTGAGAAATTAATTGCTGATAATACAAACTGGATGGATACTCCAGAAAGAACTAGAACTCAAGCAGAAGGAGCTTCAAAATTAGATGCTTGGTTAAGAGAGATGGGAGTAAAATTAAATCATTATTACGGAAAAAGAGGGCATATGGCTGAAAAGGATGCTTATGCTGGAGAAGAAGTACAAGATGGAATGGAAGCAAAGGCTAAAAGTTTAGGTATAGATATAAGAACAGGAACAAAGGGAACAGACTTTGTAGTAGAGGATGGAGTTGTTAAGGGAATTAAAGTTCAAAATGGAAATACCTTCTATGATATAAAGGCAAAGGCTATTGTAATGGCAACAGGAGGATTCTCAGCAAACAAAGAGTTGTTAGCTAAATACTCTCCTGGAACTGAAAAACTTCAAACTTCAAATCAACTTGGAGCAACAGGAGATTTTATTCCTGTATTTGAAGAGAATAATATGCAATTGGCTAATTTAGATGAATTGAATCTATTCCCATTTATAGTTAGAACTACTAGAGATTTAACTGGTGGTGGAGATGGATTTATGCTTGTAAATGCAAATGGAGAGAGATTCTTAAATGAAAATATCTCTAAAGATGATAGATTTAAGGCTGCCCAAACAATATTAGCACAGCCTGAAGGAAAAGCATTCTATATCTATGACCAGGCTTTATATGAGTCAAGTTACCGTCTACAAAAACATACTGCAAAAGGATACCATGTAAAGGCTGATACTCTAGAGGAATTAGCACAAAAATTAGGTGTACCAGCAGATAAGTTAGTAGCTACAAGAGACCATTTTAATAAAGCGATACGTGGAGAGGAACAAGATTTATTTAGAGCTAAACCATTTAAAAGAGAGTTTAGAACAGAGGGACCATTCTATGGTGTTCAAGTTGAATCAGCTGTTCATATGACTAGAGGTGGAGTAGTAGCAAATGAAAAAACTGAAGTTTTAGATGTTGAAGGAAATGTAGTTCCAGGAGTATTCGCTGCAGGAGAGGTTACAAATAGTAGTGCTGCATACAGTGCTGCAGTTATATTTGGACGTATTGCAGGAGAGAATGCAGTTAAATTTATAAATCAAAAATAAAAAAAGCCTATAATTAAAAGAATAAGAAAAAATAATAATAGTCTGAGAAAATTCTCAGACTATTATTATTTTATAAGGTCTTATAAAGCCATTGTTAATATTTCTAAAACATCTTTATATTCTAACTTTTTCATAGTTCCTATTGGACCTAATCTTGTTGCACTATTTGCCATATCTTCAAACTTTGAACTATCAATTCCGATATCTGTTAGAGTAGATGGAATGTCTAATGAATTGAAAAATTCTCTTGTTTTTATGATTACTTTTTTAGCAACTTCGAAATCATCATCTCCAAAAATACCCCAAACATTGTTAGCATATTCTACAAATCTATGAACGTTCTCTTTATCAAGAACATATTCCATCCAATAAGGTGTTAAAATTCCTAAACCAACACCATGTGTTATATCATACTTAGCACTTAGCTCGTGTTCCATTTGATGTGTTGCCCAATCAGTAGATTCTTTTCCAGCAGATGTCAATCCATTTAATGATAAAGAACTCGCCCACATAATATTAGCTCTTGCCTCATAATTAGTAGGATTTTCATAAGCAATTGGAGCGTAATGAATAACTGTTTTTAAAAGACCCTCCATTATACGAGATTGCAGATAACCTTTTTTATCTGGTGAAAAATATTGTTCAAAAAGATGACTCATTATATCTACAGCACCTGCTGCGGTTTGATATTTATTAACTGAAAAAGTATATGTAGGATCAAGTATAGAAAAAATAGGTCTTAAAATATAGCTATTAAACCCTAATTTTAAATTTTCCTTTACATTAGATAAAACACTATTTCCATTCATTTCACTTCCTGTTGCAGCAAGAGTTAAAATAGAAGCTACAGGTAGTGCTTCAGTTAATAGGTTGAACTTTTTATCCACACAAAGATCTTTCCAAATATCTCCATGATATTTAGTTTGAGCAGCGATTCCTTTAGCACAATCAATAGTGCTTCCACCACCAACAGCTAAAACTAACTCTAAATTATGTTTTCTACAAAGATCAGCTCCCTCTCTAACTGTTTCAATTCTAGGATTGGGGTCAACTCCAGAAAGTTCAATAATATCAATATTTTCTGCAGTTAAAGACTTTATAACCTCATCATATAATCCATTTTTTTTAATACTATTTTTTCCATAAAGAAGTAAAATTTTACTTGCATGTTTTTTAACTTCTTTTCCTACATTTGATACTTGTCCTTCTCCAAATAGAACTCTTGTTGGAACATCATAAATAAAATTTTTCATAATAAAATCCTCCTATAAAATTTTAATAAAATTCCTATCTTTAACTATGGTACCTTTATTAATATAAAATTTAATTATTCTAGTTAAATTTCTATAGCTTATATTAAGTCTACCAGAAAGTTCATCCAGAGATTTAAAAGTTATTTCTCCTCCATTATCTTCAAGATATTTTATAAAAATATCTTTTGCTTTTAAAGTACTTTTATAAAATATAGCTCTATTTGTATTTAAAAGCTTTTTATTTCCCTCAATAGCTAAAAATCTCCAAAAGTTAATATTATCTTCAAGATGTTCTTTTGCCAGTTGAAAAGGTAGAAGGATGACTACTACATCACTTTTAGCAACTACATCAAATAAAACTTCCTCTTTATTGATATATTCAATATCTCCAAAAATCTCTAAAGGTCTAAGTATATTTAAACATATTTGATTACCATTATCAAGAATACAGGAAACTTCAACAGTTCCTTCTACTATAAAATAGATACTGTTAGTTCCCTTATGAGCTTCTAAAATATATTCTCCTTTTTTATAATGCTTTATTAATAATTTTTCATGAACTTCTTTAATTAAAATATCATCTAAATTATAAAAGTTTATGTATTGCTCTATTTTTTTCATAAATTCTCCTTAATGGGCCAATTGTCCTATCTATTATATAAGAATTTATATATCATAAAAATAGAAAAAATGCTAGAAAAATATATAAAATATGAAAATAAAACGAGGTGGAGTATGAGAGCGGTAGATATTATTCAAAAAAAGAGAGACAATATTGAGTTAACATCTGAAGAGATGAGCTTCTTACTGGGAGAGTATTTACAAAATAGAGTTCCTGATTATCAAATGTCTTCATTTCTAATGGCAGTTTATTTTAATGGAATGACAAAGGATGAGCTAAAAGTATTTACAGAACTTATGATGAATAGTGGGGAAGTTATAAAGTTTGACGGAATAGAAAAGTTCTTAATCGACAAACATTCAACAGGTGGAGTAGGGGATAAAACTACTATTGCTTTAGCAGGATTATTTGCAGCCTTTAATATAGGAACAGCAAAACTTTCTGGAAGAGGTCTTGGTCATACTGGAGGAACAATAGATAAATTTGAAGCTATTCCTGGTTTTGTTTTTCCAGAAACAAGAGATGAACTGGTAAAAATGGTAAATAAAGTTGGAACAGGTATTATGGGTTATTCAGATACAATAGTTCCTTTAGATAAAAAATTATATTCTCTTAGAGATGTAACTGCAACAGTTTCAAGTATACCTTTAATAGCAAGTTCTATTATGAGTAAAAAGCTAGCAGTTTATGCTGACGGAATCATTTTAGATGTTAAAGTTGGTTCGGGAGCATTTATGAAAAACTTAAAAACAGCTGAAGAGTTGGCAAAAACTATGATTGATATTGGAGATTCTTTTGATAGAAAAGTGGTAACGTTACTAACAGATATGGATCAACCACTTGGATATGCTGTTGGAAATGCCAATGAAATAATTGAAGCGATTGAAACTTTAAAAGGAAGGGGTCCAAAAGATTTCACTGAGCTTGTAGAAACAATAGTTGCAACTGCTCTTCAGATTAAAGGGGATGTGAACTCTTTAGAAGATGGAAAAGAAAAAGTGGCAGAAGTTATAAAAAATGGAGCTGCAATTCAACACTTAAAAGATTTCATAGAAGCAGCGGGAGGAAATCCAAAATTAGTTGATGATTATTCATTACTTCCAAAGTTTAAATCAGAGTATGAATTTAAAGCTAAAAAGTCAGGATGGATTTCTAAGATTGAAGCTGAAGAGATTGGAAAGGCAGCAATGGTTTTAGGAGCTGGAAGAGCAACTAAAGATGATGTAATCGATCACTCTGTCGGAGTTCTATTAACTAAAAAAGTTGGAGATTATGTTGAAGCAGGAGAAGTTTTAGCTTTTGTTCAACACAATGATAAAAATTTAGACTCATCTATTAGATTTTTAGAAGGTGCTTATACAATAGTGGATGAAAAAGTAGAAAAAAATAAAGTAATTCTAGAAATTTTATCTAATATTGGGTTATAATAAATACAAAGAATATTTTAGGAGGAAAAATGAATTTAAGTAAATATATTGATCACACAGTATTAAAAGCTACAACAGAACCAAAGGACATTATAAAATTATGTGCAGAAGCTAAAGAGCATAAATTCTTTTCAGTTTGTGTAAATGGATGTTATGTTGAATTGGCAGCAAAAGAACTTGCAGGAACAAATGTTAAAGTTTGTGCTGTAATTGGATTCCCATTAGGAGCTATGTCAACAAAGTCAAAAGTTTTTGAAGCAAAAACTTGTATAGAAGATGGAGCATCTGAAATTGATATGGTTATCAACATTGGAATGTTAAAAGCTGGTGAGACAGAGTATGTTAAAAATGAAATAGCTGCTATTAAAGAGGCTATTGGAACAAATGTATTAAAAGTTATAATAGAGAATTGTTATTTAACTGATGAGGAGAAAAAAATAGCGACTCAGTTATGTTTAGATGCAAAGGCTGATTTTGTAAAAACATCTACAGGGTTTGGAACAGGTGGAGCTACTTTTGAAGATATAATGTTGATGAAAGAGATTGTTGGAGATAAAGCTGAATTAAAAGCTGCAGGAGGAGTAAGAGATTTAGCAACTGCAGAGAAATATATATCTTTAGGTGTAACAAGATTAGGAACAAGTTCAGGTGTTGAGTTAGTGACAACTGGAACTGCTGATCCAAATAAATATTAATTATGAATCAAGATTACTTAAGTAGTTCCCTTTCAAAGGAGTGCTTAGATAATTTATTAAGAGTTTCTCAATGCCAAGAGTTTAAGCAGGGAGAAACTCTTTTTTTAGAGCACTCATTTTGTGAAAGTATATATTTCATAATTAGTGGAAATGTTACTGTATATAAAGATAATTCAGATGGAAAAAGAAAAATAATCTATTTGCTGGGAAAAGATTCATTTTTAAATGATACTATGGTATATGATGAATCACAAAAAACAAGTGTTAGTTGTGATGCTTTTACTGATGTTAAAGTGATGATTATTCCTCTAAAGGAGCTTAAGAGATTAATTTTAAAATATCCAGATTTAGCTATCTTAATGATAAAATCTCTTTCAAAAAAGACAAAGCGTTTATATAGACAATTAAAAAACACAACAACTATATCTATGGATAAAAGAATTGCTGCAAAACTGTGGAAGTTAGCAAAAGATTTTGGATATGAATACAAGGAATTTCATGGTTTTACAGTAAAAGTAAATAACACGTATTTAGCAGATATGTTAGGAACTAATAGGGAAACTGTTTCAAGAGGGATAAAAAAACTTAAAGAGTTAGGTCTTGTAAAAGTTGAACATGGGCAAATTTTTATTTTAAAAAAAGAAATTAGAGATTTTTATAGACGTTAAAATAAAAAATAGGAATACCCCAATATTTGTGGTATAATTACGAGTAAAATTAAAAAATTAGGAGGAACAAATGACAAATAATGACGTTCTAAGAAGAGTTAGATATGCTTTAAGAATAAATGATAAAGCTATGATGGAAATTTTCAAATTAGGAGGAATGAATATCTCTTTAGAAGAGTTAACAGCTCTTTTAAGCAAACCTGAAGAAGAAAACTTTAAAACTTGTAATAATAAAACTTTAGATGTATTTTTAAGTGGACTTATAACTTATAAAAGAGGACCACAAAAAAATGCTCCAGAAAAAACTGAAGAAATACCAAATAATAAAAATATAAATAACTATATTTTAAGAAAGTTAAAGATTGCTTTAGCTTTTAGAAGTGAAGATATGATAGATGCATTTAAGACAGGTGGAATTAATATGTCTGAATCAGAACTAAGTGCAATTTTCAGAAGACCAGACCATAAAAATTACAGAGAAGCTGGAGATAAATATGTTAGAATATTTATTAAGGGAATCACTGAACTTTTCAGAGGGGAAAAATAATAAGATTACAAATTGATCTTAAAAAAATTTATTTTTTGTCAATATAGAAATGTGTGACTAGAGTCACACATTTTTTTCTATATAAAGTAATAGAATGAGATACTAGTATAAAAACAGTTGTATAAGAGGTGAAGATATGAAAAAATTATTAACAAATGATGAATTTAATACAGCATTATTAAATTTATCAAAAGAGTATGATATCTATGCTCCAGTTACACTTCCTTTTAAAGGAACGTTCTCTGATACTGATTTAGTTAAATATGAGAAGATAACTAAATTAGAAGAGATCAATTTAAAAGATAAAAGTTACTATTCAGCTAAAGAGATTCTACTACCTATAAGACAAACAATATTTTACTTTAATGAAAATGAGTTTAAAAAACCAGAAGGAAGAACAAAAAAAGCTTTAGTTTTACTAAGAAGTTGTGACCTTCATGCTATTGAAAGAGTAGACAATATATATTTAAATAACAAATTTGCAGATGAATACTATGCAGATGCAAAAAAAATGGTTAAATTTGCAGTTATTGGCTGCCCAGGAAAAGGATGGGAGAGCTGCTTCTGTGCTTCAATGGGAACAAATACAACAGAGAGTTATGACTTAGGTCTTACATTTAAAGATGGTGCAGTTTATACACACATAAAAGATGAAGAGTTAAACGGGTTCTTTAATGATGGGAAAGAAGAAGATTTTCAAATGGAGTTTGTAACAGAAAATGTTGAAAAAGTTACAGTTCCTGAAAATATAGAGTTAGAAGATATTATAAATGATGAGATGTGGAGAGATTACGATAGATGTATTAAGTGTGGAAGATGTAATTTTGTTTGTCCAACGTGTACTTGCTTTACAACTCAAGATATCTTTAATAGAGATAACTCTAAAACTGGAGAGAGAAGAAGAGTTTGGGCTTCTTGTCATGTAGATGAATTTTCAACTATGGCTGGTGGACATGAGTTTAGACAAAAATCTGGAGATAGAATGAGATTTAAAGTTATGCATAAAATCTCTGACTATAAAAAAAGATTTGGAACACATATGTGTATTGGATGTGGAAGATGTGATGATGCCTGTCCAGAGTATATCTCTTATATAAACTGTATAAATAAACTATCGAAAAAGTTAGGTGATAATAATGAGTAATATATATATGCCTGAAAGAGGAGAGATACTATCAATAGTTCAAGAGAGCCCTATTGAGTGGTTATTTAAAGTTAAAACGACAATAAAACCAGCTCCAGGACAATTTATACAACTATCTATTCCTATGGTTGGAGAAGCACCAATATCTGTTGCTAATTACAATCATGATGAGGAATGGATTGAGTTTCTAATAAGAAAAGTTGGAAAAGTAACGGATGCAATATTTAATCTTCAACCAGGAGATTCAATATTTTTAAGAGGGGCTTATGGAAACTGTTTCCCAATGGATACATACTCTGGAAAAAGAGTGATTGTAGTTGCTGGTGGAAGTGGAACTGCTCCAGTAAGACCATTAATAAAGCATTTTATAGATGATGAGAATACAGATATTGAGCTAATTTTTGGATTTAAAGATCAAGAATCTATCCTATTTAAAAAAGAGATAGATGAATGGAGAAAAAAAGCTCCAATGATTTTAACTGTGGATAAAGGTTGTGGAATTGATGGAGAGTGTGTAGGACTTGTAACTGAGTATATTCCTCATTTAAAAATGTATGAAAATTTTGATAGTTTAGAAGTTGTTATAGTAGGGCCTCCTATGATGATGAAATACTCTGCATTAGAGTTTTTAAAGTTAGGAATTCCAGAGGACAAAATTTGGGTTTCTTTTGAAAGAAATATGTCTTGTGCTGTAGGAAAGTGTGGACATTGCAAAATTGATGAAACATATGTTTGTTTAGAAGGACCTATATTTAATTATGTAAAAGCTAAAACGCTTTTAGATTAGGAGGAAACTATGGCTTTAGAGTTAAGTAGAAAAAGTTTTACAAAAAATGCGTATAGAATAACAAAAGATAGAAAAAAAACAGCTTTAAGAGTTAGAGTTCCTGGTGGAGAGATAACGGCAGAACTGCTTTTAAAAGTTTCTGAAATAGCTTCAAAATATGGAAATGGAAAAGTTCATATAACAACTCGTCAAGGATTTGAAATTAAAGGTATTGATATTACAAGAATTGACGAAGTAAATAAAGAGATTCAAGTTTTAATTGATGGTTTTGATATTAATCAACCAAATGGAGAGGGGAATGGATATCCAGCAGCTGGAACAAGAAATATAACAGCTTGTATTGGAAATAGTGTTTGTCCTAAAGCTCAATACAATACAACAAACTTCGCTAAAAAAATAGAGAAAGAAGTTTTCCCTAATGATTTCCATTTTAAAATTGCTTTAACAGGGTGTCCCAATGATTGTATCAAAGCAAGAATGCATGACTTTGGTATAATTGGAATGACTATGCCTTTATACGAAAAAGAGAGATGTGTTTCATGTGGAGCATGTGTAAAAAAATGTAAAGGATTATCAACAGGTGCTTTAAGAGCGGAAAACTATACAGTTATAAGAGAACACAGTAAATGTATAGGGTGTGGAGAGTGCGTTTTAAACTGTCCAACATCATCTTGGGTTAGAGATGAGAAAAAGTATTACAGACTTGCTATTATGGGTAGAACAGGAAAGAAGAACCCAAGACTTGCTGAAGATTGGATTTTATGGGCTGATGAAGAGAGCATAATAAAAATTATTAAAAATACATACAGATATGTAGATATATACATCAATAGAGCACTTCCAAAAGAACATATTGGGTATATTGTTGATAGAACAGGATTCAATGAGTTTAAAAAGTTTGCATTGGAAGGTGTTAATTTAGAGGAAGTAGCAATTGAAAGAAATATGGTTAACTGGAATGGAATTATCTATTCTGGTGCTGAAAATGATATTGGTAAATAATTATGATTTTACAGAGAGTGCTGATGTTAATACTTCCTATATTAGGAGTGTCATATATTTTTTATAAAATATATGGAAGTTTGTGGTATTTTCTTTTTATACCAGTTTTTACTTTTTTACCGTTTGTTCTCTTTTATTTTTACCGAAATAAAAGAAGTATATCTTTAGAAATTTTTCTAGGACATTATCTATTTTATCTTAACTACATAATACTTGGAGCTTTAATTCTTTTATCAATTGCACTTGTTTTTAAGATGTTTTCAATTGATATTTTAAAAGAGGTTAGCTATAGAAAGACGAGTTTTCATATTTTTATGATTTTTAGTTTAGGTATTCTATCAATTTTAGGATATAAAAATTTTAAGAATATTGCTGTAGAAAATTATGAAACACCAAAAGAGATAATTAGAAATGAAAAAAACTTAAAATTTGCTTTTATAAGTGATGTTCATCTAAATGGAAAGTTTGACGGAAGTAAATTAAAAGTAGCTTTTGAAAAAATGAAAAATGAAGATGTTGAATTAGTTCTTATAGGCGGAGATTTTTTAGATAATTCATATAAGAGTGTAACAGATGATATTAAAAGTATAATTGATGAAACAAACTTTAAACATGGAATTTATTTAGTTTTAGGAAATCATGAATACTATGGTGGAATAGACGGAAATATTGAATATATAAAAAATCTTGGAATAAATATTTTAAGAGATGAAATAGTGGGGATTGAAGGAATAACAATTGTAGGAAGAGATGACAGATACAATAAAAAGAGAAAATCTTTAGATGATCTTTTAAAAAATATCGATAAAAAAAGTTCTGTTATAGTTGTTGATCACAATCCACAATCTTTAAAAGAGTTAGGAAATGAAAAAGTAGATTTATATTTATCAGGTCATACACATAAAGGACAGCTATTTCCTTTTAATTTAGTTGTAGATTATATGTATGAAAACTCTGGTGGATATAGGAAAATAGGAGATACACATACATATGTAAGTTCAGGATTGGGAACTTGGATGATTCCCTATAGAATTGGAAGTAGTAGTCAAATAATGATTTTTAAATAAAACTGATTAAAGAGATAACTTTATTGTGCAATAGAGTTATCTCTTTGTATATTGTTTGAAAATTTATTTTTTTATATAGTTATTTACAATGGAAAGGATATCATTGCCGTATTTTTCAAATTTAGCTTCTCCAATTCCGTTTATTTTTAGAAGTTCATCTTTTTCTTTAGGCTTGTAATTGCAAATATCAATTATAGTTTTATCAGAAAAAATTATGTAAGATGGAACACGGTTATCATGAGCAGTTTTACTTCTATATTCTGATAGAAGATTAAATAGTTGTTCTCCACCAGGAATAAGAGGCAAAGAAGTTTTTTTATCGTTAGGTTTTTCTTTTTTCATAACAGAATCATTATCACTATTTAAAACCTTCATAGATAAAGTTTCTTTAGATTTTATAAAAGTATAAGCACTTTCTTTTAATTTTAAAAGTGGGTATTTTCCCTCAGTACTTTCAATAAAATCACTTCCTATAAGGTAATCCATAATTGTTTTAATATAGGTAGAGGATTTATCTTTTAAGCATCCATATGTAGATTGTTCATTTAAACGATTTTCTCTAATTCTTGCATTGTTAGAACCTTTTAGAATATCTAAAATTAACTTTGCACCATATTTACTATTCAATCTTCCAACACATGAAATAATTTTTTGAGCTTCAATAGTTATATCAACAAGTTCACCTTTATTTTCACAGTTCCCACACATTCCACAATTTTCAGGCAAAGGGTTATTTTCAAAATAGTTTACAATATATTCAATAAGACAACCGTTAGTTCTAGTGTAATTTTCCATAGCAGAAAGTTTACTATATCTAATTTTAGCTATTTCTGGAGATAAATTTTCATTTTCAATAAATAGTTTTTGAATAATAATATCTTTGGGATTGTAGAGTAGAATACAACTTGAAATAAGTCCATCTCTTCCCGCTCTACCAGCTTCTTGATAATAACTTTCAATATCTTTTGGCAGATTATTATGAATAACCCATCTTACATTGGATTTATCAATACCCATTCCAAAGGCATTAGTTGCGACAATTATTTTACATCTATCTAAAAGAAAGTCCTCTTGATTTCTCATTCTCTCGTTATCAGAAAGACCAGCGTGATATTTAGCAATAGTTCTTCCTTTTGAAAGATAGTCGTAAATTTGTTCACACTCTTTTCTTGTAGAAGTATATACTATTCCACTTTCATCAGGGTGTTCTTCAATAAATTTTTGTATAAATTTAAAATTATCTACATTTTTAAAAACAGAAAACTTTAGGTTATCTCTCTTAAATCCATTTTTAAATATAGTTGCTTTAATATTTAAACTTTCTAAAATATCTTCAGTGACCTCGGGAGTAGCCGTAGCGGTAAAAGCCGAGATTACTGGGCTACTATCTATATCTTGAATAAAATTTTTAATATCTTTATAGCTAACTCTAAAATCATGTCCCCATTGAGATATACAGTGTGCTTCATCAACGGCGATTTGTGATACATCAATATTTTTTATAACTGATAAAAATCTTGTATTTTCTAATCTTTCAGGTGCAATATAAAGTATTTTGTATTTATTAAAAAGAAGAGCATTATAAATAATTTCACACTGTGAATTTGAAAGACTACTATTTATAAATACAGATGGGATACCATTTTCATTTAAGGCATCAACTTGATCTTTCATAAGTGATATTAACGGAGATATAACAATAGTAACTCCTTCAAAAATTAAGGCTGGTATTTGAAAACATATAGATTTTCCACCACCTGTTGGCATAATAGCTAGAGTATCTTTTCCTTGTAAAATATTTTTAATGATGTCGTGTTGTCCTTTCCTAAACTCATCATATCCAAAGTATTTTTTTAGAATTAAATTTTCTTTCGCTTGGAATTTATTCATATATCCTCCTGGGATTTTATTTGTTACAATATTATTATATTATATCATTAAAAATAAAAAAGGTATCTATTTTATTTTTGACAAAATAGATACCTTTTAATTTATATTTTGAAATTAATCTTTTTTAGATACGTAATAGTATGCTGCTCCTAATCCAACTCCTCCAAGCATATTTCCTAAAGTTACTGGAATTAAGTTAACAATCATTCCCATAAAGAATTGTGGCTCTTTAAACATTAGTGCTGAGAAAAGAGTCATGTTTGCAATACTATGCTCTAAACCAATAGTTATGAAAGCAAATAGACACCACCAAATCATGATTAGTTTACCTGATTCAGATGTCATTTTTATAGAACACCAAACAGCTAAACAAACAAGGATATTACAAAGTACTCCTCTATAAAATAGATCCCAGAAAGGTGCTGTAGCTTTCAGTGTAGCTATAGTTCCCATAAATTTACCAACACTTTCAGCTCCAGGAACAAAGTGAACGGTTAAATTTGTTAGAGAGAATAAATATCCACATAAAATTGATCCAGCTAAGTTTCCAAAATAACATACAACCCAAAGTTTAATAGTATCAGCCCAAGTCGTTTTTTTAGATAGTGTAGATATTGTCATAACAAAGTTATTTCCAGTAAAAAGCTCACTACCACACATAATAACTAAACTTAGTGCTACCCCAAAGCAAGCTCCCATAAGTGTTCTAGCACCTAAAGGTCCAATAACTGGTGCTGCTAATCCACCAATAGAGAAAATTAATAAAATTCCTAATCCAACAAAAAATCCAGCAAAAGTTGATAATACAAAGTATTTTCCAAAACTATTTTTTAAAAAATTAGATTTACTAACCCCTGCATTTGCAACTTTTTCAACTGCTTCAAAAAACATAAACTCCTCCTCAATAAAATGATATACTAGCATTTTATATTAAAAATAAAAAAACATAGTGTGATTTAAATCACACTATGTTAAATTGTGTAAAAAAAGATTTTTTGTGGATTATATTTTAATCCAACTCTATCTATTAAAAGAAAACATTACAATGTCTTAAGTCTACATTCCATAGAAGTTTGATATTTCTCTTTGTACACTGGCAACCATGAATTGCATCAAAAATAGTTTCCAAGTTATAATGTCTAATTATATAAGATTCTACACAGACATCTAGAGTTGTTTTTCTATCTCTTAAATTGCAAGGATATACTATAACAATCTCCTCTTTAAGCTTATTAAGTGTTTTTAAAGTATCCAAGGTAATATCGTTGATATTATTAAATCTATGTAAAACATTATTCTCTCTATCTAGAATAAGTCCCTCTCCAATATGGAATAGATTTTCCTTAACAATGTTTCTGTAAGAGTTAGTTAATTTTTCATAAGCTATAATCATGGTATCAACCCCTTCTATTATCTTAATTACTATATTTATTACCTCATAGATACCATAAAGTCAAATGCTTTCCTTTAATTTGAATCATTATTCTAATAAATAGTTCCTAAGGAATAATCATGTATTGGGATTGGGTACATCTCAAAGCCTTGTACTTTTTTATTAAGTGCACCATTTAAATCTCTATAAAATAGCATTACCTCACTATTATTATTTACAATAATCTCTTGAATCTGTTGATAGATTATTTCTCTTTTATTTTTATCTAAAGTACTTCTAGCTTCTTCTAAAAGTTTATCTACTTTTTCATCGCTAAAAAATGTACGATTTCCTGAAGCCCCAAAAGCACTTGAGTGATGAGTTGGATAAAGAGCATAGTCAGAATCGCCTGTAACACTTCCCCAAGATCCTATAAACATATCGAACTCTCCGCTGTTCGTTTTAACCCAATAAATACTAGGTTCTAAAACAGTTATTTGAACACCAACTCCAATATCATTTAAATATCCAGCAATAATTTCAGCAGTTTGAATATCTATATTATTACTCATTGTAGCTAAAGTAAGAGTTTTATCTTTTAAAGGTGCTAGAAGTTTTGAAGCTTCATTTTTATCATATCCTAAATTTTTTAAATTTGGATTGTGACCTTTTACTCCTTCAGCAACAGGAGAGTTAGCAATTTTTCCCTCTCCATTTAAAACTACTTCTAAGATAGCTTCTTTATCAATAGCTAAACTTATACCTTTTCTTATATTAGAATCTTTAAAAATATCTTTTTTTAAATTTAAACCCATATATGTATATGAGTATGATGGCTTAGAAATAAATTTTAAATTTTTATTACTGTTAATAATTTTTTCATCTTGAGGCGGTAGGGAAAAGGCTATATCAGCTTCTCCTGTTTCAAGTGCTATAGTTCTATTTGTTGCTAGAGGTATCGTTTTTATATTTATTTTTTCATAAGTTGGCTTAGTATCAAAATAGTTTTCGAATCTTTCAAGTATTAATCCCTCTCCAGGTGACCAACTTTCTAAAATGTATTTACCACTTCCCATAGGTTGTTCCAGTAAAACGTCTGGATTTCTTGTTAGATAATTTTTACTCACAATGCTTAACGCAGGATGGGTAAGTTGGTCTATGATAGCTGAGAATGGTTTTTCTAAAATCATTTGGAAATTATACTTGTCTTTTATAATAATCTCTTTAATAGGAGGTAGCACCCCTGCAATTCTAGGAGATTTTCTCATTCTTTCAAAAGAAAACTTAACATCTTCAGAAGTTAAGTTTTCTCCGTTTTGAAAAAAAACATTGTCTTTTAAAGTGAAATCAATGGTTTTATTATCTATAAACTTATAGCTTTTGGCTACACCTAAAACAGTTTCCATATTTGAGTTTTTTTCTAAAAGCCTTGAATACAACAAACGATTTATTCTTAAAGAAAATCCATCGTTTCCAAAGTGAGGATCGAATGTTCTGGGATCTCCCTCTTGGACTATATTAATTGTTGCTGAAAAGAGAGCAACACTCATTGAAAAAATAAGAAATAAAAACAAACGAATTCTTTTCATAAAATCCTCTCCTATAAGATAATTTTTTCAACCTCATCGATGGTAGTTCCTAAAAACTCTTGAGCAACTTCTTTGAATTTTTGAGGATCACCACTAACAAAAAATTTTGTAAATATTTTTTTAGTAGATGTTCCCTCTCCTATAATTGATTTTAAAGATTTTGCAGTTTCTTTAGCAGGATCTACAATATTTCCAATAAAATATTTTTTTATATATATTTCAATTAATGGATAATGGGTGCATCCTAAGATGAGAGTGTCAACGTCTTGAGGCAGATTACTCAAATAATTTTTTATTAACTGGTTGCTCTCTTCGTTATCAATCCATCCTTTTTCAATCATTCCAACAAAAAGTGGACATTTAACTTGATAGATATTTAAATTTTTATCGATTCTATTAAACTCTTTTAAGTAGATATCCATTTTAATTGTGGCAGGAGTAGCAATAACTCCTATATTTTTATTTTTAGTTACTCTTATTCCCTCTTTAACACCATTATCTACCACTCCAACGATAGGAACCTGATATCTTTCTTTCATTATGTGCATAGCAGCTCCAGTAGCTGTATTACAAGCTATAACAATGGCATCAACTTTTTTTTCATAAACTAAGAAGTCTGAGACTTTTAGACAGAGCGCACGAATCTCTTCAATCTCTCTATCTCCATAAGGAGCATGTAAACTATCTCCAAAATAGATGATATTATCATAGGGAAACTCTTTTATAACCTCTTTTAATACTGAAACTCCCCCTACTCCAGAATCAAATACTCCAATTGTTCTCATTAAAACCTCACATTCATTTTTATATTAATTTTATTATACTACCTGACTCTCCAGGAACTGCTGGAGTAACTTCTAATCTTCTTGGAATTCTAATTTTTAAATCTTCAACGTGACTTATAATTCCTATTTTCATTTTTTCTTTCCACCCAATCTCTTCTAGAATCTCAATAACCCTATCAAGTAGAGTAGCATCTAAAGTTCCAAACCCTTCATCTAAAAAGAAAAATTCGAGCTGTATTTTACCTTTTAACTGCAATTGGCTAGATAAAGCTAATGCTAATACAAGAGATACAATAAAAGTTTCTCCTCCTGAAAGAGTTGAACACTCTCTAATAAAGTTACTATTAAAGGCATCTACAATATTAAAATCACAGTTATTATCTACCGTTAAAATATATCTTCCTCTTGTAATTTTTTGTAGTCTTTTAGATGCTTCGTAGGCGATATAATCTAATTTTTTTCTAGCTAGAAACTTAACAAATTTTCTTCCTTCAAATTTTTTCTGAAGAGTGATGATATCATCTTGTTTTAAAGTAAGTTTATCTATTTTTTCTAAAAGTTCTTTAGATTCTAAAGCTAATTGTTCAAGTCGGCTTAAATGACCTCTATGCTCTGTAATCTCTTTAAAAAGATTTTGTTCTTGAGTTGTTAGTGTTTCGAGAGTTTCTTCTAACTCGTTCCATCTATCTGTATTGAAAACTCTATTATCAATAGATTTTGTTACCTCATCTTTTAAACTTTGATATTTTATACTATTCATTTCATGTAATGATATTTTATCCTTTAATATTTTTATTTTATTATCCTCTAAGATATGGTCTAATATATCTTCAATAGATGAAAATTCATTTTTAGTAGCTTCTATTTTTAACCACTCTTTTTTATCACTATAACTATCCTTTAAATGATTATTCTTTTCTTCTAAACTAATTACTTCAAGAGAAAGAGTTTGAATAGCATTAAAGTCTTTAAAGATAATGTCACGTACTTTTCTAAGAGAGATATCTAAACTCTCCTTTTTGTTAGAAACCTCACGATACTCTCTATCCATATTTTCTAATAGAGTTTTTCTACTGCTAATAAAATCTAAAGAATCACTCTCAAGTTTAAGTAGAGATATATTTTCTCTCTCCTCTAAAATTTCCTTTTCATATATAGCTGATTTTTCTTTAATCTTATTTAAGTCACTGTCTTTTTGAGTTATATTAGATGAATAGTTTTTTATATTTGATTTTAAAGTGGAGATTTTATTATTCAACTCTTTTTCATTTTCTAAAATCTCCTTCTCTTTAACTTTTAAAGCATTTATATTATTTTCTTTAATTTGAAGCTCACTTTTTAAACTATCTATATTGTCCAGTTCATTTAATTCACTTAATTTTTCAAGATGATAATTAAGTTTTGTATCTATCTCTACTATAGTTCGTTCTAACTGCTCTTTTGTTTTAGACACTTCATCTAAAATAGAGGTATCTATACTTTGAATCTCTTTAGCTGGGTTTGGGTGGTCCTTTGATCCACAAACGGGGCAAGACTCTCCATGAATAAGATTTTTAGATATTTCGAAAGCTTTACTTTCAAAATATTGTTTATTAATATTTTCTATTTTTTTTAAATAACTTTCTAGTTCTATTACTGTTGAGTCTTTCAAAGCGGTTTCTTTTTTAATCTCAATTTCTAATTTGTTTTTCTCTTTTAATTTTTCCTCTAATAATTTAATATCAGTGTTTAATTTTTTTATTTCATTTTCAAGAGAAATCAATTTATCTTTATCTATTTTTCCAAGGTTTTGAAGATTGTTATTTTCATTTTCTAGTGATAGATTATCAGTTTTCAATTTTTCATATAGAGATTTTAAATCTAAAGAGATTGAGCTAGACTCTTTTAAAGTTTCTTCTAAAAGTTTTTCTTTAAACTTTAATGATCTAATATATTGATCCCCTTTACGTAGATTTTCAAGTTCAATATAATCTACTTTTAGATTATTTAATTCTAAGATTAACTTATCTAGTTCAATCTGTTTTTCTTTCTCTTGGTCCTTAAGATTCTCAAGAGCAGAGTTCAGATTCTCCAAAGTATTTTTTGATTTTAAAAGATTAGTTTGGTTATTTAAAATACTTTCTTTAAGATTTGTTATTTCATCAATAGTACCTTTAAAAGATTGTGCAACTTCATGCTTACTTAAAATATTTTTACATAGATTAATATCCTCTTTGTCTAAATCTAATCTTTGAAGTTCATATATATATGACTCTAGTTTTTCAAATAAAACTTTAAGTTCTTTTAATTCATTATATTCGTGAGATAGTTCTTTTTTGCTCGACAAAAGATTATTGTACTCTTCCTCTTTAGTTGACAAAGTGGTTTTAAGATTATTTATTGTTTCTAAGGAACAATCTCCCTTTCCTTTAATTTGATTTTCTAAAGAGGTAATATCCTCTTTAAGTTTATTATTTCTAACTTTTATTTTTTCAGACATTTTAGTTCCGTATCGCTCTAAATCGAAGATGTTTTCTAACATAGTCATTTTGTCAGCACCTTTTAATTTTAGAAACTCACTGAACTTACCCTGAGGTAGAACAACTGATCTTGTAAAATCATTTACATTTATACCAAAGAACTCGTTTATTTTACTCTCTACATTTTTAACTGTATCAGCTACAACATCTCCATTTAAAATTAAAATTGGATTACTTTGTTCAAATTTTTCTTCCCCTTTTCTAGAAAACTTTTTCTTATAACATCTAGTTATTTCAAAGATATCCTTCCCAAGTGCAAATTTAAAATAAACCTCTAAAATATCACTGTCTTGGTTTAAACATGGCCTTATATTTTTTCCTTTATTTCCCATAGTTCTTGGTATTTCATCAAATATTGCAAAAATAAGGGCGTCTAATATTGTAGATTTTCCACTTCCTGTTTCACCGAAAATACCAAAAAGCCCAAGGGTTGTTAGGGCATCAAAGTCAACTATTTGCTTTTTAGAAAAACTTTGCAATCCAGTTATCTCTAATCTAATTGGTCTCATTGTGTTCTCCCTCCTCTAAAATTTCTAAGAAAAGTTTCGTTATATTATCATTTGGAGGTAATCCCATTGTTTCCTCTTTATAAAACTCTATAAAAGCCTCTTCAAGAGTTTGTTCGTTATAGTTCGTAACTTCAATTTCTTTTGATTTTATATTCACAATAGGAACTATTTCTAAAATGTTTTTGTTAGATTTAATCTTTCTAATTACAGAATTTGTTAGAGGTTCTTCTAACTCCACATTTAAATAGATCCACTCATTCTTATCAATAAGTTCTAGAGATTTATTAATAGCCTCGTCTGCTCCAACTACATTATATTCTCTAATAGGCTTATAATTTTCTAAAGGAATCTCCTTTACGGTAGTTGAATTTTTTAATATATTAACTACAAAAACCTTTTTATCAAATCTATTCTCAGTTACTCTATACTCGATAGGCGAACCACAATAGTAAGCTTTTTTACTTGCAAAACACATTGGTTTATGAACATGTCCTAAAGCTATGTAATCAACATCAGGTAAATCACTGGTAGCAATTGCACGTGAACCACCAAGCTCTAAAGCGACCTCTCCCTCTCCCATAGATCCAGCTACATAGATATGGGTCATTACTACACTAGGTATATTTTCATTGTTGTAGCTAACTCCCTCTTCTAAAATCTCTTTAATTCTAGTATTGAATTTGATACTATCAAATGTTTCATTTAAAGTGGCTTCACTTGGAAAAGGAAGATTGTATATATATATTTTTTTGTTATTTTTTTCTATAAAAATCCCACCTGGGACAGATTTGTAAATGTTTAGAGTGCCGTATTTTCCTATATTAATCTCTTGAAATGCTCTGTCGTAGATTATAACTCCGTAGTCTTTAGCTAAATGAGATACAGCTGTCAATCTTTGAGGATTATCGTGGTTTCCAGGAATTATTATGATTCCTACTTCCCCGTTTAAAGATAACTGTTTTATACTATCAAAAAATAGTTTTTCAGCTTCAGCTGATGGATTATAAGTGTCGTATATATCTCCAGCTAAAAGAATTAAGTCGATACTTTCCTCTTTTATAACTTTTTCTAGAGCATTAATAAATAGTTTTTGTTCTAATATTCTTGATTGTCCTTCAAGCTTTTTGCCTAAATGCCAATCAGAAGTGTGAAGTACTCTCATAAAAGCCCCTCCTAAATTATTTCTTCTTTAATACAGTGTATCACTGAATTTAGCAAAATTCAAATTTTAAGGCAAAATAAAAAAGGTTGCCTATAAGACAACCTTTTCATTTAAAAATTATTTTCCTGTCATTCTTTTTAAAGCATTAGCTACGAACTCAACTTGAGTTCCAACTATAACTTGAACAGAAGTTTTACTTGGTTTTAATACTCCAGCAATTCCTAATTTCTTAATCTCTGTTTCATTTACTAATGAACTATCTTTAACATCAAGTCTTAATCTAGTGATACAGTTATCTATAGTCACTAAGTTATCAGTTCCACCTAAAAGTGGTAACATTCTTTCAGCTAACTCATCATTTGTAGAAGCTTTTGAAGGAGCATTTTCCTCTTCAGAAGGGTCAGCATCCTCTCTTCCAGGAGTTTTAAGATTGAATCTTGTAATGATGAAGTAGAATATAAAGTAGTATAAGAAGAAGAATACAATACCTTGTATAACTAACATATACCATCCTGTAGCTAGTGGATTTCTAGATGATAATAACATATCTATTAATCCAGCAGAGAATCCAAATCCAGCAATCCAGTGCATAGTAGCAGCTATAAATAAAGAGATTCCAGTTAATACAGCATGAACTAAATATAATCCAGGTGCAACGAACATGAATGCAAACTCTAATGGTTCAGTAACTCCTGTTAAGAAAGTTGCAAATCCAGCAGCAATCATGATAGATTTGATTTTGTCTTTATTCTCTGGTTTAGCTGTTTTTACAAAAGCAACCGCTGCTCCTAAAAGACCAAACATCATAATTGGGAAGAATCCAGCTTGATACATTCCTGTAACACCAGGTATTCCAGTTCCATTTGCAATTGATTGAGCTCCACCTAAGAATTTAGGGATATCATTGATTCCAGCAACGTCAAACCAGAATACTGAGTTTAAAGCATGGTGTAATCCAACAGGAATTAAAAGTCTATTTAAGAATCCGTAGATTCCAGCTCCAACTGCTCCCATTCCACTGATTCCCTCTCCAAAGTTAACAAGTCCATCATAAATTGTAGGCCATACATACATTAAAATGAAAGCAACTATGATCATAACAAATGACGTAATGATTGGAACTAATCTCTTTCCACTGAAGAATGATAGAGCTTTTGGTAATTCCACTTCACTAAATCTGTTGTATAAAGCTGAAGAGATAACTCCAACTAAGATACCTATAAATTGGTTATTTATTTTACTAAATCCAACAGGCACATTGTCTATTTTCATAATCTGTCCAACAGCACCAGGTGATAATAGTGTAGTAAGTACTAAGAACCCTACTAAACCTGTTAAAGCAGCAGAACCATTTTTGTCTTTAGACATTCCAAAGGCAACACCAACAGCAAACAGTATAGGCATTTGATCTATTATCGCAGCCCCCGATTTAATTAAAAATGCAGCTAACGCACTATTTCCTCCCCAACCAGTTGGGTCAATAAAGTAACCTAATCCTAATAAAATCGCTGCAGCTGGTAAAACTGCAACAGGAACCATTAGTGCTTTACCTATTTTTTGCAAATAACTAAACATTTTTCCCTCCTAAATATATTTATTTTTGAAATTTTATTTCTAACATATTTTATAATAAAAGAATTATTGTGTCAAGTACATTTCATATTTTAATAGAACATATTAGTTATATTGTATACATTAAAAATATTCTTTACTTTATTTGAAAATATGATATAATGATTAAAGATTAATTGAATAAATAGGCGATGGAGTTCGCCATTAAACGCGAAAGCTAATGACTCCTACTCTTTTTTAAGGGTAGGAGTCTTTTTATTTTGAGGAGGAGAGAGATGACGTATTTTATTATTTTACTTTTTTTTATTTTTTTAGCATTTTATTCAAACTATATAGGAAAATTTTTTGAAAAAATTAGGTTTCCATCTTTGATTGGGATGATGATTGCAGGAGCTTTAATTGGACCATATGGATTAAATAAAACACCAGAATTAGCACTTGATTTAGCACCGATTTTAAAAGATATAGCTTTGATAATTGTTTTATTTATTGGAGGACTTGGCATAGGAGCAGATCAAATAAAAAAGATTGGTCGTCCAGCAATACTGTTAAGTATTATTCCTGCAACTTTAGAGGGATTTGCTATAGCATATTTATCAACTATTTTTTTAGATTTTACCTTCATTCAAGGGGCTATTTTAGGGTTTATTATAGCTGCTGTTAGTCCAGCAGTTTTAATTCCATCTATGGTAAGTTTGATAGATAAAAATATTGGACAAAAAAAATCTATTCCACAGCTGTTATTAGTGGGAGCATCTGCTGATGATACAATATCTATAACACTGTTTACATCTTTTTTAGCAATATATTTTCAAAAATTAGATGGCGGAACTTTTGATTTAAAAATTCAGATATTCCTTATACCAGTATCGATTGTAGTTAGTTTAATAATCGGTTGGTTAGTGGGATTAGCTGGAAAATATAGTTATTTAAAAATAAATAATAATAAAATAAAGATAGCTATGGTTTTTACAATGTGTTTAACTCTTAGGTTTATAGAAAATAAGTTCCACTTTTCATTGTATAACTCACTATTGACAATAATGTCGCTAGGATTTTTTATTCGTTATTATGAAGGGGAAAAGTATCGAGAGATTCATAAGGGGATGAATGAAATATGGAAATATGGAAAAATATATCTATTTACATTTGTAGGAATGGCAATAAATCCAGCATTAGTTGGAGGATACTTTTTTATTGGACTAACAATATTAACATATTCTTTATCTATAAGATCAATAGGTGTTTTAATCGCTCTAATTGGAACTAATTTAACATATAAAGAAAGATTATTTTGTGTTATTGCGTATCTTCCTAAAGCAACTGTTCAATCAGCGAAAGCAGGGATACCGTTACAAATGGGAGTTGTAGGAGGAGAAGTTATGCAAGCTATAGCCATTTTAAGTGTATTAATAACGGCTCCTTTAGGTGCGATAGGTATAAACTCTACATATAAAAAATTATTAAAAAATTCTTAAATAAAAAAAGGAAAAAAGGAAAAAAGGAAAAATAGGATTGTTAAGTATAAACACTGTAGTGGGTTTTATTTTACAAAAATTTATATTTTGAGGTGGTTATGTATGATTGAGTTTAAAAAAGTTACAAAATCTTATGATAAAAGAACACTTATTTTAAAAAATATAGATTTTAAAATAAAAACTGGAGAGTTTGTCGTTTTAATTGGTGAATCAGGTTGTGGGAAAACAACAACGATGAAACTAATAAATAGACTTATTGATCCGTCAAGTGGTGTTGTACTTATAGATGGAGAAGATATAAGTAAAGTTAATCCGATAACTCTTCGAAGAAGAATAGGATATGTTATACAAAAAGAGGGACTTATGCCTCATATGACTATTGGTGAAAATATAGAGCTCGTTCCTAAACTTTTAAAATGGGAAAAAGAAAGAAGAAAAGATAGAGCTTATGAATTATTAAATCTTTTAAATCTTGATCCTGAAATATACTATGAAAAATATCCCCATGAAGTATCTGGAGGTCAAAAGCAAAGAGTTGGTATAGCTAGAGCTTTAGCTACAAATCCAGATATAATTTTAATGGACGAACCTTTTTCTGCATTAGATCCGATAACTAGAGAAAGTATTCAAGATGAAGTTTTAAAACTCCAAAAAGAGTTGGGTAAAACAATTATATTTGTTACTCATGATATGGATGAAGCTATAAAGTTAGGAGAGAGAATAGCATTTTTAAAAGATGGAGAGATTTTACAATTTGATACTCCAGATGAGATTTTAAAAAGACCTGCCTCAGAATATATAGAGCAATTTATAGGTAGGGATAGAATTTGGAAAACTCCTAAAAAACTCCTTGTTTCCGATATAATGTCTAAACACTATTGGACAATTGAAAAAAGAAGTAATATTTCTAGAGCTTTTAATCTTTTGAAAACTCATGATACAGATTTTCTTATTGTTACTGAAACAGAGGGGGGAAGATGCAGCGAACCTATTGGAATAATATTTAGAAAAAATTTGATATATGCTATGGAGAATAACATTTTAAGAGTAAGAGATATTATGGATAAAGATTTTACTACTATAGATAAAGATAGTAATTTACTGGATGTTTTAAATAAAATGTCCAGTATAAACGCAAAAGTTATACCTGTTGTTGATGATAGAAGTAGATTGACAGGAGTTATAACAAATTTAGGATTGGTTAATGCTATTAGTAAAATAGCTCCATCTCCTGAAGTTGAAGAGGAGTCTTTAGGGATGGGTGATGTTGTATGAACTCATTTATAAAATATTTTATTGAAAAACTGCCTGAGGTTCACATTGCACTCATGCAGCATATTGAGATAACAGGTCTTGCTGTGGCTATAGCAATTATAATAGGGGTTCCAATAGGGATTTTTATAATTAGAAGTGAAAGACTTTCTAAAGTGGTTTTAACTATAGCTGGAATATTTCAAACAGTACCTAGTTTAGCATTATTTGGTCTGATAATTCCTATTATGGGAATCGGAATAAAGCCCGCGGTATTTGTACTTTTTTTATATTCTCTACTGCCAATTATAACAAATACATATATTGGAATAAAAGGTGTAGATAAATCTACAATTCAAGCTGCTATAGGTATGGGAATGACTAATTTCCAAGTTTTAACTAAGGTTAAGCTACCAATTGCCGTAGCAGTTATAATGGGTGGAATTAGAATTTCAACTGTTGCTACAATAGGTACAGCTACAATTGCAGCTCTAATTGGAGCTGGTGGATTAGGAGAACTTATATTTAGAGGAATATCTACAAGTAATAACAATTTAGTTTTAACAGGGGCTATTCCAACTGCTATCTTAGCTTTTGTAGCAAACTATTTTTTAGGAGTTTTGGAAAAAGTATTGACTCCTAGTGGGATGTTAACAAATCCAAAAGAAAAAAAGAAAAATATAAAAATCTTAAAAATAGTTATGGCTATTTTAATATTAGGAATTGGGTTTAGAATATATGAAAATAATAAAAATAGAGGTATTCCAACAATTGTTGTGGGGCATAAAAATTACAACGAACAAAGAATTTTAGGTGTAATGATGTCTCAAGTTATAGAAGCTAAAACTGATTATAAAGTAAAAACAGTCGAGCTTGGAACAGGAACAGTTATATTTGAAGCTATTAAAAGTGGAGATATTGATGTATATCCTGAGTATACAGGTGTAGCATATGCTGCTTATTTAGGAAAGAAAGAGAAGGCAGATGCTAAAACTGTATTTGATATTATAAAATCTGAATATTTAGTAGATCACAATTTAGATATTAGAGAACCTATGGGGTTTGAAAATACATATGCTTTTGCTATGAAGCCAGAAGTAGCTCAAAAGTATGGAATAAAAACTATTAGTGATTTAAAAAGATATGCAAATAATATGGTTTTAAGTGGTCCTCATGAGTTTATGGAGAGAGAAGATGGTCTTTTAGGAGTACAAAAAGCTTATAATATAAGATTTAAAAGTATTTTATCTATGGATCAAGGATTGGTTATTAACTCTTTAGTTTCAGATAAAATTGAAGTTGCTTTAGTTTATTCTACAGATGGATTAATAGCAAAGCACAAACTACTTCTTTTAGAAGATGATTTAAAGTTTTTTCCACCCTATGAAGTTGTAGTTACAATGAGAAAAGGGTTTGAAGATACAAAGGGAGCTGTTATGAAAGCATTAGACTCTCTTGTAGGAGCATTAAATGAAGATGAGATGCAAGAACTAAATTTATTAGCAATTGAAGGAAATGAACCTATTGAAAATATTATTAATAAGTTCCTTGTAAGTAAAGGTATTATAAAATAAATGGAAATAAAAAAAAGCTGAAGATTTTTTATTCTTCAGCTTTTGTAATTTTATTCAATCTGATATTTGATTATTTTTTATAAGAATATAAAATATCCTAGTAGTGGTAGTGTTAAAACTAACACAGGAATATTTAACTCTTTATACCTTCCAGTTAGTATCTTTATAATTACATGAGATATAATACCCATACTCATTCCAGATGCCATGTTATCTGTAAATACAGTAAACATAACTGTTATAACAGCTGGAACAAATTCAGTCATATCGTCCATATCGATAAACTTCATACTTGTCATCATAAGGATACCTATAAAAATTAAGGCTGGTGCTGTTGCAGCAGATGGAATTATATAAACAATTGGTGTTAAGAAAATTGTAAATATAAAACAAACTCCTGTAGATATTGCAGTTAACCCTGTTCTTCCTCCCTCTTCAACTCCAGCTGCTGACTCTAAAAATGTTGTTATTGTTGTAGATCCAAATAGAGCTCCAACAATAGTAGCGATAGAATCAACTAGGAAAGGTTTATCAACTTCTGGTAGATTACCACTTTCATCTAAAAGTCCAGCTTGAGCTGAAACTCCTAGTAAAGTTCCTAGAGTACAGAAGAAATCTCCTACGAAAAATGTGAATATTAAAGGTAAAAATGCAAATTTTAATGCTCCCATTATATCAAGTTTAAAAGCTATGCTAGATATAGATGGTGGCATAGAGAAAAAGCTTTCAGGTATCTGAGTTATTCCCATAGGAATTCCAAGCAGTGTAGTAATTACTATACCGATTAAAACTCCACCTCTAACTTTATTCAAAACAAGAGCAATTGTAACAAAAAGTCCGATTAAAGATAGTATAGTATTTGGATTATAAATACTTCCCATAGATATAGTTCCATTTGAAATTGTCATAATCTGACCATTTTTAAATCCTACCATAGCTATAAAGAAACCAACAGCTACTCCTATAGCAAACTTTAAGTTTTTAGGAATTGCTTCTACAATAAGTCCTCTCAATCCAAAAACTGTAAGAACTAAGAATCCTATTCCAGATAAAAATACCATTCCCATAGCAGTTTGCCAATTAACCATTCCTCCAGCAACTAAAGTATAGGCAAAAAATGCATTTCCTCCCATAGCTGGTGCCATAGCAAAAGGTCTATTTGTATAAAGACCCATAACAATAGAAAAGGTAGCTGACAATAGAGCAGTTACAATAGTAACAGCTTTAACATCCATCCCCGCAGCACTCATGAATAGGGGTTGAACAATTAAAATATATGCCATCGTCATAAAAGTTGTAATTCCAGCAGTTATTTCTGTTGAAATTGTAGTGTTGTATTGGCTAAGTTGAAAATAAGAATCAATAGCCCTTAGCACACCATTATTCTTTTGTTTAATGTTTTCCATTAGTCCTCCTAATAATAAGCCGTTTACGGTGGCTTGTAGAAACTCCTAACCATATTTTAGGATTATATCAGTGATAAAAATACAGATTATTGTACTATATTTCACTAAATTTGTCAACTTTTTTGTTTTTGAGTGCTTATATTTTAAAATAATAAAACTAGGTCTATGATTTATCTTCGTTAAATTATAGCAAATTATTTATTTGTATAAATAATAATAAATGTTAATAATATAAACTTACAAAACTACATATAATGCCTCTTATCTGAAGTTTTATTATTTTAAAATAATTGTTATCTGAAGTAATATTGAGAATATTGTAAGTTTCTATAAAATATGAGATAATAATATGGTATAAAACATATAATAAGGAGGTTTTTAGCTATGTATAATGTTACAAGAGAGATGTTAATTGAAATTTTAGATGGATATATTAAATTAGCAAAAAAATTAGATGGGGAGTTAGTTGTATTAAATAAAGTTGACGACGAAGCTGATGAGTTTTTAATTGAAAATATAAAAGATTTTAATCTTATAAAAACAAAGAAAAACGATTTACTAGAGATTACTATTTACGTTGATGATGAAGATGAGGTTTATGAAGAGTTTGTTATTGGCGACGGAACTGATTACTCAAAAGTACAAAAAAATATTTATGAAAAATTTCCTAAATATTTCAAAGTAGGATCTTTGGAAAATAAGTCCGATTCAAAAAAATCTGGAAAAACAAAAGAAAATCTGGTTAACAAAGATTCTCAAAGCAATCATTTTCAAAAATTTATGAAAAAAAATAAATAAGTTTATAAAAAAGAGCAATTCCAATATTTTTTAACTTTGGAATAGCTCTTTCATTTTTTTATAAAAAATTATTTTTTATAATTAATAATTTATCTTTTTTTAGAGTTTTTATACTTCTTTCTATCAAAGATAAGGTATATTATTGAAATTAATTCTAGCAAACATAGAAGTGAAACAATTCCAAAAGCTAATTTATAGATATTTTTAGCTGAAGTTTTCTCTGTTTCAAGAAGTTTTATATTAATTTCTTGTAAATTATTAGTTAATTTTCCAGAGGAAGTAATTTCATCCTTATTTACTGAGTTATTATTTTCCATATTTTTTTGTATAGGTCCATTGTTAGACGAGTTATCTATTTGAAGTTTTTCTCCTGTAACTTTTATTTCTTGTGATGGAATTATTAAATTTTCATATTTTTCAGTTTCAGTATTAAAATATGGGATAACTATTTCTGGAGTTTTTTCAATACCCCCATTTTTAGGAATAAATGCTACTTCGAAAGTTTTTTCATTATAATAGCTCTCACCCTTAATCTCTTCACTATAATTTTTAACGCTTTGAAAAATATTAAAATCGTTTTGGTTTTCAATAGGCAAATTTTCGAGTAAAGCTAGATTCCCACTACCTGATAGAGTCAGATTTAAAGTGATAGCTTGTCCAATATTGACCTCTTTATTTTTCCAATTCTCTTTATAAGCAAGAGTTCCGACAATATCTTTAAAATTTTTAGGTGTATCTACAGGTAGTGGTTTAATATCTATTTTCAAATTATCTCCACCAACTAAAGTTGTATTTTCGTAGAAAAAATCTCTTGTTGGTTCTCCAACTTTAACTTCACTTGTTATAATATTTTTTTCTCCACTACTATTAGCTTGTAAGATTCCTTTAAATATATTAAGTTCAATGGCTTGTTTCCCATTATACTCTATCTGATTTTGGATATAACTATTGTTATTATATTTAGTGACATCTTTTACTGAAAAATCTTGGAAGTTTGGTGCTTTAACTTGAGAAAAAGAACTAATATTGACACTGCTTATAAAATTCTCTTGAAAAGGTATTTTTTCCCCAAAATAATAACTTTTTTTAGGTATATCTACTTGTAAAGTAAATCTATCTTCCATAACTTTATCTAGTTGCTTACTCTCTCTTACATCTATTAGAAGAGCTTTTTCATTACCTTTTTCAGTGATAACTTTTAGTGTAAACTCCCCATCTTTCTTTGGTTTTAATCTATAAACATCACTCTTAACTGATGTTGTTTTTCCATTTATTACATTGTAGCTGTTACTAGAACCTTTAGATAAAACATCAAAATTTTCCAAACCATCTATTTTGTATCTTTCTTTATCTTCATTTACAAATGAAACTTCTAAATTAAAAACTTCATATTTTGAAGGAGATAAATTAGAAGAGTTTAATATTAATTCAGAAAAAGTTAATTTACAAAGCATTAACATCATTAAAAATAAATTAATTTTTTTCATTCTGCTCTCCTCTACCATCTATTTTCACTATTTTTATTTTCGCTTATGTTTAAAACTCTCTCATTATTTTTAAAAGCTTGTTTTTCGTTTCCTTCAAGTCTTTGCATAATACTTCTTAACTCCTCTTCTTTTTGCTTCACAGCTTTCTCCTCTGGAGTTAACTCTTTTGGAGCACTTCCTTTGCTTTGCTCATTATTTTGTGAGTCACTTTTATTCTCTTGATTCTCTTGCTGATTTTGTTGGTTTTGTTGTTGATTCTCATTATTCTTTTGATTTTCATCTTTATTATTTTGTTCATTATTTTTCTGATCATTTTGCTTATCGTTATCTTGTGAATCATTTTTATTTTCTTGATTTTGCTGATTATCTTGTTGTTGATTTTGTTTTTCCTCTTCAACTTTATTTTTAATAATTTCAAAATTCTTTTTTATATTTATATCTTCATTGGTATCCATAGCTAGTTTATACTCTTCTAAAGCTTCTTTAGTTTTATTTTCTTTTACTAATGAATTCCCATTTACAAACTTTAAATATCCAGGTTCTTCAATTGCTTTATCTCTTTTTAATCTTAGAATCCCAAATATAATTAAAGATACTCCCAGAAGAAGAACTAATATTTTTTTAAACATACTCCCCCTCCTTCTCTTTTCTTCTTAAAAAATATCCAATAAGTATCAATAAAAGCCCTGCTCCTAGTGGATATTGATAATACTGTTCATAAATATTTAATTTTTCATCTCTTTGAGAGGTTTTATCTAATTTACCAATATCAGCAATTAATTTTTTATAATTGCCTGTATTCAAGTTATTTAAAGAATAATATTGTCCACCACTCTCTCTAGCTAACTCTTTTAAAAAATCATTATTCAATTTAGATACAACTATATTCCCACTGTTATCTTTTATAAATCCGTTATCTATTGGAATTACGCTTCCTTCATCAGTTCCAACTCCAAAGATAAAAGTCTTAATGTGATTATCTTTAACATACTTTAAAATTTCAGGATTTCTCTCTCCACCATCTGAAAAAATAATAACATTTTTATCTTTTGCATCTGTTTTTTCAAAAGAGTTATTTGCTAATTTTAAAGCTTCTAAAAGCTCTGTTCCACCACCTGAAATAAGCTTACTATCTATAGCATCAATATAATTTATTGCCATAAAATAATCATCAGTTAAAGGCATCTGAACATAGGCACTATCAGAAAATGGAATAATTCCAACACGATCCCCTTTTAGATTATTTAAAATCTCTTTTAACTCTTTTTTACTTATTTCCAGTCTATTTGGATAAGTATCTTCAGCCAACATAGACTTAGATATATCCATCAGAACATATAGGTCACTTCCTTGAACCTCAATTTTTTCTTCATCTTTTAACTTTTGTGGCGAAAGCAGTGCTATAAACAGTAAAATTCCACCTAGAGAAAGAAAAAGTGTTTTAACAATCATAACCATAGTATCCTTTTTCCAACCTATTCTCTCTAATATTTTCTCTCTTTTTCTTACTCCTAATATTAAAAATAAAATAGTTAAAATAGGGATAACTATAAATTTAATACTAGCTGTGTTTCCAAACTCCATAACTATCCCTCCTAAGGTATTCTTATATATTTAAAATATTCGAAAAATACACCTAATAATAATAAAACTAAGGCAATTTTTAATAACTCTTCAAAATATTCCGTAATATCATAGATACTTCTACTATCTATTTTACTTTTTTCTAGGTTATTTATTTCGTTAAAAATATTTTGGAACTCTTTCGAATCACTAGCTCTAAAATATTTTCCATTTGTTTTTTCTGCAATAAGATTTAAAAGATTTTCATCAAGTTCTTTATTTTCAATATATGAAGTTCCAAAAAATCCTGGAATTGCAATCTCTTTAGCTCCAATTCCAATAGTATAAACTTTTATTCCTAACTCTTTAGCTACTTCAGCAGCTCCTATAGGACTCATTTCCCCAGAGTTATTTTCACCATCTGTCATCAATATGATAACTTTAGATTTTGAATCAGAGTCCTTTAATCTATTTAATGCTACTCCTAATCCCATACCAATAGCAGTTCTATTGTTACTTGTTATATCATCAGTTGTTATATTTGAAATCATATTTTTTAATACACTATGGTCAAATGTCAATGGGACCTTTGTGTAAGCCTCTCCTCCAAACACAACTAAAGATAATCTATCATTTGGTCTTTTATCAACGAACTCTTTTAGTAACTCTTTAGATTTTTCTAGTCTATTGGGGTTAAAATCTCTAGCTTCCATAGATTTAGAAAGATCTAAGGCTATGGCTATATCTATTCCATCTTTTTTTATAACTTTACCCTCTGTTGTAAGCTGAGGACGAGCCAAAGCTAAAATCATAAATACAGTAGATAAATACATAAAAATTCGTCCTAAAAGATGTTTTTTACTTCCCTTTGAATATTTTTTGATAATTTGTATCCCTGGAACCTTGATAGCACCTTGAGATCTTTTTCTAAAAAAAAGATAGGTAACTATTGGAATCAGTACTAATATATATGGCATCTTAAAGTTATACACTGTTCTTTTTCTCCTTTCTTAATCTCTCTACTATTTCAAAGGTTCTATTTTTATATTCTAAATAGTCCCCCTCTCTATTAGGGGCAAATTTTAAATAATCCATATTTTTAATAAAATCAATATCCTCTTCTGTTAGAGGGTAAACAATTTTGTATTCTCCTCCTAAAAAATTAGTTCCATACATATTATCGATATATCTACGAAGTTCTAGACTAATTTTCTCTCTCCAGTTAGATTCATTGACTTTAGAAATCCCTTTTTTAAATATAATATATGGGTCTTTAGCTCTATCTACTAAATGCATAAAAAATGCTGTTATAACTGCAATTACTCCTGCTATAGTTGCTAAAATTCCCATATGAGGATAATCAGTTTCTATATATGTATTATTAGGATTTGAAAGAGCTTCGTAAATCTCTTTTTCAAAAGATTCTATTGTTGAAACGACATCTATTTTTAATTTTTTATCTCCAATTTGAATTTCATTTTCTCCAACTTTATATATAGTAAATGTTACAATATAAGAACCATCTTTCTCTTTTTCTAAGGATGATATTTTATAATCTTTTAAAGCTTTTTCAATTTCACTTTTATTAATAGCTCCCTCTAGTTTTAGAGTAATTTTATCTCCTATATTGTATTCTTTACTAAAAGATAGTAGAGAAAGTAAAAGAAAAATACCAATAGCTATTTTTTTCATCGCACTCTCCCTCTATTAAAAAATTTTGAAATCTCTTTTACATAATCCTCTCCAACATATAAATTTATTCCATTGGAAATATTATTTATATTTATATCGCTACTATTCCCTTTATAATTTTCAATAACTATTTGTTCCCCAGTTTCAGCATCTTCTAAAGTGAAAATAGCTCCAATAGGGAGTGATTCATATTTTTTATCGCCAATTCTTACTGGTATAATTTCATGTCGCTGAGATAGTATTTTTAACTCTTTTTCATAGTTAGTATCTAAAAAGTCTGATATTAGGAAGATAACTGATCTTCTTTTAAAAACTTTTCCAAAGTATCTTAAAACCATAGCAATATCTGTTTTATCTCCTTTAGGATTAATTGTCAATAGATTTTCAATTATAGACAGTGTATGTTTTTTTCCTTTTTTCAACGGAACAACCCTTTCAATTTGATTAGAAAAAAATAGTGCTCCTACTCTATCCCCATTTTTATTGGCACTAAATGCCAAGCTTCCAACTAATTCTGTTATAAGATCTAACTTCTCTTTAAATCTATTAGATGCGGATATATCAACTAATAAAAAAACAGAAAGCTCTCTCTCCTCCACAAACTCTTTTACATATGCCTTTCTTTGTTTAGCAGTAACCTTCCAATCTATTTTTTTTACATCATCTCCTGGAGCATATCTTCTAATATCAGAGAACTCCATTCCATTTCCTTTTAAACAAGATTGATATTGTCCTGCAAAAATATTGTCAGATAAAATAGTAGCTTTTATTTCTATATTCTTTATCTTTTTTAAAAGTTCCTTTTTACTCTCTAATTTATTATCCATAGCCTCTCCTTATGGTAAAATAACTGTTTTTAGTATATCGTTTATTATATCTTCTACCTTTTTATCCTCTGCTTCAGCTTCGTATGTTAAAATAAGTCTGTGACGTAAAACATCATAAATAACTTTTTTTATATCCTGTGGCATTACAAAATCTCTTCCATCTAAAAATGCAGCAGCTTTAGACGCTATAACTAGACTTATACTAGCTCTAGGAGAAGCTCCACAGGCTATATAATCAGAATGTTCTCTAGTCTTAAATACAATATCCAAAATATATTTTTTTAACTTTTGATCTATAGTAACTTTTTTAATTGTTTCTTTTATCTCTTCTAAATCCTGTAGAGATACAATTGTATTTATTGGAATATCTGAGAACTCTCTTTCCCCTGTCAATAAATCAAGTATTTCCATCTCCTCTTCATATGTTGGATACTCTATTTTTACTTTCATTAAAAATCTATCTTGTTGTGCTTCTGGCAGTGGGTATGTCCCATCTTGCTCTATTGGGTTTTGAGTTGCTAAAACTATAAATGGTTTATCTAATTTAAATGTTTCACTAGCAATTGTAACTTGTTTCTCTTGCATAGCTTCTAAAAGAGCTGATTGAACTTTAGCTGGAGCTCTGTTTATTTCATCAGCTAAAACTATATTGGCAAATATAGGGCCTTTTTTTACACTAAAATCTCCAGTCTTTTCATTGTACATCTCTGTTCCCACAATATCACTTGGCAATAAATCTGGTGTAAATTGAATTCTTGAAAAACTCAATCCTAAAGTTTCTGCTATTGTGTTTACTGTTAATGATTTTGCTAATCCAGGAAGACCCTCTAATAGAATATGGTTTCCTGTTAGGATTCCTATAAGAATTTTTTCGACCATGTCCTTTTGTCCAATTACCTTTTTAGAAATCTCATTTTTTAAAGTATTAATTCTTTCCATACTTTCCTCCTAAATTTTATTTAACATTATAATTTATTATACGGCGTTTTTATTAAAACCCCTAAAGTTTTTGACGAAAAAAAAAGAGTAAAAGTTTTATACTTATACTCTTCTAACTAATTTCCTATTGTAATACAGTTGCTTCTATTATATGCTTTGGTAGTGGTTTAGAAAAAAGGTATCCTTGAATAAAGTCAACCTTCATAGATTTTAATAATCCTAAATCCTCTACTGTTTCAACCCCCTCTGCAATAACCTTTAAATTTAAAGCATTAGCAGTATCTATACAAAGCTTAACTAAAGTTCTGTATTCTTCGCTATCTTTCATACCCCAAATAAAACTCTTATCAATTTTAATATTAGAAAGAGGTATTTTTACAAGATAGCTAAATGAAGAGTATCCAGTTCCAAAATCATCTAAAGATATTTTAATTCCAATATCTTTAAGTTCTTTTATTTTTAGAATATTTTCTTCTATATTTTGTAGTAATACCGTTTCAGTAATCTCTATTCCAATGTAGCTAGGATTAACTTCTGTTTCAGTTATAATTTTTTTAATAGTTCTAACAAAGTTATGTTTCATTATTTGAACCGCTGAGATATTAACAGAAACTATTACTTTCTTTTCTCTATTTTCATTAATCTTTTTTGCGAAGGAAAAAGCAGTTTTTATTATAAACGCTCCTATTTCATCTATTAGAGTAGACTTTTCCATAATATTTATAATCTCTACTATAGGAAT
This sequence comes from Cetobacterium sp., assembly GCF_051653945.1. Classification (GTDB taxonomy): domain Bacteria; phylum Fusobacteriota; class Fusobacteriia; order Fusobacteriales; family Fusobacteriaceae; genus Cetobacterium_A. Next base: position 50,701 of record NZ_JBOFXD010000052.1, read on the forward strand.
TTTTCTATACTTATCATTATTCCATCTAAGTAGTGCTTCTAATCCCACAAGTTCTTTACTACATGTATATTGAGGTTGATAATAGAGTTCAAGCTCGTCTTTGTCTAAAGCATTTCTTAAATCTTGTTCTATCTCCTCATTTAAACATCTTTTTTTATCTAAATCACGATTATAAAAAACATATTGATTTTTACCCTGTTCTTTAGCCTTATATAGTGCTAAATCCCCCTTAGTTAAAAATTTATCTATCGTTTCCTCTCCAGTATTTCCAGTAACAATTCCAATGCTTGCTGATAACTTATTAAACTTCCTTTTTTTTCCACTTAAATGATTGAGAATTTTTTCTGCTACCTCAACTGCTAATTCTTTATTCATTTTTCCTTCCCAAATAATTACAAACTCATCTCCACCAATTCTAGAAACAAATCCATCTCTACAAATTTTTTGTAAATCTTCTCCAAATTCAACTAAGATTTTATCTCCATGTTGATGACCGAAACTATCATTTAAAGATTTAAAGTTATCTAAATCTAGAAACATAATAGTAACATCAGAGTACTTTCTAATTAGTTGGCTTTCAACATAGTTATATAGCCCTCTTCTATTTGCGAGTCCAGTCAATGAGTCTGTATAAGCCATTTTTTTTATTCTAGCTTCCTGACTTTTCATCTCTGTAACATCTCTCATTGTACAAACAATACCTATAACTTCACCAGAAACATCAATAATTGGTGATTTGAAAACTTCAACTATTTTTTCTCCAATTTTTGTTTTTAATGTTCTCACTAAAGATATATTACTTTTATTATGGATAACATCTTCATCTTCAATTTCAATACTTTCCTTATGTTCTTCACCTAAGAAGTTTTCCTCTTTTAATGAGAGGCATGAAAATCTACTCACATCTGTTAGTTCATAAAATATTGAATTACTTTGTATAATATCTCCATCTCTATTTTTAGTAAATACAGCAAATGGCATATTTTCTAAAAGAATATCAAATTTTACATCTTTATTTTTTAAATCTGTTATGTCTTTAGCAATTCCAATTGTTCCTAAAATATTATTCTTTTCATCTACTACAGGTACTTTATATATATTAAACTGTTTATAACCTTTTTTGCCTGGAATTATCTCATCAAAAACTAGTTGTTTTCTTTCTGTCATAACCTTTAAATCGTATTGACGACAATTTTCTCCAATCATATCATCCCAGACAAATTTATCCCCTTTACCTTTTATTGTTTCAAAATCTTTTCCACAATGTTCTTTAAATTCATTGTTCACAATCATATATTCACTGTTTTTATTTTTAAACCAAGCCATATAAGGAATGTTATTTAATAATGTATAAAATTTTAACCTATTTTCTTCAGCTTCTTCTTTAATTAAAAAGTTTTCTTTCAATTGGTCTAAAACCATTCTAATTTCTTTCAACGAATATGGTTTTAGAAAGAAGTTCTCTACACCTCTTTTTATATAATCTGAAGGTCTTTCTTGTTTTAAAATATTAACAGACACAATTATTCTGTCTGTTTTTTCTTTAAAGTACTCAAATATGTAATCATTATAGTTATCAAATACTATGAAATCATAAATTTTATAATCAACTTTTAAATAATCTATAGTGCTTAAAAAATCAAAATCATAGTCTTCTAATAGATATAACCCTAATTCCTCAAGAGATATTCTTGTATTTTCACTTTCATATAAAATTAAAACCTTTGATTTTCCCATTTCACTTCCTCTACTTCTGATTTTTATGTTTGGACACATATTTCATGATATTTTAACATATTTTATAACTTTTGAAAATATTAATATTGAAACTCTAGTCTTTTGATACTATAATAAGAACTATAAAAAGAGTTTAGGAGGAATATATGTATAAGTTAGTAGTTTCTGATTTAGATGGAACTTTAGTAGATAAAAATAAAAATGTTTCTGATTATACAAAAAAAGTTGTTGCTCTATTAAAAGAAAAAGGAATCGAGTTTATAATAGCTACTGGGAGAAGTTATACAGGAGCTAAGCATATTTATGATGCTTTAGAATTGGATGGTGAAATTGTTTGTAATAATGGAACTACCATTTATAACAATAAAGGGGAGCTAATTTTTCAAAGAACATTGGATCCTAATATAGTTAATGAAGTTTTAAAAAAATCTTTAAAAGAGGATTGTATATTTTTCGCTACATATGGAACTCAGGTATATATAGGAGAGGGAACAATAGAAAAAGCTAATACTTTTCTATACAATCCACTTGAAAATCCTATTGAAATAAATTTAGAAAATATTGATTTATATACTTTTGAAAAGATAGTTTTAATGGATAGAGATAGTGAAAAGTTAAAACGTCTATCAGCTTACTTTAATAGATATGATGAAGTTAATGCATTTATATCTCAAGAGGACTACCTTGATATTGTTCACTTTGAAACATCTAAAGGAAAAGCTCTTGAATCAATAGCTAAACTAAAAAACATTAGTTTAAAACATACAATTGCCTTTGGAGATGCTTTTAATGACTACGAGATGCTTAAGGTTGCTGGAAAAGGGCTTGTGATGAAAAATGGTTTTGAAGATTTAAAAAAAGAGTTCGATACATTAGATTTAACAAATGATGAAAATGGAGTGGCAAAATATTTATCGGATTTGTTTTCTTTAGAAAATATTTAACATAAAAAAAGGGAGTTTTTAAAACTCCCTTTTTTGTATCTTTATTTTAGAAGAAGTTATATCCTAATGTAAAGCTAATTTGCTCTAAATTATCATTTCCTCTTTTATCTCCATCTATTTTTGTAACAGAGTATAGTATTTCACCTTGTAATGCAAATATATCCATACCTATTCCAGCACCATAGAAGTATTTTCCATCAGGATTAGAGTTAGATACGCTATCACGAGTATATAAAACTTTTCCAACTTTTCCAACTAAATATGGTTTTACTCCAACTGGGAATAGATTCATTTTTATTAAACCATACGCTGGAACTGTTTCAATATCTGTTCCTGAAGTTTTTCCATTATACGCAATTCCAACTCCTACATCTGCTAAAAGTAAAGTTTGAGTAATCTCTAGTCCTAATGTTGGAGCGTAGCTCTCGAAACTTTTATCCTCTTTGTTATAAGATCCAGTACTTGTAATAGCACCTAATCTTAAATGTGCGTCCATTGAAAATGCTGCTGTACTTGCTGCTAAAAATAAAGCGATTAATCCTTTTTTCATGTTTTCTCCTTAAATATCTCTGTAGTATCACATATATTGTATAATATTTTCTTAAGAAGCACTAGATTTATTTTCAATTTTATTTTTTTATTTTATTCAAAATTAAATTTATAACTTTTCTTAACATTGATATCTTTAAACTGCTTCCATCAAAAATTGGTTTATAGTGAGTAAATGTATCAAAAGTATATTTTCCATGATATTTTCCAAGTCCACTGTTACCTATTCCACCAAAAGGAACTCTTTTATCAATAATTTGAAGCATAGTACTGTTTATACATACACCACCAGCTTTTAATCCTTTTGTAGATAAATTACCTTTATCACTTCTAAAAATATAAAGAGCTAGTGGAGAGGGTTTCGATCTTAAATCCCAATAAACTTTTTCTAAACTTTCATATTCTATCAAAGGAAGAATTGGGCCAAATATCTCCTCTTGAGAAATTGGATCTTTATCTTCAGGATTTAAAACTATTGTAAAAGGGAATATCCCTTTACTTTTGCTGTCATCATCTATTTTCCCATTTTGATAGATTATATTTTGATTATTTAATAGATTTTCTAATCTCTCAAAATGTGTATTATTTATTATTTTTCCTTGAATATCCCCATTCTTTCTAATATAATCTCTAGCCAACTCTACAAACTTATCTTTTAATCCTAGTGGAAGATAGACATAATCAGGAGCAACACATGTTTGACCTCGATTAAAAAATTTCCCCCAGATTATCTTTTCTACAGCATCTTCTAGACAGTGTTCATCCTCGATAATAACTGGTGATTTTCCTCCTAACTCTAATGTCACTGGTGTCAAGGTTTCAGCTGCTTTTAAATATATCTCTTTTCCAATATTTGTACTACCAGTAAAAAATATATAGTCGAATTTTAAATTTAAAAGCTCTTTTGTTGTTTCTTTATCCCCTAATAATACCGATATATCTTCAACTCCACTTTCTTCAATTATTTTTTTTATTATTTCACTTGAAAATTTAGAATGTTCGGAAGGTTTTAAAACAACTTCATTTCCTGCTGCGATAGCTCCAATCAAAGGAATAAATGTTAAATTGAACGGGTAGTTCCACGGAGAAATAATCAAAACTTTTCCATAAGGTTCTGGTTGAATAATTGTTCCGCATCCAATAAAGTTAAAAAAGCTTTTAATTTTTTCAGGTTCACTCCATTTATCTATATTTTTTAAAAAATAATCAAATTCAGATATAATAGGGTAATACTCTGATAATCTACTTTCTTCAAAATTTTTTCCTAAATCTTTGTATAAAGCATCTGTTATCAAGTCTTTATTTTTTTCAAAAGATTTTTTTAACTTTTCTAATTTGTCTATATTTTTCATATACATACCCCACTTTCAAAAAATTCACTTTTGTTCTTATACAATAATAGATACATATTTCCTTTAAAAATGTTTTTGTTGATGATATTTGGATTTTCCTCTATAATAGAGTTATTTTTAAAATAAATAAAGGAGGATTCTATGAAATTTAAAAATTTTAAATACGAAAGACCCAACTACGATTTAATTAAAGAAACTTTGACAAATCTAATGCAAAAATTAAAAGTTTCGGTTAATATTCAAGAACAAAAAAATTTAATTCATGAAATTAATACTATAAGAAACAACATATCCTCGATGTCTAGTATTGCGAATATTAGACACACTATAAATACTGAGGATAAATTTTACGATGATGAAAATGAGTATTGGGATGAAATATCCCCTTTTTATCAAGAGTTAGATACTAACTTTTATGAAATAATGGTAAATCATAGTAATAAAGATAACCTAGTAATAGAATATGGAGAGCAACTTTTTAAATTGATGGAGAATAGTTTAAAAATATTTTCTCCAGATATTATTGAAGATTTGCAAGAGGAAAACAGGGAAGTTTCTAAGTATGTAAAACTTTTAGCTTCTGCTAAAATTTTATTTGATGGAAAAGAAAGAAATTTATCTGGTATGACCCCTTTTATTCTTTCTAAAGATAGAACTATTAGAAAGGCTGCCCAGGAAGCAAAATCAACTTTTTTTATTAATAATGAAAATAAATTTGATGAAATATTTGATAATCTTGTAAAAATAAGAGTTAAAATAGCTGAAAAATTAGGATTTAATAATTTTATAGAACTTGGTTACTTAAGAATGAATAGAGTGGACTATAATGCTGAAATGGTAGATTCTTTTAGAAAACAAGTTGTTGAAAGCATTGTTCCACTAGCTTCATCTCTATATGAAAAACAAAAATTAAGATTAGAGTTAGAAACACTTAAATATTATGATGAAAAATTTGAGTTTAACGATGGAAATCCAACTCCTAAAGGAGATTCAAATTGGATTATTGAACAAGGAAAAAAGATGTATCATGAGCTTTCATCTGAAACTGCTGAATTTATTGACTTCATGATTGAAAATGATTTAATGGACCTAACTACTAAAAAAGGAAAAGCTGGAGGGGGATATTGTACATTTATTCCAGATTATAAATCGCCTTTTATTTTTTCTAATTTCAATGGAACAAGTGGGGATATTGACGTTTTAACACATGAAGCTGGACATGCTTTTCAAGTTTACAGATCAAGTTGGATTGAAATTCCAGAATTACTATGGGCTACATATGAAAGCTCTGAAATACATTCCATGAGTATGGAGTTCTTTACTTGGAATTGGATGGAAAATTTCTTTAAAGAGGATACAAATAAGTATAAATATTTACATTTAAGTAGTGCTATTAAATTTATACCTTATGGAGTTTTAGTTGATCATTTCCAACATAAAATTTATGAAAATCCAAACTTAACTCCAAACGAAAGAAAATCTATCTGGAGAGAGTTAGAAAAAACTTATAAACCTCATTGTGATTATTCAGAAAATCCATTTTTAGAAAAAGGGACATGGTGGTTCCAACAGGCTCATATATTTGAAGTTCCATTTTATTATATAGATTACACTTTAGCTCAAATTTGTGCATTACAATTTTGGCAGAAAATGAATAAAAATTATCAGGAAAGCTGGAAAGATTATTTAAATCTTTGTCATGAAGGTGGAACAAAGTCGTTCTTAAATTTATTAAAAGTTGCTAAATTGAAATCGCCTTTTGAAGATAATTGTGTAGAAGATATAATAGAAGATGTTAAGAGTCATTTAGATAATTTTCAATTTTAATATATTATAGGTCTAAAAGAAGTATGCTTATACTTCTTTTTTTTATTTTCAAAAGGATTTTTTTATTTTCAACAGAATATGATAGTGATACAACTAATTTTTTTAAGGGAGGGTCCTTATGGGAAAACTAATTCTTTTACTTTTTATTTTCAATTTTTCTTTATTCGCCAAAACTCTTGACGTTGGAGTTATTTTAGAAAATCATTCACAATATTCTGAAACTGCTTTAGACATTCTTAAAGATGAATTAAATAAAAATTTTGCTGGTACAAATTTTTCACCAAAAATTACTGAGAAATTTTATCTGACAGATCATAATATTCAAGATGGTATAGACAAATTAAATAAAAATCCTAAAATAGATGGAGTATTTATATTGACTTGTGCACCATTAGAAAATATATCTAATTTACAACAAAATAAATTTTACTCTATGCCTTTAGGTTTTGGAGACAAAGGAAATAATACTCCTAAAAATTTAAACTATATCTATAGTAATCTTGATTTAAATAATTATCTGATGCCTTTTAAAGAGTTGACTGGTGTCACAGAAGTAGATGTACTGATCTCTAATATGAATTCAATTAATTTAAAAAAACTTACTCAAAATACTAATATTCCTGGAATTAAAGTTAATGTTCTTAGATCTACAAAAGAAAACTTATTAAATTCAATAGATAAAAAAGTTCCCTCATTGCTTATTGATTTTAATGAAGAGTTAAAACCTTATGCTTATTCAGGTCTGAACTTAAATAAAGAGTTTAGAAAAAGATTAAGAGCAGCTTCTTTAAATTATATGTTCTTTAAAACTAAAAAGGATATGAGTACAATTGTTGAAGTTTATCCACCTATTAAGGATATTTATTTAAATTCTGAAGTCGCTACAAAAATTGATATCTATCCTAATCTTATTTTTCTTCAAGATTTATCACAAGTTAATACTTCTGAAGTGGAAAATCCTAGGTTAACACTTAAAAATGCTGTAAACAGAGCTCTTAATTCTAACCTGGATCTTCTTCAAATTAGACAAAATATTATGACTAGTTATTATAATGTTAAAGTTACTAACTCTAAACGCTTACCACAATTGTCAGCTAATGCAGATTATTCAGCTTTAGATGACAGATCTCCTAATTTTAAACAAGGGTACCCTACAAATAGTGTAGCTTCTTATTTACAGCTTTCACAGGTTATATTTAGCGATCAAATTAATGCAAGTGTTTATATTGATAAATTATCATTAGATTCTAATAGAAAAGCATTTGAACAACAAAAATTAGCTACTATATATTATGTAGCTTCTACGTATGTTAATATTCTTCAATTAAAAGCTCAACTAGCTATCCAAGCAAGTAACTATGATCTTTTAAGAGAAACTTTAAATGTTGCTAAAATTAATTATAATGTCGGTGCTGGTGGATTACAAGATGTGTATAGATTACAATCAAATGTGGCTGGAGCTCTTTCAGATATTTCTAGTGTTAAAGGAGAGATTCGTTCTCAAGAGATTTATTTAAATAACCTTTTGAACTATCCAGAGGGAAATACATATACTTATGAAACTCTTGATGAACTTGCCCCATACTTCTTATTAAGTGAAAATTTAGGTAAAAACTTTACATTTGGTTCTGAAAAATCTAAAAAAATAGAGAAGTTTTTAGTAAGCGGTGCTCTAACAAACTCAAACTCTTTAAAACAACTTGATAATACTATTAAAAGTAAAGAAAGAGAACTTGTATCCAATGAAAGAGAACGTTATATTCCAACTGTTACAGCTTCTGGAAATTACTATAAAAACAATATGGTAACACCTTGGGGTAAAAATTCAAATGGAGATTTCCCAGATGAATATTGGCAAGCTGGAGTTAATGTAAGTTTACCTCTTATTAGTGGTGGCGAAATTTACTACAATGGCCAATCTATAAAAAGTGAGTTAAAAGCACTTGAGTTTAATAAACTTTCTTCTCAAAATCAATTAGCCCAAGAAGTTTTACAAACGTATACAAATCTTTTAACTAACTTTGTACAAAGTTATACAACTAAAATATCTTCAGATGTAGCTAAGAAAAATTTAGATATCGTAACTAACCTATATACAGAAGGAACAACTACGCTAACTGATTTTTTATCTGCTCAAAACAACACCTTGAGTCAAGAGTTAAATCATGTAATTGAAAATTTTAATCTAATTAACTCTACGCTAAAACTTGAATATCTTTATGGTAAGTCATCTCTTACTATGGACCCATCTGAAAGAAAAGTTTTAATGCTTAAACTTCAACAAGAGTTAGATAATTAGGAGGAATAAATTATGAAAAATAAATTTTTAGTAGTTACACTATTATTGGCATTATTGGCATGTGGAAAAGAAAAATTAAGTTCTACAGAAGATATTAAATCAGTTGTTTATGAAAAAGTAGAGAAAAAAGAGTATAGTGTTAAGCGTGCTTACTCAGGTACAGTAAATACTGAAGCTCTTTCAAACTTAAGCTTTAGAGTTTCAGGAACTATAAATAACCGTATTGCACAACTAGGTGATACTGTTAAAACTGGACAAATTTTAGCTACTTTAGATCCTATAGAATACCAGTTAAATTATCAACAAGCACTTTCCAATTTAGATAAAGGGAATGCAAGTTTAGCTGAATCCACTGCTAACTTTAAAAGATCTGAGGCACTTTATTTAGAAAATAGTATTTCAAAAGCTTCTTATGATAGTGCTACAGCTAATTATAAATCTGCAATATCTTCAGTTAAAGCTCTGGAAGATGCAGTTAATTTGGCTAAGGTTAATTTGAGTTATACTATGTTAACAGCTCCCAATGATGGTACTATTGGACAAGTAAAAAGTGAGGTTAATCAAAATGTATCTTCTAGTACAGTAGTTTTTGTATTAAACACTTTTGGAGAACGTTATGTGGAGTTTAATGTTTCTCAATCTGTTATTGGGGATTTAAAACTAGGGGAAGAGGTTCTAATTGAGATAACTTCTCTTAATAATTTAAGTATAAAAGGAACAATCACTAATATTGGAACACTTTCTGTTGGCTATGGTGGAACTTATCCTGTTAAAGCTAAAATTGTTGATCCTCTAGACACTGTAAAAGTTGGTATGACAGCAAAAGTTATTGTTACTACAGATAATACTAATAAAGTTATTGCAGTCCCTCTTACAGCTATTTTAACAGCTCCTAATGGGGATAAATATGTTTATGTTGTTAAAAATCTTGAAAATAATATTGGCATAGTTAAAAAACAACTTGTTACATTGGGAAACACTACAGAACTAGGTAGTGAAATCATTAGTGGATTGACAGATGGCGATTATGTTGTTACAAAAGGAAGTAGTGTACTTTTAGAAGACCAAAAGGTTTCACTTTTAAAAGGAGCTGAATAGCCATGAAATTAACCGAACTAGCAATCAAAAATAAAGTTACAACCTATCTTTTAATAGTTGTTCTACTTATTGGTGGATATTTGTCTTATGATAAATCTGAAAAAGCTCAAGACCCAGGATTTACAATAAAAGTAGCACTGATTACAACTAATTGGCCTGGAGCCACAGCTAAACAGATGGCTGACTTAGTTAGTAAAAGAATTGCTGATCAAGTACAAAATATGGATTCGTTATGGTATGTAAACTCTACTAATACAGATGGGCAATCAAATGTTTATGTCAATATTAAAGCTGAATACAAAGATATTCAGCCCGTTTGGACAGAACTTAGAAATAGAATCAATACATTCGTTGTTCCTAACCTTCCTCAAGGGGTCCAGACACCTCAGATAAATACATTTTATGGAGATATTTATGGAACTCTTCTTGCAATTGGTGGAGAAAATTATACTTATGAAGAATTATATGAAACTGCCTACCAATTAAAAGAGATTTTACTATTTAATGTTCCTCAAATTGGAAGTATAGATATTTCTGGTATTCAAAATGAAACTGTATATATAGATATTGACAATAAAATTTTATCTCAAACAGGGCTTACTTTAGAAAATATTATAAACACTTTAAATAGTTCAAACGTTATTATTAAAGGTGGAAATATTGTTGTTGATAAAAATAGACTCAAAGTAACTCCTAGTGGTAATTTTAAAAATATCGAAGATATAAAAGATACTATAATCACAAGTCCTAATGGCGACTCTAGCATCTACTTAAGTGAAGTTGCTAATATCTATAAAGATTATCAAGATCCTTCAACATACTCTATAGATTTTAATGGAAATAAATCACTTGTTCTTGGAATATCATTAGGTTCTGGAGAAGACGTTTTATTAATGGGAAAAGGTATTCAAGAAACTTTAAAAAATTTCAGAGATTCTATTCCAATTGGACTTGAAGTTGGAGAGATTTATTATCTTCCAGATTTAGTTCAAACAAATGTAACAGCTTTTATAGTTAACCTATTCCAAGCTGTAACAACAATTGTATTAGTAATGCTTATTTTCTTAGGACTTAGATCTGGACTAATCGTTGCAGCATTGACTCCAACATCAATAGCATTTACTCTTATTGGATTATTCTGGTTTAACTATGGAATTAACCAAATTACTCTTGCTGGACTAATTATAGCACTTGGTATGCTTGTTGATAATGCAGTTGTTATGTCTGAAAATATAACTGTTTTGCTAGAGGAAGGAAAACCTCGGATGGAAGCATGTTTAGAATCATCTAGAACCCTTGCTATTCCACTATTTGTTAGTTCATTAACAACTATAATGGCTTTTTCTCCAATTATTTTAAATAAAGAGAACATGGGAGAGTATGTTGGCCCGTTGACAATTGTTGTTACGTTAGCTCTTATGAGTTCTTGGCTAATTAATCAGACTTTTATTCCTTTACTATGTTACGATTTTATAAAACTAAAGCCTGGTGAAAAGCAAAATCTTAATAGTAAAGCTTATGTTTTATACAGAGAAATTTTAATTAAAGTTTTAAAAAATAAAAAAATTACAATTATTTTAACAACAATCTCTTTTATTTTTGGAATTTGGTTACTTGGCCTTGCTCCATCAAACTTCATGCCTGGTTCAACCGATCCCGTTATGTCAACATATATAACTCTACCTAAAGGAACTGACGTTAATCAAACAAGAGCAGTTGTTGAAGATCTAAATAAATTTATTGAAAAAAATTACAGTACTGGTCCTCAAGAGCCACTTCCTCCAGGACTTTGGGATTATCTAACAACAGGTGGAACTTCAAAAACTTACGAGAAAGCTGGAGTTTTAAGTTGGGGATCATTTATTGGTGGAGGTGCTCCTAGATTCTCAACAGGATATTCACCACAAACTCAACTTCCTGAATATGCTTATATCATGTATAATCTTACAGATTATAGATTAATTCCTAAACTGAGCCAAGAGATTAATGAATATCTTTTAAATAAATATCCTGATATGGATGTTGTTTCTAAAGGATTGGGTAGTGGAGTTTCTCTTGCTAAAGATTTAGGATATGTTTTTGCTTCACGGGATATAAAACTTTTAAAGAAAGTTGCTGAGGAGGTTAAAACTAAGTTGACCTCTCTCGATGGTACTTATGCCGTATCTGATGATTGGGGAATTGAAGTTCCTAAAATATTCATTGAAATAGATACTGAAAAAGCTCAGATGGCTGGATTTACTAATGATACTATCGGTACATATTTACAATATGTTCTTCAAGGATATAATGCTAGTGTTTATAGAAATTTTGATGCTCCACCTCAAAGTACTATTATTCCAATAGTTTTAAGAGGAACTGATCAATATAAAGATGATTTAAACTCTGTACAATCTATTGAAATTGTAAACTCAAAAGGACAAGCTGTTCCTTTAAAACAGATAGCTAAAATATCTCTAGAGTACTATGATAGTTTAGTTTCTACTAGAAATATGGCTTACTCTATTGAAATTGATGCTGCTATAAAAGATTCGACTACTCCTCTTGAAGTTAATAAAAAGTTTATGCCTTGGTTAGATGAAAAACTTAAAGAATGGGGACCAGATGTTAAATACTACTCATCTGGTATAATGCAAACATCTGATGAAAACCAACAAGCCTTATTTGCTCAAGTTCCAATAGCAATTTTAGGAATGTTCTTCCTAGTTGTTGCACAGTTTAACTCTATGAGAAAGGGTTTAACTATTATGCTTGTTATCCCTCTTTCAATATTAGGAGTTGCTATTGGATTACTATTAACTAATAGTGACCTAGGATTTATGGCAATGATTGGTATTATTGCTCTGGCTGGGGTTGTTCTTAACCATGCTATTATTCTAGTTGATAAAATGACCATAGAAAAAGATGATCTTGGTCGTAGCGATCAAGACGCTGTAGTATTCGGTTGTCAATCAAGACTTAGACCTATTTTTCTAACTGTTGCTACAACATTAGTTGGATTACTACCACTATATTTCTTCGGTGGGCCACTTTTCCAACCAGTAGCAGTTGTTCTTATATTTGGTCTTGTTACAGATACATTCTTAGCACTTGGAGTTATTCCAGTTATCTATGCACTTTTCTATAACATTGATTTCACTGACTATACTTATGATGAAAGTCGTTTAATAGAAAATAAGGCAACTGAAAATACTGAAAATCAGGATATTCAATAATAAAAATGCCTAGCTAATTAGCTAGGCATTTTTTAAATTCTCCTCTTTAAAAGACACTATTTAATAGATTTTCCATTTTCTTTCTTAATTCGCTTCTCTCTCCATTCCAGTGATTAACTACAATAGCAAAAGCATATGTTCTTCCATTTTTTTCCACATACCCTGCATAAGATTGTATCCCACTCATACTTCCACTTTTGACTCTAACTTTTCCTTCTAAAGGTGTATTTTTTAAAAATAGAGCTACTGTTCCATCTTTCCCAGCAACAGGTAATAGATTTTCTAATCCATCTTTAGAATAAGATAAAATTTCTACTAATAGTTTTGCTGAAATCGTGTTTCCTCTAGATAAACCACTCCCATCTCTCATAGTTAAAGAGTGAACGTCAATCCCTTTTTCTTCCCAAAACTTTTCTATCTTCACACCTTTTGTTTTCTCTATCAATTGATATAGGTGCTCTGTATAGTGATTATCACTTCTACTTAATAAAACTTTAACTATTTCAGATATTGGAGGGGATTTAGTTACCGCTATAACTTTTGGATTTATTGGTCTTTGTGACGTCAATCTAGCTGTTTTGACATTTCCATTTACTTTTATATTTTCTCTTTTTAAATAGTACGAAAAATACTGTCCTAAAAATAATCCTGGATCTGGAATATCACTTTGAATTGTCAATCCATTTTTATTTTGTGGAACCACTCCAAAAATTCTTCTTTTATTTTCTAAAGGTATACCTCTTACATATATATTCTTTTTTCCCCCAGGCATTACCATACTTTGATTATCAAATGTCAACCCTTGAATCTCTGGTTTAGTTTTTATCACTTCAGGTTTTTGACCAGAGATACCTGTATTTAAATAGAGAGTATACAGATTATCAAATACACTTATTCCGTACGTTCCTTGACCATAATTCGTTCCCATATCTTCCCAAAGCCACTTTCCAGGAATTCCTTCATATCCAAAAAGATCATCTAACACAACTATATTTCCATTAATAGATTTAATTCCTAATTTCTTTACTTCTTCAGTCCAATTTTTTAAAAACGCCTCTCTATTTATAGAGATTCCATCTGAACCTAAAGTTGGATCTCCTCCTCCTTGAATATATATATTTCCTGTTAAAACTCCATCTTTAGATATCTTTCCATCATATAAAACTTTAGTTTCTAAAACTGTATCAGGACCTAATACCTCTAATGCTGTTGCTGAAGTTACTATTTTTAAAATAGATGCTGGAGTTAAAGCTGTCTCTCCTCGATAGTTATCGATAACTGCTCCACTGTCTACATCCATAGCATAAAAACTTAAATTCCCATGCTCCAGTACTCTTGAATTAACAAACTCATCTACAGCTTTTGATTTTACTTTAGTAGGTAAAGTTGACATCGGTATAATAGGCTCTTCTACTATTTTATCTGGAACAACTGGTATTTGATAACTATCTCTATTCTCAGATTTTTCTATACTGCTACAACTTACTAATAAAATTGTAATTAAGGATAAACAAATATATTTTTTCTTCATACACCACCTCTTATAAGACTTTTTTATATCCTACATCATTTAAAACTTTTTTTGAAGTGTTTTTCCAATTAATTATTAGATGTTAACTTTAAAAAAACAATAAAGTTGACATTTTTTTTATTTCATAATAACATATATAAAATACTGTATACAATCAGAAAGAAACAAAGATTATTGTCTTTCTGGGGAGGTTAATTTTAAATGGTAGAAAACTTATTTTTGAATCTATATTTTTTGGGCATTTTAGCTGTTGGATATAACTCTTTTAAAAAAATTAAAGATAGTTCACACTTTTTTATAGCGAATAAAGAAGCAAATGTTCTCCAAGTTACTGGGAGCCTACTTGCCACAATTCTTGGTAGTTCAGCTGTACTTGGAAGTGTATCTCTTGCATATAGTTCTGGTTGGGCTGGAATTTGGCTTTTACTCTGTGGTGCCTTAGGATTGGGAGCTCTTTTACCTCTAATAAAAAAATTTGAAAAATTTAAAGGTTTCAATCTTCCTGAGCTTTTAGGAAGTTTTTATGGAGAAGAGGTTAGAATTTTAAGTTCGTTTATTATCTCTATAGCGTGGATTGGAATTGTAGCTGCTCAAATTATGGGAGCTGCTCAAATTATTGGAATTTTTACCGATATTAGCTACTCCAATGCTGTTGTTATATGTGGAATTATCTTTATTATTTATACTATTTTAGGTGGACAACTCTCCATTATAAAAACAGATTGTATCCAACTTTTATTCATTCTTCTAGGAGTTGCTGTCTGTTTCTTATTTATCTCAAATATAGATATGACATACACCGCTCCAAATATATTTAATGAAAAATTTAGTTACTCTGATCTTTTAGTTTTAGTTTTAACTTACTCGTCCACATTTTTTGTTGGACCAGATATATACTCTAGAATTTTTTGTGCTAAAGATAGCTCTGTCGCTAAAAAATCTATTATCATCAGTATTCTTATTTTAATACCCTTAGCGTTTATCCTAGCTAAAATTGGTATCTATGCTGCTGGAACTTTTCCTGATTTAACTTCAGGGCAGTCACCACTCCTGCATGTTGCTGCAAATACTCTTCCAAAATCTGTAAGTTTATTGCTTTATTTTGGACTACTTTCAGCTGTTATTTCCTCAGCGGATACAAGCTTATTAACTGCATCATCTATATTTACAGAGATTTTTACTAAAAATTTAAAAAATATAAAATCAATTAAATTTACAAGATTTTTCATTGGAATATTTGGAATTTTTAGTATTTTAGTTGCACTTAAACTTAAATTTATATTGAGTTCACTGCTTCTAGCTCTATCAGTTTACTCAGGTGCTCTCATAATTCCTTGCTTTGTTGGAATTCTAGGATACCGTTTTAAAAAACATTATATTCTAAGTGCAATTATACTTGGCGGATGTATTGCATTATTTGGAAAAATATATGGAGGTAGTAACGCCAACTATATTTTAATCCTTGCATTTTTCGTAAATAGTCTAGTTTTAGTTATGGGTAGAGAAAATAAAACACTTTAATTTGTGTCTTTAGCTTTTCCCAAATTTGATAGAAATTCATATTTTTTTATAATATCAATAACTTTCTTTTTACTTGGATTACTCTCTAACTTTTCTAAAAACTTATAGTTATTAACTAGGTCTAAAAAATTAGAGAGTGCTTCCAAGTGACTATTTTCATCTTGAGAAGTAAATGTCAACATAGTTTTAACAGGAGTTTCCTCTGGAAACAGTACATCATTTCTAAAACTCATTAAAACCATCTTGTTTTTAAATACATTTCCAATATTTTTACTATGTGGAAGAGCAACTTTATTATTCATTATCATATATGGTCCAAATTCTTTTACCCTTTCTACTATATTTTCAATATAAGTTATATCACAGATTTCATTCTCAACCATTATATTTCCAGACATCCTAATAGCTTCTTCCCAATTTTGACACTCTACATCCAAAATAATCTCTTCTAACATCTCAGATAGCTTGGGTTCATCCTCATGAATATCATTTATCAAAATTTCATTCATTAAGAGAGATAAATCATTTATTAAGCTATTTTCATTTTTTATTGTTCCATTTTTTTTAAAAGTTTCTAGCAAATCTGATAAAAAAATTCGATTTTTCCTTTTATTTAAACCAATATTCTCAAGTAGAATTATATCCTCTTTAGATAAAATTGTATTTATAGTTATACATGGCTTTTGAAGCTCAACTTCATCCATATTTATTGTTCCTACTACAAGGTCTACATTACATATATCATAATCCTTCAATCTATAAAATGGAATTACTTCTACAATATTTACTGAAAAGTTTTCATTGATTTGTTGAGACAATAATTTTGATGTTCCATACCCTGAACTACAAACTACCAATATATTATTTTTTCTATTTTCAAGTTTATTTGCTCTGTCTAAAGCAGCTTTAAAATGGATAGCTAAAAAAGCTATTTCATCTTCAGTTATTTCTAAATTAATAAAATTTTTCAATGGTTTAATGGATTTTTTAGTTCCTACAAATATTGGTTTATATAACTTTAAAAAATCTTTTAAAATACTATTTTCTAAGACTTGTCTATTTTTTAGTCTATGAATAGTTGGCTTCAAATGATTGATAATTCCTTTCAATAATGCCTTATCTCTTGAAAGATTAACTCCCATATTTTCAGAAAAAATCTTAATTATTTTTTTAGCTATTATATCTATCTCTATCCAAAACTTATAGCTACTATTTTCAGCTGAATAACAGTGACTTCCTAAAAAATAATCTGTCAATTGTACTTTCTCATTTAAACTAATCTCTAATTGAAACTCTTTCTCTAAAATATCTAAAAATCTATTTATTACTTTATACTCCTTTAAACCTTGAAAAAACACTTGATTCTCTACTTCCAAAATAAAACGCTCTTTTTTCAATCTATCAATCATTATTAGGATATAATGGTATAGATTTGTATATGGCTCATCTGATATTATATATTTTGTATTATCTATTATTAAATTTAGAAAATTTTCTATTTTTCTTTTGTCTACTCCTGCATAGTATTGTTCAATAATATTTGAAAAATAAATATCTTTCGAATAGGTTAATATGAACTTTAGTTGAGCTTTTCTAATATTTTCTTCATCCCCAACTAAAACTAAACCTTTGTGAACTTCAATCTCCAATTTTAATTCGTTAACTTTTAGTTTTTCTTTTACTACTTTTAAAATGTTTTTTACACTAGTTCTACTAATTCCAAACTCATCCTCTATACTTTTTAGATTTATTCTTTCAAAAAATAAAATTTTAAACAATAAAATTTCATCCTTATACTCCGTTATATCTATACACTTTACAAATTTATCAATTACTTTGTTTAAAATATCTAAATCTATATATTTGATTTGACCTTTCTCAATTTTTTCAATTTGAGGATAATTATTACTTTTTAATATTTCGTTTATTTTATCTATATCATATCTTATACTTCTTTCATTTATGTATAAAAATTCTGATAGGAGTTTATAACTAATTTTCCCATTATATTTTGTAATATATTTAAGAATTTCTAGTTCTCTTTTAGTCATCACTTTCCTCCCTCATTTTTTTATAATTTTATCATAATTTCTACATTTTTTCTAATTTTAAAACATATATGGGCAAAAAAAATCATATTTTTTTGAAAAAATATGATTCTATTCTTTTTATTTTTAATCTGATATTATAAAAGAAAAAATAAAACTTAGGAGGTTTTTATGAATTTTAGTAATTTAATAGACAAGAATTTAATTGTTTTAGACTTAGATTGCCTGAATAAAAATGAAGTAATCGAAAAGTTAGTGGATTCACTTGATCAAAATGGTGCTCTTCTAAATAAAAAAGAGTTCCTTGAGGCTGTTTTACTTAGAGAGAGTAAATCACCAACTGGATTAGAAGATGGTTTAGCTATTCCTCACGGAAAATCAGCTTCTGTTAAAATTCCAAAGATTGCTGCTGCAAGATTAAAAAACAAAATTAAAGATTGGGAATCAGTTGATGAGAGTAATGAAGTTGATCTTGTTTTTCTAATAGCTATTCCTGATGCAGAAAAAGGGACAACACACATTGAAGTTCTTTCAAATCTTACAACTCTTTTTATGGAAGATGGATTTATAGAATCTCTTAGAGGTGCTAAAAACAAAGATGAGTTTTTAAATATCATTTTAAAAAATGACAAATCTGTACCTCAAAAAAATGAAACTGTTAATAAAAAAGAAACACAATTTAAAAATACAACTGAAGAAAAGAAATCACTTAATTTTCATCTTAACAAGCTCAAAGAGCATCTTCTTTTTGGAACTTCACATATGATTCCATTTATTGTTGCTGGAGGAGTTTTACTATCTCTTGCTGTTATGTTATCTGGAAAAGGTGCTGTACCAGAAACTGGATTCTTAAAAGACATGGCTGATATGGGTATTGCTGGACTTACTCTTTTCACAGCTGTTCTTGGTGGATATATTGCTTACTCTATTGCTGATAAGCCTGGTTTAGCTCCAGGAATGATTGGTTCATGGATAGCAGTTCAAAACTATAAAACTGGATTCTTAGGAGCTATCATTGTTGGATTCATAGCTGGTTTTATTATTAACCTTCTTAAAAAAATAAAACTTCCTGATAGTATGAAATCTTTAGGGTCAATATTTATTTATCCACTAATTGGAACATTTTTAGTTTGTGGTATTGTAATGTGGGGAATTGGTATTCCAATAGCCGCTATGATGACAAGCATGAATGTTTGGCTTGCTAGTATGGCTGGTAGCAGTAAAGTTGCTCTTGGAGCAATTCTGGGTGGAATGACAGCCTTTGACATGGGTGGACCTATTAACAAAGTTGCCACACTTTTTGCTCAAACTCAAGTTGATACACAACCTTGGTTAATGGGTGGAGTTGGAATAGCTATTTGTACTCCTCCTCTTGGAATGGCTTTAGCTACATTCTTATCTCCTAAAAAATATACAAAGGATGAAAAAGAAGCTGGAAAAGCTGCTGCTATAATGGGATTGATTGGAATTAGTGAAGGGGCAATTCCTTTTGCCGCTGCTGACCCTATGAGAGTTTTACCTGCTATAGTTGCTGGTGGAATTGTTGGAAATATTGTTGGTTTCTTAATGAACTGTATCAACCACGCTCCTTGGGGAGGATGGATTGTTTTACCAGTTGTTGAAGGTAAGTTTGGATATATAATTGGAACTATTTTAGGAGCATTAACTACAGCTTTAATTGTTAATACTCTAAAACCTATTGCTCCAGAAACTTTAGAAGAGGAGATGGAGGAACTTAACTATGAAGGTGTAGCTGGTGAAGGAGAAGCTGATGTTTTAGCTATAACGTCTTGTCCATCTGGAGTTGCTCATACATTCTTAGCTGCTAAAGCTCTTGAAAAAGCTGCTGCAAAAATGGGAGTTAAAATAAAAGTTGAAACTCAAGGAGCTAATGGTATTGTAAATAGAATTACTCAAAAAGATATTGAAAATGCTAAGGTTGTAATTTTTGCACATGATGTAGCTATAAAAGAACCTCAAAGATTTAAAAATATAAAAACATTAGATGTTAAAACAAAAGTAGCAATTCAAGATTCTAAAAAATTAATAGAAGAAAGTTTAAATAATTAATTTAAAAGAAGCCAGCTAGAAAAAAGTTCTAGTTGGCTTCTTTAATATTTTAATCTTTACAACTTTTGCGTTTAAAATCTTCCTATTGCGTTTATAAACCATCCGTGAGATTTATAATCATCTACCCCTAAATTATCACTAAATCCTGAAAAATTATAACCTCCTCCAAATTTTAAATTTTTGTGAATATTTTTATAAATTCCAACTATAGCTCCCGAAGAAACATCTTCCTCTTCTTCATCCACTAACCAGTGGTATTGTCCATATATATCCCAGTTATTTAAAATTGTATAATTGGCTTTTAGCCCAATTAAATATAAATTATTATTAATAACTATAGAACTTTCTGAAGATCTTATGTATGTATCTTGCTCTTTTCTATATGCAGTTTTTAATCCTAAATCCCATCTTTCAGTCAATGAATATATAGATTCAAACTCTACTACATAAGCTTTAGACTCATCCGAATCTTTTGGATTATCATTTAAGATAACTGTATATCTAGATAAAAAGTTAAGTTTATCATTTTTAACAGGTCTATAAGCGAATCCAATACTGCTTTCTATAAATTTTGAGTTTTCTACATCATCTGTAAAAGCAAAATTTACCTTTCCAGTAAAAGTATACTCTTCACTATAAACATAGTTAAAACTATTTGTAGTCAAATACTGCCTGATTTTTTCTTGCTCTTTTTCTTCCCTATACTCTATCTTATTTTTTAATATAAAGTCTGTTTTCTCTATTCTAGAATATAGAGATACTCCCTTTCTTTTGCTTTCTCCCTCATTGTCAGGAAGTTCGATTTCTCCAAGCTGAAAGGACGCTCCAAAAGTTACATCTTCATAGACTTCGTAATCAGCACCATAAGATTGAGTTGCTCCATCTCTTCCAGATTCTTTTAAAAATTGATTTTCTTGATAGATATTAATTTTATCTGTTATACGAGCTCTTTGTCCTCCAGTTATCTTATTAATATCCTCTTCACCATCCATACTGTATCCTAAGTAAATACTATAATCACTTGTTAAATTATAATCAGCTCCAACTTCACTGTAATTCCCTCTGCTACCAAAACTAGTTTTTCCATTTACTATCAACTTTTCTGTTAAAGCTTTCTCCCCTCCAAAAGTAATTAAATTGTTTTCTTTATAACTATCACTTTTATTTACAGTTAATTGTCCTTCAGTATAAACTTTTGTATTTTCATCAATTTCATATTCAACTCTAGTTCCAACTAAATCTCCACTTCCAAGCTCCTTTTCTTTAAACTCTTCAACGTGTTCAAAAGCTGCTCCAGCAGATATTCTTTCTGTTATTAAATATTCTAATTGGATTCCAACTGTTTCTTTCTTATCTACTAAAAAGTTTAAATAATCTCTTTTCTCCATATTTTCATATTTTAATTTAGTTTTTACTCTGTCTGAATTTCTAAAGTTAATTTCTACTCCATAACTTTCAAGTCCTTTATCACCTAAATCTGATGCAAAGGAATACCCACTATCTTTTTTATCATACCATGCTCTTACATCATTTCCATATGGAGAGAAAATTTCAGGCTTTAAATCTGCAAAATTTAAAACTCCTGCAAAACTATATGCATTTCCCGAAATTTCTTCATTATTTCCATTGAGTTTTTTAAAGTTCAATCCTCCATCTAAAGAGATAAATGAGTTCTCACTTTGGACACCTTGGCTTTTACTGATTTCACCTTTAAAATATGTATTCTCAGTAGCTTTTAAAACTATCTCAGCACCATTTAATGTGTAGTCTTTACCATCCCTATTCTCTTTAATATATGTTCCACCAACCCCTACATAATCATTTATAAACGTTTTTCCACGAAGTCCATAATCTTTTTCATTTATGTCTTGAGAGTTTGTAGAAATATACTCGTAGTCTACAATTAAATATGAATAGTAATTTCCACTTGGAGATCCTTGAATAATATCTCCATCTATATTAGATAGAACTCCATTTAAAGGTTTATTTAGTATAATTTTACCTTGATAATGATCAAATTCGTAATCTTTTCCTTCTTGAAGATAAATTACCTTTTCTGTTAGGCCAGTATTCCTGTTAACTATTTTTATCCAAACTTTTTCTGTTCCACTTAATATATCTCCATTTTTTAAAAAATATAAACTTCCTCCTGTTCCCAAGAACTCATCATGTCCAAACAAAGAGTCTGGTTCTGATATAAATCCAGTTAATGTATGTTTTTCATCACCTAAAATTGTTGTCTCATTGGATTTATAGCTAGTTTTAGCTCCATATAAACTTCTGTTATATTGCATATACGTTGTTCCTGTAAAACCGGTATTGTAGTTACCCCACATAACTGATGACTTTTCATATTGTAACTTTAAATAAACTTTTCCATCTGTTTCTACATCTTTATAAACATATGACTTATCTCCATATGTCGGATAATATGAGTAGTCTGTATCTTGAACTCTTTCAAATAATGTTTGTCTATCTCTTTTTAAAATATTATCAAATATCTCATCTATACTATTTGCTTTTGTATCAATATGAGCAATAAATTTAAATTTATCTTTATATTTTCCTCTTCCGTAGTAAGCTATTCTACCCTCATTATAAATATTGTCTGCAAAATATTCTGGGCCAAAAGGATTATCTACATTTAAAACATCTTTGTTCCCTGATACATAATTTCTACCAATGGATAAATCTACAATTCCAGTTCCCATGTAATATGTTTCTGGTAATATTACTCTCAACGAATACTCACTTTCTTTTCCCTCTTGATCCACAACCTTTATCGGAATATTATAAGTATCGCTTGGCATATATTTAGATATTACAAAAGAATCTTGATCCACATCATACTCATCCTCTCCAATATATACTTTCTCTATTCCTTTTAAACCATCTCCAGTAAATCTAACCATTCCAGTATTTAAAGGTATATTTTGAACTTGCAAAAAAACCTCATTTTTACTTTCATAATTAAACAAATCTAAAATGGATTTTCTCGAAATAAGATCTATATACCCTACTTCAGTATTATCATAATTATTAAATTTATCCCAAACTTTAAGCCTAACTTTCAACTGTTTTCCAGATTTGAAATCTAGCTTTTTATTCTCCTTAAAATCCAAGCTTACTTTCATATCATTGTACACCTTATCACCTGAGTGTATTTTAATAGGGAAGGACAATGTATTATCTTCTTGCGAGTAAATCTGAATTTCATATTTTGATATAAAATCACCGTAGTTAGTTTTTATAGTAAAATCTAATTTTTCAGTTAGCTCACCATTTTTTACAATAACTCTCTCTGGTAAACTTAACATTAATTCTGGTTCAATTTCAATTGAATCATTAACAACCCAAATTGCCCCATTATCTAGGTATACTCTATTTTTATCCTCTATTTTTTTGCCATCTACTCCTCTAATACTAAAATTAAATTTAGACAATCCCTGAGGAGTAACTCTTTTTACCTGAGGATTTTCAGAAAGTACCTCTGTATTTTCCGGAAGAGTTGTTGTATCTAATTTAATTTCATAATTCTCACCCATTTTGCTATATACCCATTCATCAGGTACATGATATCTACCAAATCTATCCGTTATGGCTACAATTCCAGTTGG